>DHWS01000099.1:0-6384 GCA_002413305.1 Actinobacteria bacterium UBA5176 | reverse complement strand
CGCCAAGACCTCGGTGATCTTCCTCGTGCGGAAGCCGGAACCCGGCAAGGCCCCCGCCGAGCCGATCTTCTACGCCCACGCCGAGCGGGTGGGATACGGCCCGACCGGCGACTGGGTGGGCGATGACCTGCCGCAGGTCAGGCTACTGTTCCAGGCGGTGCGGGACGCCGTGCTGGCGCGGTACGAGGAGGGATGGCTGGACAGGTCGAAGGCTCAGCAGGCCGCCGAGGGCGTACCGGGGTTCGGCACGGCCTTCTACGTCACGGCCGATGAGGGCGGCTCGTCCCGCCTGGACTTCTTCAATGCCCGTTACCTCCAGCGAGTCCGAGAGCTTCGGGAGCGGTTCGGCGATCCCCCGACGCTCGGGCGCTACTTGGAAGCCGCGCCTCTGGAGCACCCCGAACCGAGCCGCCGGGGCGAATACCCGTTCGCCGAGATCAACCGGCTCACGGGGACGATCCGGCCCAAGGGTCTCCAGACCGTCGGCTACTCGCCGAGGGAGCTTTGGGTTGTCCGTGCGGGCGATCTGGTCGTCTCCGGCATCGACGCCGTAAAGGGGTCTGTCGCCGTGGCCGGGGCGGATGTAGACGGTATGGTCATGAGTCTGGAGATGTTCGCCTACCGGGTCAAGAACCCGTCGGAAGCATCGCCCGTGTACCTCCAACTCCTACTGCGAAGCCGCCCGGCTCGCGAACTGCTGGAGGGCATGGCGACGGGCACGAGCAACAGGACCCGGCTGGAGAGCGCCGAGCAACTGCTGCGGCTTCCGGTCCCTCCGCTGCCGAGCATCGGGCAACAGCGGAAGGTGGCCGAGACGTTCGACCGTTCCATAGCCGCTCGGCGGGCCGCCCTGGATTCGCAGGAAGAGGCCGAGGCGACGGCGGCCGAGGCGTGGCCCGAGGAGGGCCAGCCGGAGGCCAAGCCGGACATGGACCTTCGCACCAAGATCGAGGAGCCCTTCGAGGTGGCGATGGGAGCGATGCTCAAGCCCCGGAAGCGGCGCGGGTGAGGGGCCTGTAGGCGAGCCGCCGTCCGCCGACGCGGTGGAGCAGGTCGCCCATGCGCTCCTTGTCGGTGGCCTCCCGCGTCGAGTAGCGGTAGTCGAACTCCGCCAGGTAGCGCGGCAGGTGCTCCACGCTGATCCGGTGGTGCGTCCCGTCGAGCGACCGCTTCAACTGCGAGAAGTAGCCCTCGGCGTGGTTGGTGGTCACGTCGCCCCGGACGTACTCGCCGACGTGGTGGTCAACACTCTCATGGGCAGCGAACTCCTGGCCGATCTGTCGGTACTGGTTGCCGCTGTCCGTGTAGAGCACGGAGGCCGCCATGTTGACGCGCTCGGCGATGGCCTTGCGGAGCGTCGCCCCGGTCACATCAGGGACCACCTTCGAGCGGACCTGCCCAGTGGTGGTGTTCACGAGGGAGAGGACCGGCGTCTTGTCGGTGACGCCCTGCCCACCCGTTCCGGCCTTGTGGCCGTGACGGTATCGGGGCTGACCGCCGATCCACGTCTCATCGGCGACGATCTTTCCCACGAACATGCCGAGGCCGTCGTCCTTCATGGCCTCCCGGATGCGCTGGGTGAGGAACCACGCGCTCCGAGGGCAAAGGCCGTACTTCCGCTCGATCTCGCGGGCGCTGACGCCGTTCTTGCTCGCGCACATCTCGAACAGCACGAACACCCACGTCCGAACCGGAATCTTGGTCCCGTGCATGACCGTGTCGGTGAGGACCGAGAACTGGCGACGGCAGGCCGCGCACTTCCAGAGGCGGCGCTGTGTGGGCTTCCCGGTACGGGTGGCGCGGCTCTTGCCGTTGGCCGGGGTCAGGAAGTAGCAGCGGTCCTCGTTCCCACAGTGGGGACAGACCGGCGAGCCGTTCCACCGAAGCTGCTCCAGGTACTCATAGGCGGCAGCCTCGTCGGGGATTCGCTCGGCGATCCGAAGGATGTTGGTCTTTGACACACCCTCATTATGCCCGGAGGGTATGACATGAATCACAACAATGTGATTCAGTTTCTAGGCAGGGACGAGGCCACCCGCATCGTAGGTCAGCGACCCGCGGACAGGCTCGACCGCGACCGACTGTTCCACGGTCCGATCCGAAAGACCTATCACCGTCATCCCGACCATCTCTTTGGTGTCGGGGTTCAGTCGAGCCAGTACGCCTTCCTGAACCTCCACTGAGATCGCGGGCACGTTCACCCCGAAGGTCACGTACAGAACGTCCGAAGCGCGGTCGTAAGCTACTCGGACTTCTCGCCTCTCTGCCATGTGGTCGCTCCTTGATGCTGGGTGCCCGAAGCATACCCGGTGACGATGTCCCCTACGGGCATTATCGGTGCTCGCCGCCTCGGGCGTATCCCCCGTTTGGGGGACCGCCATTTCACCACAACCGTGGCGATTAGGCGTCGCGGTCTCGCATAGCCCTTGAACTCCCGCATCCGCTCGTATATTTCCCGGTCCGGGTAGCGGGTGCCGCTCTCGCTGATGCGATCCGGGTCGCAGATGGTCTCCGAGATGGCATCGAAGTTCGCCGCCATCTCGATATGCCCATCCGGCCCACAGATGTGCTTGTCCCAGGTCCCCTGGTTGAGCCTAACGTTCCGGCCTCTGGGATCGTTCCAGTTCCAGCCCTGACGTGGCATACGGGGATTCTACGAGTGAGCGCAATCCGAACCCATCATCCTGGTTGGGTTTGTCACCGCACACATCACCGAAGATTGGGTCAATCCCCACCGTTGCTTCCCCGCGTCGTCCTGCCCGGTAGAGATACAGTGCCCACACGCCGCCGACGATGATGGCGATGAGCTGACCGAACTCTATGGCGAGCTTCCACCAGTCGAGATTCGATGTGGACGACCCAGAAACTGCGGTGGCTGAGGCAATCATCCAGACATGCTCCGTACTTTACTCGACCCCGGTGTTCGTCGAACTGGATCGGGGCCTTCGTTACCCGGTGCCCGGGTTCCTGCGCCCGACCTCCGATGACAAGGGCCGTGTCCCGAGCCCGGGTCCTCTCGAACCCACATGACCGGAGTCATGAAATCCCTGTGGGCCTCCGTGCAGGGGGACCCGGTCTTCATGCGCTGGGTGAACGGCTGGCTGACGGTGTTCTGGCTCGCGATGATTCCCGTGTCGGTCGCGACGCACTGGAATCACCAGCGTTACCTACTTGGCCGCCTTTCGCAGGAAGGAGAGATCGGTGCTGTTTGCGTCGGGGGGGCCTTCACGTTCGTTTCGCACCGGGATGGCGGCCTGATGACCGAGTGTTCGGCCCAACGGGGTCCTACCGACCCACAAGGGACTTGGAGGGAACCCGGGCGGGCTACGACCAGAACTCGTCGACGGCGTCCTGGTTGTGGCTGTCGATCCACGCCTCGGCCACCTTCCCGTCTCGAAGATGGCAGATCACCGACTGATCCGACTCAAGCATTCGATCCTGGCGCCGAGCTCGAAGGGTATAGAGGATGACGGTATGTTCGTCATTGGCGAGGACGTCGTGAACCTCGAAGACAGCTTCCCTTCCGTCAAGAGATGCATCTGCTCGATGAGGTGACGAATCCCTTCTTCTCCCTTGTGACGGCCGGTGAGCAGGTTCCGCCCCGGGACGCTCACCACGACGTCGGGGGTGTGAAGGGACACGAACGTCTCGCTGTCCCCGACGTTCATTGACTGGGTCAACTTTCGGGAGAGCCCAGCGTTGCCGTCATCCACCCCGCGCTCGTTCTCCGGGCCCGAACGAGGTTCCAGGAGCGCCCCGAGGTCCATCCACAGCCTCGCTGGATTCACTCCGAGGCGCTCAGCCAAAGCCGCCGTAATCCTCCGAAAGACGGCGATCGACGGCGAGGAAACCTCATAAAAGTAGCTCGTCATCGATGCCGGAGAGATCCCAGCGAGGCTCGCGAGCTCGTCTCGAGTAAGCCGGGCCCGAAACTGCAGAAGCCGGATTGCCTCGCCCAGCGACCGTGGTGCGATCGCTCCGTCCTCGGGAGAGCCCCTCGTTCTCAGGCCAAGTCCGTCAACGTGGTGTATGAGAGCACCGCTTCATCCATCGTTCTGATCACCTACCCCGCGGCCACCAGCGCCGGCATCACCTCCTCCCCAACGTCACCCTCGATCACGGCCATCCGGGCCTTGGCCAGGGACTCGGAGCTCATGTAGCGACGGGCCACCGCCCACTCATCGTGCTGCTCGGAAAGCACCGCCCCGACCAACCGGATCACGGCCTCCCGATTCGGGAAGATGCCCACGACGTCGGTCCGTCGGCGGATCTCCCGATTCAGCCGCTCCTGGGGGTTGTTGGACCACACCTGCTTCCAGTGCTCGACGGGAAGGAGCCGGAACGCCGTGATGTCCTCCCGGGCGGCTTCCAGCAGCTCGGCGGCGGCCGGGAACCGGGACCCCAGCTGCTCGACGATCCGGACGTGCTGGGCCTCGACCTCCTCCCGCGATGGCTGGGCGAAGATCGAGCGGACCAGGGTGGCCACGAACGGCTGGGCGGTCTTGGGGACCCGGGTGAGGAGGTTGCGGACGAAATGGGTCCGGCACCTCTGCCAGGAGGCCCCGGGGAGCACCGCTGCGATCGCACCCACCAGGCCGGCATGGTCGTCGGAGACCACCAGGCGCACCCCGGACAGGCCCCGGGCCACCAGCGAGCGCAGGAACTGGGTCCACCCCGCCCCGTCCTCGCTGGTCACCAGGTCCAGGCTGTTGGATGTTCGTCACCTGTTTACTTGTCGCCTCTTCAGGGAATAGAGTCACCCATGTGGAGAACTAGGTAACTCAAACTAGTCCCGAAAGGAGGCGACGGCTGGTCAGCTAACTGAGGCCAAGGCAGGCGCCCCCGAATGAGGGTAGGGAGGAGTGCCAGATGCGAACGAGAACGGCAAGCGCGCTGGTCGCGCTCATGTTCCTCGCACTGCCGATCGGGTTGGTTTCCGCGGCCGCAGCGGCTCAGGTGGGCAGCCCCGCCGCGGTACAGAGCCCCGCCGGTCTGTTCTACACCGGCGACGCCTATGGGACCAACGCCTTCGTGGGCAGGACAGTCGTAGCCGGCAAGAGTGCCCTGGTCGGGCTCGGTTGCACGACGACCGCGGGCGTGCACAACACCAACACCGTCGCGAGCGTGAACGTCCCGAATGTGGTCACCACGGGCGCGATCAACACAACGGCGGATTCCATCGCGAGCGGTAGCGTCGTCGAGTCAACGACCTCCGCCGACGTCCATGCCGCGAGCCTGCTGTCTGGCCTCATCACGGCGAGCGAGGTCAAGGCGGTCAGCGCCACGAGTCACGACACGACCGGCTTCCAGGTCAGCGCCGCGGGCTCCAGCTTCGTGAACTTGGTCGTCAACGGTGTTCCCATCACCGTCACCCCAGCCCCGAACACCACCATCACCCTGCCCGGCGTTGGCATGGTGGTGCTGAACGAGCAGATCACCCACATCGGGGCGACCACCGCTTCGTTCACGGTGAACATGATTCATGTGTTCGTCACCGTCGACCTTCCCGGCGTCGCCAAGGGGACCCAGATCATCGTGGCGCACGCCACGAGCGACCTGGAACTCAACAAGGCGGGCAGCCTGGACGGCATCGCCTACGGGACCAAGGCCCACGTGGGCAACCTCGTCCTCTCCGGACCGAGCGCGGTGGTAAACATGCCGTGCGGCGGGACCAACGGGAGGGTCCATACGAACTCGGTGGCGAGCGTGAACGTGCCGAACATCATCTCCACGGGGACGGTGACCGACACGGCCCAGGGCACGATCGACGCGACTACGGCCAGCGGTGAGACCACCTCCACCGTGCAAACAGTGGATCTGCTCTCCAGCCTGGTTACGGCGGATGTGGTCAAGGCCGACGCGCATGCCGCCAAGACCGCCGGGGTCATCACCCTCAGCGACGCCGGATCGACCTTCGTGAACCTGGTGGTCAACGGCCAGCCGATCTCCCCCGATGTTGCTCCGAACACCAAGATCACCGTTGGCAACCTCACGATCTGGCTGCACCGAATCATCCAGACCCCGAACAGCATCGAGGTCCGCATGATCGAGATCATCGTCAACGGACCGAACCCGTTCAACCTGCAGACCGGGACGGACATCCGGGTCGCGGTGGCTGAGGCGTCTGTGCACTAGCCGGAGGTGGGAGGAACGTGCTCGACTGGGTACAAGCCACGGATCACACGACGGAGAAGAGGCCGTGAGTGGGAAAGGGTCGGTGCTCCAGCACCGACCCTTTCCCATCCCCCCTACGAACCTTCCCCGAGGCGGGTGTAAAGGGCGGTCGAAATGGGTTACTTGAAGATGATCAACGAGTACCATGGGGTGGCCGCGTGACGAACCCTGATACTCGACCCCCGCGGCTCCCGGCGCAACGATCATGCT
>DHWS01000102.1:3045-3331 GCA_002413305.1 Actinobacteria bacterium UBA5176 | reverse complement strand
GTCGAGCGCCGCACCTCGGAAGACACCGTCACGCCGGTCGAACCCGAGGGGTGAGGCTCCGTCGGCCCACCTCGACCAGGGTGGCCCTCCACCCGTAGACCATGTGCACCAGGTCCAGGGCCCGTCCGTAGGCATCGGGGTCGGTGCCCAGGGCGAAGCTGGCCCGGTAGGTCTTCGGTCCCACCTGCTCCAGCGTCCCGGCGTGGGCGCTGGCGTAGGCCACGGCGGAGGCGAACACCGGGGTGGAGGCCGGGCCGAAGGTGACGGTCAGGGTGATCTCGCCGCG
>DHWS01000102.1:468-2913 GCA_002413305.1 Actinobacteria bacterium UBA5176 | reverse complement strand
CTGGTTGCCTCCCTAGCGGTTTTTTCGAGACCGCCGCCCTCGGCCAGCCTAGGCGACCCTACCGCCGGGCATGATAGCGCACCAGGATCAGGACCCATGTTAGCCACCTGGTCCGCACGCCACTTTGCGACCGGCTCGCCGTCCACTCCCCTGCGCGTTCCGGACCGGAGACCGGAAGACCGGGCCCACGCCCTGGGGCGGAGCCTCGGTGTTGAGCGAGATCCTGGTCCTCGAACTGCCAGGGGTAGCGGTTGCTCCCGGGAGTCGACCACGATGGTGAAGCCGGAGGCGAGGGCCGTTCGTCCTGGATGGTCTTCTTGGCCGATCCGAAGGCTAGCCTGCCCATGCGCCCGTATTACAGGGGCGGGCAGTCAAGCCTCCCTGCCCGGGCAAAGGAGCGTGAATCGATGAGCGACATCTCCAAGCAGAGGAGTCTGCTCCTCCCCGGGAGGACAGTCATCGTGATTCTCGCCGCCCTCCTGCTCGGCGTCACAGCCGCCGGCCCGGCCTCGGCGAAGGCGCCGCCTCTCAAACAGGAGTGTTCTCTCGCCTCCAACGGCGGCACCCTGGTCAACGGCGTCTGCGTCCTGCCTGCCGCGATCGCCGGGGGCGGGAACGACTACTTCGGGTACGTGATCGCCACCAACACCGAGCGGACGGGCTCGGACGCGTTCTCGATCGTCGCGGGGAGCCTCCCGCCCGGCCTGTCCATGCCGGCGTCATACGGGGCGACGGACACCATCATCAACGGTGTGGCCACCCAGCCCGGGACGTTCACCTTCACGGTCAGGGCCGCCGACCCCGACGAGGGGCGGTCATCGCTGCAGGCCTACAGCATCACCGTCAACCAAGCGCCCCCGGACACGCTGGTCTGCTCGCCCGACACCAACGGCGGTACCTTGCTCAACGGCGTGTGCGTCCTGCCCGGCGCCACGGTCGGTCAGCAGTACGAGGGGTTCATCATCACCAGCAACAACTCCGGGGGCACCTTCGCCATCGTCGCGGGCAGCCTTCCGCCCGGCCTGTTCATGCCGGCGTCCTACGGGGCCTCAGGGACGATCGTCGGCGGCACTCCCACCCAGCAGGGAACGTTCACCTTCACGGTCAAGGGCACCGACCAGCAGGGACAGTCACTCCAGCAGACCTACAGCATCACGGTCGGCCCTCCGCCACCACTCGCGATCACCTTCCCGACGACCTGCTGCAACACCGGAACCTTGGGCCAGGCCTACCTGCAGAACTTCTTCCTCTCCGGAGGGGTCGGGCCGTTCACCGCGTCGATCGCCTCGGGACAGCTTCCCCCGGGTCTCAGCCTCTCGCCGTCACCACCCATCTCCATCACCGGCACTCCGACCGCCAAAGGAGCGTTCACCTTCACGGTCAAGGTGACCGACAGCACCGGGGCTCAGGCGACCAAGTCGGGCAGCATCACGGTCAGCTGACGCGCCCGCACTGGCGGTCCTCATGCCATCTCCACAGCCCGGGCGGTTTCGTGGGCAGGCGACAGCGACGGAGCGGCCAAGCCGATCAGCCCCGGGATGGCCATGAGTGCGGCCACCGCGACCACGGTCGCCCGGAGGTTGCCTCGCGCGAGCCGGGGGGCGCGTTCGGTCAAATGGCAGGCCCCGAATCCGTGCTTTGTGGGCACCGGGCCCGTACCATGCTGGCGTTGCGGTCGGAGGGCTAACCCACGGGGGGAGGTTCGACCTGATTGCTGTACCCGGGTCGCCACGCGGCGCGACGGCCGAATCGGCCTCGCCGTCTCATCGTTTCGCTGGTTGCGCTGGCCCTGGTGGTGGGCGTCGGGAGCGTCGCGCTGTCCGCCCAGGGAGGCCCAGCCGGGAGGAGGTCGCCCGCCGCGCCCACGCCGGTCGGATCCGAGACCTCCCTGACCAACGTCGCTCCCCAGAACGCCCCGAGCCCGTCCTCCACCCCGCTTCCGAGCGACATCGCGCACCTGCGGCCCGACCAGGCGGCGTGGGTGATCCAGGAGAACCGCATGCCCGGAACGCTGGCCTGGCAGATCCCGGCCTCCGCTCCGTACGACATCCAGGGGTACGCCGACCAGGTCAGCGCCACCTCCGGTGAGTCCCTGACCCTGTACGTCTCGACCCCGGCCAAACGGTTCCGGGTGGAGGCGTACCGGCTGGGCTACTACCAGGGGCTGGGGGCCAGGCTGGTCTGGCGTGCGGGCGAGGTTCGGAGCACCCAGCAACCCCCGGCCACCGTTGAGCAGATCACAAACATGGTGGAGGCGCCCTGGAGGCCCTCCCTCCGGTTCACGGTGGACGAGCAGTGGGCGCCGGGATGCTACGTGCTGAAGCTGATCGGCTCCGACGGAGGGCAGAGCTACGTGCCGCTCACCATCCGCGACGACCAGAGCCGTTCGGCGCTGGTGGTGCAGAACGGCGTCGCGACGTGGCAGGCCTACAACGACTGGGGCGG
>DHWS01000102.1:0-245 GCA_002413305.1 Actinobacteria bacterium UBA5176 | reverse complement strand
ACAGCCTGTACGGTGGGCCCCAGGGCTATGGGTCCCGCTCCCGGGTGGTGTCCTTCGACCGCCCGTACGCCATCGGCCGCGGCGCCGGCGATCTCCTGGACGGCAACGAACGGACAGTGATCTCGCTGGTGGAGAAGTTGGGCCTGGACGCGACCTACTGGACCGACCTGGACCTGAGCGCCCACCCCGAGCGTCTCCTGCTCCACCGGGCACTGATCACGCTCGGGCACGACGAGTACTGGTCC
>DHWS01000047.1 GCA_002413305.1 Actinobacteria bacterium UBA5176 | reverse complement strand
CCAGCGGGAGCGCCCTGCGGGCGGCGAGCGTCGGTTCGGACTCGTTCACGGCACTGCCCATTCTCCCCCTCCACGGCTGGCGTCGCGTTCAGTGAGGCCACCCTGCATACTCCGTCCGTGGGATCGGGACCCTCCTCAGAACCGTCTCGGAGCACAATCACCGACCTCCATCCGTTCGCCCGACGCCCCGTGCTGGGGATCGCGGCCGGCACGATCGCGTTGCTGTTGCTCTTCGCCTCGCGCAACGGATACCACCGCGACGAGTTGTACTTCCTCGCCGCGTCGCACCATCTGTCGTTCGGGTACGTGGATCAGCCCCCGATGGCGGTGGTGGCCGCGTGGCTGGCTCGCGTGGCCCTCGGCAACACGCTTCTCGGCCTGCGGCTGATCCCCGCCCTCCTGGATGGCGTCGTCGTGGCGCTCACAGGTGCGATCGCCCGCGAGCTCGGGGGCCGGCGGTTCGCGCAAGCGTTCGCGGCGCTCTGCGTGGGGCTCGGCGGGTTCTTGGTCATCGCGCATGTCGAGGGGCCGACGATCTTCGACGCCGTGGACTGGGCGCTCACGTCGTTCCTGATCATCCGGATCCTTCGCACCGGGAACGCGCGGCTCTGGCTCGCAGTGGGCGCGGTCGTCGCCGTGGGACTGGAGTCCAAGGAGACGATCTTGCTTCTGCTCGCGACGCTCGCGATCGGCCTCGTCGTCAACCGGCAAGCCTCGATCTTCCGCAGCAGCTGGTTGTGGGCAGGCGTCGGGCTCGCGGTGGCCGGATGGGCCCCGAACCTCGCGTGGCAGGCGATCCATCACTGGCCCGCACGCGAGATGGACGCCAACCTCCGCGCCGAGCACTCCGGGCTGGGCTTCGCGCTCACCTATCCGTTCATCACGCTGCTCGCGCTCCAGCCGCTCGTCGCGCCGGTGTGGATGGCTGGGTGGTGGGCGCTTTGGACCAGGATCGAGATGCGGCCGTTCCGTGCGTTCGCGACCTCCTTCGCGATCGCCTTCGTGTTGCTGTGGATCGTCATCCCGGACCGCTTCTACTACCTCGCTCCGGGCTACCCGGTGTTGTTCGCGGCAGGGGCCATCGTCACCCAGGAGGTGGTCAACGGCGAACGAGGCTTTTTCCGTCGCGTGCCCCACCGCAGGTTCTTCTGGCGATCCCGACACGCAGCCGTGGCGATCGCGTGCCTCGGCGGTGTGCTGATCCTTCCGCTGGCGCTTCCCGTGCTCCCTCCGGCGGCACTCGCGAAGGTGCCGCTGCAGGCGATCAACTACAACCTGGGCGAGGAGATCGGCTGGCAGACCCTCACCGACCAGGTGGCCGGCGTGTGGAAAGCTCTGCCTCCTTCCGAGCGAGCTTCGAGCGTGATCGTCACCGAGAACTACGGCGAGGCCGGTGCGATCGACCTGTTCGGCCCGACACGCGGGCTCCCGCAGGCATACAGCGGCCACAACTCGTTCTGGTGGTGGGGCCCACCGTCGCCAGCGACCGGAGCCGCGATCGCTGTTGGCTTCGATCGGGCAGCGTTGACCCCGTACTTCACGTCGGTGTCCCTGGCCGACCGGATCCACAACGCGTACGGCGTGACCAACGACGAGGAAGGCGCCCCGATTTGGATCTGCACGAGGCAGCTGGCATCGTGGTCGGCGATCTGGTTGGCCTTCCGTCACTACGGCTGAACGGTCCGAACAACGCTCGCTCGGACTTGTAGCGGGATCCTACGTTTCACCTTCACGGCCTGGGTGATGATCGGAGTCGAGCTCCTGTGCCGGACCCTTGGGGCGTCACCGTCGACCTACTACGCGAGAAGGAACCGCCCGCCATCTGCTCGGGCGATCACCGACGCCGCGCTCCAGCCCCAGGAACAAGCGTCGCCCCGCCAACCTCCACGCCCACCCCGACCGGCGTGGTCTCGCCGCTCACCTGTCTGGACGCGACCATGTCCACCACCGTGGTCTCCTCCCAGGGCGCCGCCGGGACCATCCGGTGGGTGCTGCGCTCGACGAACACCTCCGGCCACGCCTGCCGCTCGCAGGGGTACCCGGGCATGGACTTCCATGCCTCCACCGGCTGGTTGAACGTCCAGGTCCACCGAGGAGGCTTCCCCGACATCGGCGGGACGCCCCAGCCGCAGGTGGTGGGCGCTGGGCAGTCGGTGTACTTCGTGGCCTACTGGTCGGACGTCCCGACCAGCGCCGGCCCCTGCGCGCAGTTCGACAAGGTGAAGGTCACGCTGCCGAACAACTTCGTCTCGCTCCAGATCTCGGGGACCGGCTGCTTGACCCCGTCCTCGGTGGACGTGGGACCAGTGAGCACGACGGCGCCCAGTCCCTAGCTTCATTGTGAAGATTCCCCTGCGTTGCCGCTCTCAGGCTGCGATCGAGTTTCTGGACCCGACGGGCTTCATCTCACGGTGCCATCGGGCCGGCGGAGCATCGACCGCACGGGTCTAACCGCCCGCCTTCGACGGCGAGACGTCCTGGGCGGTCTGATCCATGAGTACCGGTGGGCGGCGTGAACGCGATCCGGGTAATTGAACCCTTCACCCGACGGATCGATCTTCCCGCATCACGGGATCTCCGGCTGACCGGGGGTTCCTACGGCAGCGGGTCCCGGCCGGCCGCCTGGTCTCGAAGGTAGGCGAGGACGCACGGGTCGATCCGTCCCCGTCCGGCCCACCGTTCCTCGAGGTTCTCCCACCCGAGGTGATCCTCGAGCGCCTGCCACACGTCCTGGCCGGAGGTGAGCTTCCCGCGCACCTTCAGGATCTCCGCGATCTCCGCCTCCAACGCAGGGTCGGCGGTGATCAGTTCGCCCTGCCGAGAATGGTCGAAGTAGAGCTGGTGCAGCGCCAGGAGATGGCTGAGCTCTTCGATGGGTTCGTCATCATGGTCCACCCGGAGGTCGATGTACCGGTCGAACGTGCCCCCATAGCTCCCGCCCGGCTTGTGGATGAGGATGGCCGCCGCCTCCTGGCCACGGCGGTCCCCGCCCTCCCGCTGGGCGGCCCGGAGCGCCGACAGCATTCGGTCGGCCAGCGGCTGCCCCGCGGTGGCATCGAACGCTTCGGCCATGGCGGGCACCACGCGGTCCGAGGCCAGGATGTTGCCTTGGCAAGCGAAGTTCGGCCCGGTCACGGAGGCGGCGTGCTCGAAGCACCCCGGGCCGGTGTACGAGGCCGACCGCCCTCGCGCGTCCACCACCCCGAGCTGTCGCTCGTCCCGCCGCTCGTCGGCGCCCAGGAGCCGGTCCAACACCGCCTGCGGCTCCAAGCCCTCTGCCAGGAGGTCCAGGCCTCGCGGCCCGAACGTGATCTCGGCGAAGGCCTGCGTGGCGACCGCCCCGACCCCGGCCCTGGCCCAGGGGACGACGGCGCCCACCGCCAGGAACTTCGATTGGGTGGCAACTCCCACCTCTTCCGTGGAGGGGTCCGCCGCGGCGATCGAGAACGTCATGCGTACCTCACCCTCGGGTCCAGGAACGCATACAGCACGTCCACCACCAGGTTCGCCACCACGATGAACAACGCTGCCAGCACGGTGACGCCCATCACCGCGGGGAAGTCGTTCGTGAACAACGCCTGGATGCCGAATTGCCCCACACCCTGGAGGTTGAAGACCTGTTCGACGATGATGGCCCCGCCCAGCAAGTAGCCGAGGTCGATGCCGAACAGCGTGACGATCGGGGTGATGGCCACCCGGACCGCGTGGCGCATGATGACGCGGCGTTCGGGGAGGCCCTTGGCCCTGGCCGTCCGCACGAAGTCTTCGTGGAACGTCTCGATGAGGCTGCTCCGGAGGATCCGTGAGTAGAACGCGGCATACGTGAGGGCCAGGGTGATCCAGGGCAAGATGAACCTGCCGTGCACCGCGGCGCTGAGGGGCGACTCCCCGATGGGGATCCCGCTTCCCGGCGCGATCTTCAGCTTGAACCAGAAGACGTACAGCAGGACGTAGGCCAACCAGAACACCGGAGCCGAGACGCCGAACAGCGCGAACAGCATCGCGCCCCGGTCGGCCGCCGAGCGGGGCTTGATGGCCGAGATGATCCCGATCGGCAGCCCGATGAGCAGCCAGATGATCCCGGCTCCCACAGCTAACGTCAGCGTGATCGGAAGGCGACTGAAGATCTCGGTCCTGACCGGCTCGAAGTTCGACCAGGAGAAGTACACCTGGCGGTTCAGGAACCAGCCCGGCCAGGGGACGAGTCCCTTGGCGAAGCGGGCGTACTG
>DHWS01000032.1:10808-35015 GCA_002413305.1 Actinobacteria bacterium UBA5176 | reverse complement strand
GGATCTACGTGGACGCCGGCGCTCGCAAGAAGGGGTCCCCAGTTAGCGACATTCGGGCAACCCCCTGACCTGCAGAAACAGGTGTGACGTACGTCACACTTTCGCGTGGCAGCCGCTGTGGGCCCTCCGTACGGTGCGGAGGCCCCCGTGCCCGTACGCGAGCACACACAGGGGCACACAGGGCCGGAATGACCGACCAGCGCCCCGGGAGGGCGCCCGGGGCGGTTGATCGGAGGGCGGCGGGCAGTGGAAGAGGCTTGCTGAANNCCGACGGCGCGGACCACCACGATGCGGCCGTCCTCGAGCGGTTGCCGGAGCCCCTCGATCGCGTCCCGGTGGAACTCGGTCACCTCGTCGAGGAAGAGCACCCCCAGATGGGCCAGGGACGCTTCGCCCGGCCGGAGGAAGCTGGACCCTCCGCCCAACAGGCCGGCCAGCGAGATCGAATGGTGCGGCGAACGGAACGGCCGCATGGCCACCAGCCCGCCGTCTCGGAGGAGCCCCGCCACCGAGTGCAACCGGGTCACCTCTAGCGCCTCCTGCCGGGTCATGTCGGGCAGGATGGTGGGGAGCCTGCGGGCCAGCATGGTTTTCCCGGCGCCGGGCGGGCCGATCATGAGCGTGTTGTGCCCGCCGGCGGCCGCGATCTCGAGCGCCCGCCGAGCGCCGCCCTGGCCTCGAACCTCCCCGAAGTCGACGTCGGTCGAGACGGGGGCCGGGACCGCCGCACCGTTCTCGTGGACCGGTCGCTCCGGCTTCCACGTGCCCCGCAGGAACCCCACTACGGCGGCCAGGCTCGGCGCCGGCACCACGTCCAGGCCCTCGACGAGCTTCGCCTCGAGCCCGTTCGCCTCCGGCACCACGATCCCCTGCAGGCCCGCTGCGGCGACGGCCATGGCCGCTGGGAGGATGCCCGGCGTGGACACGAGCTCGCCCTTCAGCGAGAGCTCGCCGGCGAAGGCGTACAGTGCCAGCGCCGGCGAGGGAACCTGCCCGGAGGCGGCCAGCACCCCCAGGGCGATGGGCAGGTCGAACCCCGGCCCATCCTTGCGGACGTTCGCCGGCGAAAGGTTGACGACCACCCGGCGCATCGGCCACTCCAGCCCGCTGCCTTCCACCGCCGGCCGGACACGCTCGCGCGAATCCTGGACACCGGCCCCGGGGAGGCCGGCAAGCGTCAGGGCCGGAAGGCCACGCCCGACGTGGGCCTCGACCGCGATGACGTGTCCCTGGACCCCGACCACGGCCGCCGCGAACACCCGTCCGTACATGCGGGGCGACCGTAGCGTCCGGCTACGACACGATCGCGGTGGACCGCCGTCGACCTGCGCAAACGGTGGCCCGACGTGTCAGAAGGCCTGCTCGAACACCTGCACCGACGGGTGGCCGGCGCGGTCGAGCATCACGCTCGCCACGTCGAACCGGACCTCGGCGGGGGCAGCCGGGCCGAGGGTGGCGAGGAACGTCTCCGCCAGCGCCCGGAGCTTCCGTTGTTTCTTCCACGTGACGGCTTCGAACGGGCCGCCGAACGCCGAACCGCGCCGCGCCTTCACCTCGACGATGACCAGAGAGGACCCGCGGGTGACCACGAGGTCGATCTCCCCGAGCGGACAGCGCCAGTTCCGCGCAACGAGCCGGTAGCCTGCCCGTTCGTACCAGGATAGGGCGGCAGCCTCGCCCACCCGGCCGGTCTTGAGGTGCGAGGCCGTCGGCTCGTCCATCCGCACAGTGTGCGGACCGCCTACGACACGATCCCGGCCGGCAGCTAGGCCTGGGGCTCCGGAGGCGCGGACGCCCCGAGAGCGTCGTCCGGAGCGATCTCCTTGCGCACCAGCTCTTCCACGTTCACGTCCCGGGTGGTCACCACCCGGACCTTGCCGACGAACCGGGCCGGGCGGTACATGTCCCACACCCACGCGTCGCCGAGCTCCACCTCGAACCACACCCCGCCCGGGCCTTCGTGCTCCCGCACCTCGACGTGGTTGGCGAGGTAGAAGCGGCGTTCGGTCTCTACGACGAAGGAGAACATCGGCAGGACGTCGCGGTACTCACGCCAGAGGCGGATCTCCATGTCGTCTTCGAACCGCTCGATGTCCTCTTCGCTCATCCCGGTCGCTCCTCGTCGTCGTCAGGCGTGCGGCCGTTCGGACCCGGCGGGTCCAGCAGGTCGTCCCGCAGGTACAGCCCACGGTACTTCTCCGGGTCGCTCATCCACAGGTCCATGCCCTTGAACGACATCCGGTGGATCGGGGACGGGCCGTACCGGGCGATCGCTGCCCGGTGGGTGGGCGTCCCGTACCCTCGATGACGGTCGAACCGGTACTGGGGGAACCGCCGGTGGTACCGGTCCATGATCCGGTCCCGGGTCACTTTCGCGATCACGCTGGCCGCGGCCACCGACGCCGTCACCGCATCGCCCTTCTTGATGGAGAGCGAGGGAACCGCCAGGCCACGGAGCGCGAACCCGTCCGCCAGCGCGAAGTCCGGCCGGACGTCCAGGCGCCGGAGTGCTCGCCGGAGCAGCCAGAGGTTCGACACGTGCAGGCCACGGTGGTCGATGCGCTGCGGGAAGGCGCGACACACGGAGATGGCGATCGCCGAGCCCCGGATCCGATCGAACCACACGTCCCGCTGGTGTGGCGACAGCAGCTTCGAATCGGCCAGCCCGTCCACCGCGAACTCCGCGGGCAGGATGACCGCGGCGGCCACCATCGGCCCGGCGAGCGCCCCACGCCCGGCCTCGTCCACGCCCGCCACCAGCGCGAAGCCGGCAGCGTGCAGGCGCCGTTCGTACTGATCGATCGGCGTCCCCGCGGCCGGTCTTACAACCCGTGCAGCCACCGCACCCTCGAAGGAGGCCAGATGATCACGACGGCCCGCCCGACGACCTTGTTCAAGGGGATGAACCCCAGTCCGAACCGGCTGTCGTTCGAGTTCGTCCGGTTGTCGCCCATCACGAACAGGGTGCCGGGCGGGACCTGGATCGGCTCGTAGGCGCGGTTGTCCCGGATAGGGCTGAGGTAGGGCTCGCGCAGAGCGGTCCCGTTCACGAACACCTGTCCCTGATCGCTGATCTCCACGGTGTCGCCGGGAAGCCCGATCACCCGCTTGATGAAGTCCTTGTCCGAGCTCGTTGGGGCTCCGAACCCCTCGGTGATCCAGTGGGCGAACGCCTGCGGCGGGCTGCGGTGCACCGGTGCGGCGTGCGGGTCGGAGAACACGATCACGTCCCCTCGCCGGGGGGAGTGCAGGTGGTAGACGACCTTGTTGACGAGCACCCGGTCACCGATGTGGAGCGTCGGCTCCATGGACTCCGAAGGGATGTAGAAGGCCTGGACCACGAAGGTCTTGATGAGGAGGGCGAGGAGGAACGCGACCAGCAGCAGGACCGGCAGCTCCCTGAGGAACTGGACCGCGCCCTTCTTCGTGTCCGTGGGCTTCTTCCCTGCGCCGGCCGGCTCGTCACCGTTCCCGGCCGGCCCCGCGCCGGAAACCCCTCGTGAACGGCTCGAGGTCTTCGCAGGGGTGGCGACGGCGGGAGCGCCGGTGGCCCACACGCCCGCGGAGGAGCCTGCGGGCTTCGCCGCGCCGGCAGCGGAAGCGTCCTCGGGTGAGGCAGGGGGGCCTGGCGGGGAGACCTCCGGAGAGGGAGGGGTCGGTTCGTCCTGGTCCCTCGGAGGGGTCCCGGAGGCCATGCGCTACGCCTGCTCCGCTTCGGCTCCCTCGTCGGGCGGCCGGGAGGCGGTCCTGGCCGGGACCGGCTCGCGCCGCTCCCGGATCCGGGCACGCTTCCCGCGCCGCTCACGCAGGTAGTAGAGCTTGGCGCGCCGCACCCGGCCGTGCGTCACGACCTCGATCTTCGCGATGGTCGGCGAGTGCATGGGGAAGGTTCGTTCGACACCCACGCCGAATGAGACCTTGCGCACCGTGAACGTCTCCCGAAGGCCACCGCCCTGGCGGCGGATCACGACTCCCTGGAAGACCTGGATGCGCTCGCGGCCCGCTTCGGCCACGCGGACGTGCACGCGCAATGTATCGCCCGGACGAAAGTCCGGGAGGTCTTCGCGCAGGCGCGGCTTCTCGACGGGGTCGACTCTGTTCATGGCGTGCTTCCAGGATCCTTCTCGGACGGGTGCGGTCGCCCATCTTAGCACCGCGGTCGCAGGCCACCGGTTCGGGCCCGCGGCCGCGCCGCCTGAGCGCAGCCGCCTTCATCCCGCCGGCTCGTCACCCTCCAGCAGGTCCGGCCGGTTCCGACGCGTCTTCTCCCGAGCGGCCTGACGGCGCCACTCGGCGATCCGGGCGTGATCGCCGGAGAGCAGAGCATCGGGTACCTCCATCCCACGGAACGAACGCGGACGGGTGTAGTGGGGATGGTCGAGCAGCCCGATGTCCGCGCCGAAGGACTCCGGGCCAAGCGATTCAACGTTGCCCACCACGCCGGGCACCAGGCGGGTGACGGCCTCCAGGAGCACAAGCGCGGCCGCCTCCCCGCCGGAGAGCACGTAGTCCCCGACCGACACCTCCTCAGCGGGCAGACCCTGAGCGACGCGTTCGTCCACGCCTTCGTAGCGCCCGCAGATCAGGACCAACCACGACTCGCCCGCGAACTCCCGGACGAGGTCCTGATCCAGCCGGCGGCCGGCGGGGGACAAGAGGATGGTGCGCCGGGACCCCGGGCCGAGCGCCTCGACCGCCTCGAACACCGGCTCGGGCTTCATGACCATCCCCGGTCCGCCCCCGTACCCGTAGTCGTCGGTGGTCCGGTGGGGATCGTGTGCGTGGTCACGGATGTCGCGGACCCGGACGTCCAGGAGACCCGACCCGATGGCCCGCCCGAGCAGGCTCTGCCGCAACGGGCTCTCGAAGATCGCAGGGAACAACGTGAGCACGTCGACCCGCATCGATGGCGCGGGCACCCTCATGGTGCCGTGAGCCCCGGCACGTCGCGCACCACGATCCGCCGGGCCGCGAGATCCACCGAGACCACGAGGTCCTTCAGGGCCGGTACCAGCACCTCGTGGTCGCCCTCCCCGGCCACCCACACGTCGTTGGCGATCGTGTGGACCACATCGCGCAGCGGCCCGAAGGACCGGCCCTCTTCGGTCACCACCTCGCACCCGATGAGCTGGTGCGCCCAGAACGCGCCCTCCGGCGGCTCGGGCGATTCGGAGGCCGGGACGAACACGTACGCACCGGCCAGCCGGTCTGCGGCGGTCCGGTCGTCGATCCCTTCGAACACGACCAGCAGCCGTCCCCGGTCCGGTCGCGACGAGCGAACGACCAGCGGTCGCTCGTCCGATTCCCCCAGGTAGACACGGGAACGCGGCTGGAAGCGGGACTCGACTTCGGAGAGCGGGAGCACCGCCACCTCGCCCTTGACGCCGTGGGCCCGCGTGATCCGCCCGACGGCGATCCAGCGCGGAGGGTCGTTCACCCCACGATCTCGACCATGGTCGAAACGCCGTCCTTCGTCCCGGCCGCCCGGACGACGTCTCGGATCGCCCGGGCGGTCCGGCCACCGCGGCCGATCACCTTCCCCACGTCGTCGGGCGCCACCTCGAGCTGGAGCACCACCGACGAGCCGGAGAGGACCTCCGTGACCTTCACCGCGTCGGGATCATCGACGAGGGTGCGGGCGATGTACTCGAGGACGTCCTTCAGCGCCAAGGCCGGCGTCCCCCCTCAGGACGAAGCGTCGTCGGCGACGGCCGGCTCGCTCCCGGCCGCCTCCGCGGGTTCCGAGGCGGACTCGGTGTCGGGCTCCGAACCAGGCTCGGCGGCCGGGGCTTCGGCCGCCGGCGGGGTCGGGGCGGGAGGAGCCGGGGCGGGAAGAGCGGGCGCAGGGGCCGCAGGACCCGGGGCGGCCTTCGGTGCGGCGGCTGTGGTGGGCTTCCTCGCCCCGCGCTTCGCCGTCTTGGCCACGGGACGCTTCCTGCCCGGGCGGGCAGCTTCGAACTGCTCCCAGATACCTTCGATCTGCAGGAGCTTCTGGACCTGCGCGGTCGGCTGGGCGCCCTGTCCGAGCCAGTACATCGCTCGCTCGGAGTCGATGTGGATGAGGGAGGGATCTTCGAGCGGGTGGTACTTCCCGATGTTCTCGATGAACCGCCCGTCCCGGGGGCTCCGCGAGTCCGTCACGACCACCCGGTAGAAGGGGCGCTTGGTTGCCCCCAGACGCATCAACCTGATCTTGACCATCTCGGTGCTCCTCCGGCCGGCAGACCCGTAGCCCGCTCGCGTCCTCTCCCTACCGTCCCGGCAGGTTCATGCCTGGGGGGAGCTTCGGCATCCGCATCCCGGCCATCCCGGGCACACCTTTCATGCCCTTGGCCCCGCGGCCGCCGAGTCCGGCCATCCCCATCATGGACTTCATCAGCTTGCGCGCCTGCACGAACTCCTTCAGCAGGGCGTTCACCTCGTGGGTGGTGGTGCCCGAACCCCTGGCGATCCGCAGGCGGCGGCTCCCGCTGATGATAGCGGGGTTCCGCCGTTCCTCCAGGGTCATCGAGCAGATGATGGCCTCGGTCCGGCCGAGGTGCTTCTCGTCGACCTGGAGATCCTTGAACTGCTGCTTCCCTCCCGGGATGCCCGGCATCATCGCCAGGAGATCCTGGAGCGGCCCGAGCTTGCGCACCTGGCGCATCTGTTCCAGAAAGTCCTCCAGCGTGAACTGCTCCCGGGCCATCTTCTCGGCCGCCTCGGCCGCCTTCTCCTGGTCGAACTCCTTCTCCGCCTTCTCGATCAGGGTCAGCACGTCGCCCATGCCCAGGATCCGGGAGGCCATCCGGTCCGGGTAGAACGGCTCGAGGTCGGTGAGCTTCTCCCCCATGCCGGCGAAGTAGATCGGCCGGCCGGTCGCGTGCGTGATGGAGAGCGCGGCGCCACCGCGGGAGTCGCCGTCCAGCTTCGTCAGAACGAATCCGTCCAGGTCGATCTCCTTCATGAACGCGCGGGCTTGGATCACCGCGTCCTGCCCGGTCATGGAGTCGCAGGCCATCAGCACGAAGTGGGGCCGAAGCACCTCCTTGACCCGGCGGGCTTCCTTCATCATGTCCGGGTCGACGTGGAGCCGCCCGGCGGTGTCGACGATCACCACGTTCCGCCCCTCGCGCGACGCCTGCCGGAGCGCGTTCTTCGCCACCTTCTCCGGCGTGGTGCCCTCCGAGGTGGCCGGAACGCCGATCTCCCCGCCCAGCGTGAACAGCTGCTCGATCGCCGCGGGGCGCTGGAGGTCGGCGGCCACCAGGAGCGGCTGCTTGCCCTTCTCCTTCAGGTGGAGGGCCAGTTTGGCGCAGTGGGTGGTCTTGCCCGACCCCTGCACGCCGGCGATCATGATCACCACCGGGTTCGCCCCGGGAAGCTTGAACGGCTTGTGTTCGCCGCCCAGGGTTGCCTGGAGCTCCTCGCGCACGATCTTGATCACCTGCTGGGCGGGGGTCAGCGACCGCATCACCTCGTCGGACAGCGCCCGTGCCCGGACCCGGTCCAGGAATTCGTCGGCCACGTCGAGGGCCACGTCGGCATCGAGCAGCGCCAAGCGGAGCTCGGCCAGGGCCGCATCCACCTGCTTCGGGTGGAGCTTCCCTCGCTGTCGAAGCTTCCGGAAGACCGCATTGAAGCGGCTGTTCAGTGTGTCGAACATGCGTCGAAGAGAGCGTCGTTTGGCCGCGTATGCTACGCGAGAAAACCATTCTACCCGGCGGTCGCGGCGCCCCCCGCCGGGAGTCCACGGGCTGGAGGCTTGTCGGTTGGTACCCGGCCAGGCCGGCGATGTAGTGCAGGCGAGACGGTTGGAGCGCGGGCTCGTCCGGGTCCGCTGGTTCGCGGTGGTGCTCGGCGTCTACCTGGTCTCCCAGTCCAACGCCGGCTCACCCCCGTTCGCCTCCACCCTGGTCCAGAACCTGGCCTTCGTGCTCATCGGCGCGCTCGCTGTCGGGAATGCCCTGGTCTGGCTGGCGTCGGAGCGACTCCGCACGGAGAGGGGACTCGCGCGGCTCGGGGTGGCAGCCTTCATCCTCGACGCCATCGTGGTCTTCACCCTGGCCTGGCTCTACAGCTACGACCCGAAGGGCTTCGTCTGGGTGGTGATCTACATCCTTCCGCTCGAAGGGGCTCTCCGGTACCGGCTGCAGGGAGCGCTCGTCTCGGTGGTCCTGACCCTCGCCAGCGAGTTCGCTCGCGAAGCCTACGTAGCCGGCCGCTTCTCGCACACGGGCATCTATGCCGGCGTCCACCAGGAGAAGTACTACTTCCTGGTCGCCAACGTGGTGTTCCGAGTTGGGATCGAGGCCATCATCGCTCTGGTCGCCGGGTTCATGGCCCGGTCGCTGGCTCGGGAAGCCGAGAGGGCGGCCGAGCAGGCCATGCGGTTCGAAGAGGCCGCCCGCCGGGAGGCGTCGGCCCGCCGGGAGCTGGCCGCGTTCAACACCGCCATCCTGGCCGGTGTGGCCGCCGAGGACCTGGACAGTTCGATCCGGCTGATGGTCGGCGCGATCGGGCCGGACCTGGGCTACGAGGCGTTCACCATCCTCCTCCGCGACGGTGATGATCTGGTGGTGAAGGGCATGTTCGGCATGCCCGAGTACGAGGGTCGCGTACCGATCGGCAGAGGCGTCACCGGCATGGTCGCCCGGTCCATGAAGCCGGTCATCGTCCCCGACGTCACGAAGTTCGACGGGTACATCATGGCCGACCCCTCCATGCGGTCGGAGATGGCCGCCCCGATGCGGATCGGCGACGAGCTGGTCGGGGTGGTGGACGTCGAGAGCCGCGAGCCGGGGGCGTTCGCCGAGGGCGCGCTGACGTTGCTGATGCGCCTGGCCGACCAGATCACGCTGGTCGCCCACAGCAACCGCCTGCTGTCCCAGCAGCGGGAGACCATGCGCCGCCTGCAGGAGCTGGATCAGATGAAGTCGGACTTCGTGGCGATCACCAGCCACGAGCTCCGCACGCCCATCACCGCGATCCGGGGCTTCGTGAAGACCCTCCTGCGCAACCAGGACCGCCTCACCACCGACCAGATCGCGAACTTCATGACGATCATCGACCGGCAGAGCAGCCGCCTGGCACGGCTGGTGGAGGACCTGCTCTTCGTCTCTCGGATCGAAGCGGGCACGATCCGCCTGTCCATGGAGCGGGTCGACGTCGAGGCGTTCCTGCACGAGACCGTCGAATCCGTCGGCCCGGACCGGCGGCCACGGGTCACGCTCCGCGTCCAGCCCGGCACCCCGCCGGTGGTCATCGACCCGCAGCGTGTCGACCAGATCCTGCGGAACCTGGTCGAGAACGCCCTGAAGTTCTCCCCGCCGGAGGCGCCGGTGATCATCGCCGCCACCGTACGCGGGAACATCCTGGAGCTCGCGGTGATCGACCACGGGGTCGGCATCGCGCCCGAGGACCTCCCCAACATCTTCGACCGGTTCCACCAGGCCGGTCCGGTCCTGACCCGGGAGGCCGAAGGAGCCGGCCTCGGGCTCTACATCACCAAGCGCCTCGTCGAAGCGATGGGCGGGACCATCACGGTGGAGTCCCGACCGGGAGAAGGTTCGACGTTCCGGGTCAGGGTGCCGAAGGACGGGGTCCCGGGCGAGGTCGAGGCGCCGGCCCTCAGCCCGGAGCCGGCAACCCGCGGCTGAGCGCCGCAGCCTGCACGGCCGCCCGGAGCTCGCCGAAGACCGCGGCCAGTTCCGCCACCTGATAGTGGGCGTTGAGCCCGCTGGGGTTCGGCAACAGCCATGCGCGCGAGCGGCAGATCGTCTCCGGCTGCGGGCCGACCTCGGCACCCGCCTCGCCGAACGCCACCCGGAAGGCGGACAGGCCCAGGACCACGACGATGGCCGGATCCGTCCGGCAGGCCTTGCGGCGAAGTCGCACCGCTCCGTTGCGCAGCTCGTCCGGGTGCAACTGGTCGGCCCGGGCCGTGCTCCGCTCCACGAGGTTCGTGATGCCCAGGCGGTGGTCGAGGAGGGTCCGCTCCTCGAACGGCGAGAGCATGCGCTCGGTGAAGCCGGCCAGGTACAGCGTCCGCCAGAACCGGTTGCCGGGCCGAGCGAAGTGATGGCCGACGGCGCCCGAGTACAGCCCCGGGTTGATCCCGCAGAACAGGACCCGCAGTCCGGGGCCGATCACGTCCGGGACCCGGGCCCCCTCCGCGGCGGCGAGCTGCTCCTTCGACGGGCGCCACGGCTTCTCGGCCACCCCGCGGCCCATCACGGCCGGAGGTACGTGGCCAGCCCGGCCCGAAGGGGCGTCAGCCGGAGGTCGAACGCCGCCAGCAGGGACCGGGTATCGGCCAGCGCGTCGCCGGTGATGAAGTCCACCGCGCCTGGGGACAGCGGCGGGTTCGGCAGGAACCGCGTGAACGCCCCGGGCAGCTTCGGCAGGAAGGGCGGCACGTGCACCATCGGCTTGCTCCTCCCGGCCACCTCCATCATCGTGCCGAGCACCTGATTCATGGACAGGACCTCGGGCCCGCCGATCTCGAACGTGCCGGCCGGGGCGCCAGGGCGCGCGGCGAGCGCGAAGGCATCCGCGACGTCGTCCACGAACGCGGGCTGGAGGCGCTGCTCGCCGTCGCCGACCACCGGGAGGAACGGCAGCCGCCGGTACAGCGCCACGAGCCGCGAGAGCGAAGGGTCACCCGGCCCGTAGACCCACGACGGGCGGAGGATGGCGTGCTCGATGCCGCTGCGGCGGACCGCCTCCTCCCCGCCCCACTTGGCACGGAACCACACTTTCGGCGCGTCCGGGCCCGCGCCCGAACCGGAGCAGAAGACGTACCGTTTGGCGCCGGCCTCGACGGCCGCCCCGACGAGGCGCTCGGTGCCAAGATGGTCGAACTCTTCGAACGTGAACCGCTTCCGTGCCTTCTCGACCGGGAACGTGGGGAAGGTGAGCGTTTGGATCACCACGCCGGCACCACGCACCGCGCCGGCCAGGGACGAAGCGTCCAGAACGTCACCGAGGACCACCGCCGCCCCCATCCCTTCGATCCGCGACCTGGACCGTTCGGGGTGGGCGGTCATGACCCGGACCTCCTGCCCGCCGGCTAGCAGCCGCCGGACCACGGCGGATCCGATGAAGCCGCTCCCGCCCGCCACCACGATCATGGGCGGATCAGCGCACCAGGCGGGCCGCGAACGACTGGGGGTCGAACAGTTCGAGGTCGCCGATGCCCTCGCCGGTGCCGACCAGCTTCACCGGCACCCCCAGCTCCTCCCGCACGGCGAGCACGATGCCACCTCGGGCCGTCCCGTCCATCTTGGTGAGCACCACGCCGGTCACCCCCACCGCTTCGGCGAACGCCCGCGCCTGGACGATGCCGTTCTGGCCGGTGGTCGCGTCCAGTACCAGGAGGACCTCGTCGACCGGCCTGCCCGATGCCTTCTCGAGCACCCGTCGGATCTTCCGCAGCTCGTCCATCAGCGGCTGCCGGGTGTGCAGGCGGCCGGCCGTGTCGACCACCAGGACGTCGCTCCCACGAGCCCGCGCCGCCTGCACCGCGTCGAAGGCGACCGCGCCTGGGTCGGCGCCCCGCTGGCCGGCGACCAGGTGGGCGCCGGCCCGGTTCGACCAGGTATCCAGCTGCTCCCCGGCCCCCGCCCGGAAGGTGTCGCTGGCCGCCAGGCTGACCTTCTTGCCCTCGTGCCGCAGGAGGTTGGCGAGCTTCCCGATCGTTGTGGTCTTGCCCGTCCCGTTCACCCCCACCACCATCACCACCCCCGGCTGGCCTACCGGCGGGGTCCACGGTGCGTCCGCGCCGAACATGCCCACGACCTCGGAAGACACGATCTCCGCGGGGTCCATCGGGGGGCGGTAGCGCTCCCGGACCCGGGAGACCAGCGCGGCGGCGGCCTTGGCTCCCACGTCCGCCCGGATCAGCGCCTCCTCGAGTCCCTCCCACGTCTCCTCCGTGGGACCGGCCCGGAACAGCGAACGGATGCGCCCTCCCAGGCCCTCGCCCGCCGGGACCGCCGCGGGCCTGGGCGCCGGTCTGGCGACCGGGGGCGGTGCCGTTCGAACCGTCGGTGTCTCCCAGGCCTCCGGCTCCTCTCGCGGAACCTCGGACCGTCCCGCCGGGCCCGGCGGCTTCCGGCGGGCCCGGAAGATGACGAACCATCCGATCGCGGCGGCCGCGGCGAACGCGAGGACCACGACCAGGAGGATGGCGATGGGACGGCTCCTTTCGAGTTCGTTCTGGGCTGCGAGGTGCCCGTGGCAGCCCTCGCGGCACGGCTGCCGCTGCTATCCGATCCGCACCTCGGCCCCCAGCCGCTGAGAGATTACCTTCGACGCTCCGTCCTTACCCATCGACACGCCGTAGAGCACGTCGGCCATCTCCATGGTCCGCTTCTGGTGGGTGACGATGAGCATCTGGGAGCGTTCGGCAAAGGTCTTCATCACCTCCAGGAAGCGCTGAAGGTTCACGTCGTCGAGGGCGGCTTCGACCTCGTCCATGAGGTAGAACGGGCTCGGGCGGGCCCGGAAGATCGCGAACAGGAAGGCCAAGGCGGCCAGCGAACGTTCGCCGCCCGAGAGCAGGGTCAGGCGCTTGACCCGCTTGCGGCCGGGCCGGGCCTCGACGTCCACGCCGGACCCCAGCGGGTCGTCCGGGTCGGTGAGGACCAGCCGGCCCTCGCCGCCGGGGAACAGCTCGGCGAAGAGCCCGGAGAATTCGGTGGCGACGTCGCGGAAGGCTGACGCGTACAGCTCCTCCATCCGCCGGTCGACCTCGTGGATGACCTCCTGCAGGTCGCGGCGGGCGGCCTTGACGTCTTCGAGCTCCCGGACCAGGAAGTCGTGGCGCTGCTGCAGCGGCTCGAGCTCGGTGGTGGCCAGCAGGTTGACCTTGCCCAGCAGGGCCAGCCGTCGGCCCACGACGTCCGCGCGCCGCTGGAGATCCTCGGCCGTGTCGGCCTCGCCCAGCTCCTCCACGGCGAGCCCCGGCTCCACGCCGTGACCCTCCCGGAGCAGCACCTCCGCCTCCTCGATCCGTCGTTCCAGGTCAAGGCGCGCCCGATCCTCCTCCTCGTGGGCGGTACGGATTGCCTCGACCTCCGCCGCCTGTTCGCGCCAGGACCGGTTGGCCTCGGCGTGACGGCCCTGGACGTCGCGGGCCCGCTCCGTGGAGGCGCGGTGGGCCGCGAGCGCCCCGGCGAGGTTCCCCTCGGCGTTGCGGAGCCGCTCCTCGGCCTCCCCGCGAGCGGCTTCGGCCTCCTGGAGCGCGTCGCGAAGCGCGACCGGGTCCTCCGCGGGGAGCTCCTGGAGCTCCCCGTGCGTCTTCGTCACCCCGGTCTCCAGCCGCGCACGCTCCCGCCGAAGAGCTTCGACCTCGACCCGGAGGTGCATCGGGGCCTCCGGGAAGGGCGGGAGCGCCGGCGGGACGGTCCCCGCCCCTTCGGGGAGTCCGGCCAGCCGGTCCGTCGCCGAGCGGGCGGAGGCCTCGACCTGGGCGAGGCGTTCGGCCACCAGCTGCTCCTCGCGGCGAAGCGACGACAGGTCGGCTTCGACGCCGCCCATCTCCTCCGCGGTGGTGGTGATGTTCCGGTCGAGCGTCTCGAGCTCGCCGGAGACCACGGCCATCCGCTCCGTGATCTCGGCCATCCGCCGGCGCCCTTCGCGCAGTCCCCGGCGGAATCCGGCCAGCTCGCGTTCCAGGGCGGCCGACTCCCGCCGCCCCTTCTCCAGGCGGGCGTCCTGCCCGGCCGCGACACGGACGAACGCCGGCCCGACGACGGCGCCCTCCGGGGTGACGAACTGCGCGGCAGGATGCACGCGATGCTTCGTGGCGGCTTCGGCGAGGTTGTGGACCAGGTAGACGCCGGACAGCAGACGCCGGGCCAGCCCCCCGACCCGCGCGTCTGGCCGAACCGCGTCCAGGAGGGCCCGCTCGCCGGCGATCGCTTCGGGCACGGGACCGTCCTCCAGGGCGACGGCCAGCGTCAACCCGCTGGCCGACTCCGCGACCGCATCGGCCAGCGCGTCCTCCCGCCTCGCGTAGGCCACGGCGTCGACGAACGGCCCGAGCACCCCGCGTACGGCACCGGTCAGGTGGGGCGGCACGCCGAGCAGATCCCGGAGCAACCCGAGGGCACGTTCGGGACGCCGACCGAGGAAGGCAGCCCCCGGCGACTCCGACATCTCCCGGACATGGGCGTCCACGATCTCCTGCCGGGCCAGCAGGCCGCTCTCCTTCGTCCCCAGCTCCGAGAGCGTCGCGGCCAGCTCGACCCGCTCCCGTTCGAGCTTCGACTGCTCCTCGGCCGGCGGGCTCGCCAGGGCGTCGAGGCGTTCGACCTCGGCCTCCAGCTCGATGGCCCGCCCGGACAGCCGCCCGATCCGGGCTCGGACCTCCTCGAGGGAGGATGCCAGCCGCTCCGACTCGGTCTGGTAGCCCGCCAGCGCCCGCTCGAGGGACTCCCGAACGGCCAGGGAGCGGGCCGACTCCTCCCCTGCCCGCCGCCGCTCGTCCTCCGCGTCGCGCCGGGCCTGCATCTCGCGCCGGTAGGTCGCCTCGGCATCTTCGAGCTCCGTCTCCCGCAGGTCGAAGGTCTCCTTGACGTCCGCCAGCGCGCGCTCCGTGAGCGCGAGCTCCTCCTGCAATGCGAAGAGCCTGCCTGAACGTCCGATCGCCGTCTGGAGGCGCTCCCGAGCCTGGCCTTCCTCGCGCATGGATCCGCGGAGCGAATCCTCCGCGTCCGACTTGGCCCGCACCGCGTCGGCTTGGAGGTCCTCGGCCCGCCGGCGCGCCCCCTCCGCCTCGGAGAGCTCCGCGTCCAGCCGGGCGATCTCCGCGTCCAGTTCGGCCAGCCGGGCCCGCGCCTCCTCCTGGCGGGCTTCGACCTCCTGCCATGAGGGCTGCCGTCGCTCCCGGTCCCGATACAGGGAGCGGAGCCGGGCGGCTGCCAGATCGCGGGCCAGGCCGGTCGCCTCCCGGGTCAGTGCTTCGTGGCGGCCAGCCAGTTCGGCCTGCTGCTTAAGGGGCTTGAGCTGGCGCTTCAGCTCGGCGGCGACGTCGTTCAGCCGGAGGAGGTCCTGTTCGAGACCGGCCAGCTTACGCTCGGCCCGCTCCCGGCGCCGGCGGTGCTTGGCGATGCCGGCGGCCTCCTCGATGAATTGCCGCCGCTCCTCGGGCCGGGCGGCCAGGACGTCCTCCAGGTGGCCCTGCGAGACGATGGTGTGGAGGGCGCGGCCGAGCCCGCTGTCGGACAGCAACTCCTGGATGTCGAGCAGCCGGCACGGGCGCCCGCCGAGGCGGTACTCGCTCTCTCCGGACCGGAAGACGGCCCGGCTGATCTCGATCTCGGTGGCGGGCACGGGGATCAGGCCGGCGGAGTTGTCGATGACCAGCTTCACCTCCGCCAGCCCGAGCGCGGGCCGCCCGGGGCTCCCGGCGAAGATCACGTCGCTCATCTGGGCGCCCCGCAGCGCTCGAACGCCCTGCTCGCCCAGCACCCAGGCGAACGCATCGGCGATGTTCGACTTGCCGGACCCGTTGGGACCGACGATGACGCTGACGCCAGGGGTGAACTCCAGCGTGGTCTTGTCGGCGAACGACTTGAACCCGCGGACGGTGAGCGATCGCAAGAACACTTCTCCTCGCATGCTACGGGCAAATCCCGGACGGTTCGGGATTTGCGAGCACGAAAATCACATGAGTGTCATTCGGCTACCCCGGGAGCGGGCTCAGTGGTCGATGCGGAAGCCGGGCTCTCCACGGTGAGGCTCTTTGTGCACCTCCACCGAATCGACCCGCGCCCACGTCGGGCCGGACCGGCACCACTCGACCATGGCGTCGACCGCCCTGGCGTCACCTTCGAACACGGCCTCCACCTTGCCGTCGGGGAGGTTCCGGACCGAGCCGGCCACTCCCCGCCCCATGGCCTCTTCGCGCGTGTACCACCGGAACCCGACGCCCTGCACGTCGCCGCTCACCACGACGCGTACGCGCTTGGCGGCCATGAACATCCAGCATAGGCGAGGAGCCCGCCCGCTCGGTTTGGTCAGCCCGAGATGGCTACGATCTCGGCTCGGATACCCTTGAGCTGCGCCTGAAGCCGCTCCACGGCCGCGGCATCCTTCGCGACGGCGGCTCCCAACAGCTCCCCGTTCGCCGTGGCTTCCGCGGCTTCCTGCCCGTCGGTCGCGGTCCGGGATCGGACTGCCGCCACCTCCGTCGTCAGGTGCGTCAGATCAGCCCGGAGAATGCGCACCCGGGCTTCGCCCGACCCGCGACGCGCGGCCACCGGCACTTCCAGGATGACCAGGACGATCGCCACGATCAGCATGATGCCCGCAATCGCGCCAGCAAGGAGTCGAAACCTGGACATCTCACCCGCGTGGGTCATCCCGGGTGACAGATCAGGTGGAAGGAATGGCCGTCATAAGAGATGTCGCAGACGATCGGAGGTGTGATCTGCGTGGGTACCGGCTCTGAACTCGAACCCTGCGGTTCGACACTTGCCCTCGCCGCCGCCGTGGCCTTGGCCACAGCCAACTGCTTGTTCGCGTCCTTGATCTCGGACTCCAATGTGGAGATCTCAGCGGTGAGGTTCGCCAGGGCCCCGCGATCGTCTGACAGCGCCTGCTCCGCCATTGCAAGCCCTGCATCCTGGGAGGCGAGCTCGGACCTTTCGGCGGCCAGCGTGGCCCGAAGGACGCCGATCCGTCCAGTGAGGGCCTTCGCGCTCGCTGCCGCGGCCCGGGATGAGCGGGCATTCGGCACGGCCCAGATCAGCGAGGCGATCACCAGGCAAGTACGGTCCCGATCGAAAGGAGGGTGATCCGGACCCGTCGCCGCCGGCCTTCAGCGCTCGTCGGTGGCGGTTCGGCTTCTCCTGCTTCGATCTCGAGCGCGCCGTCCATCTCTCCGCCACCGCCGGCAGCAGACGCTACCGCGTCAACCGACCCTCAGCATAGGGGGACGTTCGTGGGTGTCGCAAGGCTGAATGGAACTTGATCGGACGGGACGAAAGAGGCCAATCCTCCCCTGGGGTGGCGAAGTCGACGGCCATCGTGGTTATGTGAGCGCCTGAGAGCGATGCAATCCCTGGCCGCCCAAGAAGTTCGAGTTCGCTGGCCCGCGCTAAGCGAGGCGATTGCCATCGTCCTGGCGGTCCTTCCCACAACCCCAGCTCGAGCTGCGACCGGGTCCTGGCGGGCGAACGGCCCCATCGCCCCCGGGGACGTGCAGGTGCTCACCATGGATCCGACGAACCCTTCCGTGTTGTATGCGGGCGGGTACGGCGTGTTTCGCACCTTCGACGGCGCGTCGACGTGGAGGCTGACCCAGCTGGGCGGCACGATCATCGACGCGATCGCGGTCGCACCCTCAGACCCTTCGATCATCTACGCGGGACTGCCCTGCTGCTACGGACCGAGCGACGTGTTCCTGTCGACCGATCGAGGAGACACCTGGTCATCGGCAGGCCTCCCCACCAGCTGGATCCAAGGCTTGGCCGTCGACCCCACCGACCCGAACACCGTGTACGTGGGTGAGGACGCTGGGGTGGACAAGACCACGAACGGCGGGGTGAGCTGGACACTCCTGCCGGGGAGCCCGAAACACACCGGAACGGTCGCCGTTGATCCCATCGACCCGAACCGCATCTATGCGGTTGCCCGGGCCGGGAACCTGATCTTCTTCTCGACCGACGGCGGCGCGACCTGGAAGGGGTTCTACGCCGGGAATCAATCCAGCGTGCTGAAGAACTGGCCGATCGCCTTCGACAGGCGGACACCACAGACCGTGTACGTAGGGAACCATCACGGCCTGTACATGTCCACCGACTCGATGACCTGGAACCCGACGGGCATCACGAAGGGCGATGTGAAGGCCATCGCGGCCGCGCCGGACGGTTCGCGCATCTACGCGGTCACCCAACCACCGGCAGGCGGATGGGGAATTGCGTGAGTCCACCGATGGGGGGACGACCTTCACGGCTCTGCACACCTACCCGCTTGGCGGTTCGTTCGCCTTCGCCGTGGACTTCTCCTCAGCCTCCCCCACCCTGTACGAGGGAGGCGCCGGACCGCCAGAGGGAGGGGTCTTGAAAAGCGTGGACGGCGGCGTCACCTGGGCCACGATGGACGACCACCTGGCGAACACGCCGTCGTTTGGCGTTACGGTCGATCCTCTGCATCCTTCCGTCGCGTACGCATCTGGCGGCTACAAGACGACCAATAGCGCCCAGACCTGGGTCCCGTGCGGCCCGGGCGGGGGTGGGGCCCTCGCGGTGGACCCGATCAAGCCGTCCATGCTTTACGCCGCCGGCGGGACCGATGTCTACCGTTCCTCCGACGGTTGCCAATCCTGGTCGATCACTCCGTTGCACGAGATCATCATCACTCTGGCCGTCGACCCGCTCGCACCTCGAACCGTCTACGCGGGCGCTGGACAGTCGGAGTTGGCGCCGGTCTCCAAGTCGACCGATGGTGGACGCTCGTGGCATCCCGCCTCCACGGGCCTGCCCGCGGGAGAAGCCCGTATTCTGGAACTCGCCCCGAGCGATCCAACCACGCTCTACGTGGTGGCGGCTGACGGTGTGTACCGCACTGTGGACGGCGGAGCCTCCTGGCAGGCTGCAGCCGCCGGCCTCGGCACGGCGAGTATCGGCCCACTCGCCGTCGACCCGACGGACTCGAACATCGTCTTCGCGGGCACGAACCAGGGGCTGTACGTGACCCACGACGGCAGCACCTGGAACTCGATCGGCACAGGGCTCCCGCCGTCACCAACCATCGCCTCGGTCGCCATCGACCCAGCCGCGCCCGCCACCATGTTCGCCTCGGTTGGCTCTTCGGCGGAGGGCTGGCGCCTGTATCGCTCTACTGACGCAGGTGTCACGTGGCTGCCGTTGGTGCCGGCGCCACCCAGCCCATACATGCCAGACATCGCCATTGACCCAGCGGGTACGCATCTGTATGGAGCCGGATGGAATGGAATCCTCGAGATTCGGCTCTCCTGAGCGGGCACCAGTGCGGGTGGCGCCGACAACGAACTCAATCGGCACGACCCGCGCTGTCGGCCCTGTCAGCTCTGGCACTGCGGACAGTAGTAACTGTTCGTTTGGGGATGGTTTCGCCGGGTTCCCGATAGCCCGGATAGGTCTATCCCTGCACGTCAGAGCGTTGCGCGGATTGGTTCCAGAACCCTGATGAACCATGGCGGGCGCATACGGTTTTAGCAGATGTCTTAGCGGGGGAGTTCAGGCAGGCAGCCATCGAGGATCTCGCGAGCGCGGCGACCGCTGATCGTGTGTTCGCTAAGGAGAGCAGTTGCGAGAGCTTTGACCATCGGTCTGAAGCGCGGGTCGCGCATCAAGCTCAGTGTGCGCTGGTAGAGCCACTCGAAGTAGGCGTTCGCCTCGTCCTCGTCCCCGTCGCAGGCTGCCTCGACTAAACCCAACCCCCTTGCTGCTGCAACCTTCGCTTATGCACCACCGGACAGATCGGCCGGCCAGCTAGGGGTGGTCAAGACGCTTGACTATCCTACGGTGCTCGGGAACTGCGATGGGCTTAGAACCCTTGGTCAAGGCACCAATCGGCTTTCGTACCCCTACATGCGTCCGTGAGGGGCACACGCGGTCCCTCGCTCTACCGGTTGGTAACCGGAACGCTTGCACCGGAGCGGGTCAAGACCAGATTCCCGATCGATCCTGCTTCGGCAGGGGGAAGCTGGCACCCGGGCCGGAACGCTGGCTAGCCCCTCTTGTCCTCACCTGCCGCGGCAATGGATGATGTGCCCTATCCGGAAGCGGTCAGGAGGATACGGTGAGCGTGCTCGAAGTTCGGGGGCTCCGCAAGACGTATGAGAGCACCGAAGGCGACGCGGCTCCCGTTCGCGCACTCCGAGGCGTCGACATGATGGTCGAAGTGGGCGAGTTCGTGGCGATCATGGGTCCCTCGGGCTGCGGGAAGTCGACGCTGCTCAACATGATCGCTGGCCTCGACACACCGAGCGAGGGCGACATCGCGGTGGCGGGGGAGTCGCTCGCCGGCAAGAACGAGGACGACCTGGCCAGGATGCGGCGCAGCCACATCGGGATCGTGTTCCAGTTCTTCAATCTGCTCGAAGGGACGAGCGTTGTGGATAACGTGGCACTCCCGGCGATCGTCGCAGGGGCGTCTCGCAAGCAGGCCGAGAGCCGCGCCCGAGACCTCCTCGACCTGCTCGGCCTTTCCGACAAGGCGGCTCAAGCGCCCGGCGTTCTGTCGGGCGGCCAGCGGCAGCGGTTGGCCATCGCTCGGGCCCTGGCGAACAGACCCACCCTGCTCCTCGCGGACGAACCCACCGGTGCGCTGGACTCGGTGGGGGGTGCCGAAGTGATGGAACTCTTCCGCCGTCTCCACCATGACGGCCAGTCGATCCTGCTGGTCACCCACGACGATGAGGTGGCCGCCGCCGCGGACCGCATCGTGGAGATGCGCGACGGCAGGGTGCACAGCGAGGGCCCGGTATCGGTGGGAGATCCGGACGCCGGATCGCCGTTCGGCCCCTCGCTCCGCGCGCCGAGCGGTGACCGTCCGTGACGGTGGTCTGGGTTCGGGCTCTTGTCGAGCTCCGGGGCCGCCGGTCGAGCGCCATCGCGATCGCGCTATTGATCGGACTCTTGGGCGGGGTGGTCATGGCGTCGGCAGCGGGGGCTCGTCGCACTGACACCGCGTATCCCAGGTTCCTGGCCGCCCACCCGACGGGGGATGCCGTCGTCCCCCTCGGCGTCGCGGGGACGCACACCACGATGGCCGACCTCCGGGCGGACGCCCGACTCCCCCAGGTCGCCGACGCCATCATCGGCCAGGTCGTGAACGGCATCGCCCAGACCGCCACCGGGAGGCTGTTGTGGAACGGGCAGCTCAGTCTTGACGGCTTTCCCACCCGGCGCGCGACCCAGGAGTTCGGCGGGGTGAAGGTGCTCTCGGGGAGGCTTCCGGGTCCGAACAGCACCACGGAGGTCGCGGTCGGTTACCGGGCGCACCAGGATCCGGCGGTCCATATCGGGAGCACTATCCAACTCCGGATCCTTCGAGCGAGGATCGATCCCTTTTCATTCGACGGCTCGCACGCCGATCCCCGGCAGCTGCTCTCCCCCGTGCGGGTGAAGGTGGTCGGGTTCTTCCTGCAGGAGGGTGAGCTCCAGGGGAGCGCGGACGTCTATATCGGCCCGGCGCTGTTCCGACGCCTGCTGACCGGCGCGGGGACGATCGCCGCGCTGCTCGTCCGGCTCCAGCATGGCTCCGCCGACTATCCCGCCTTCAGCAAGGCGGTGGAGAACCGGACGCCCGACGCGTTCGTGTTCGGGCCCTCTGATGAGGCCTCGTTCGTCCATCGACAGACCCACGTCCTGGCCCTGGCGCTGTGGCTGTTCGCCGCGCTGGGAGGCCTGGTCACCCTGCTCATCGCGGCGCAGGTCCTGGCCCGGCAGGCGTTCCTGGACGCCGTCGAGGTGCCCACCCTGCGCGCGCTGGGGATGACCCGGGAGCAGGTGTTCGGAGTGTCGCTGGTGCGCTTCGTCATCACGGGAGCGGTCGGGGCGGCCGGGGCGGTGGCCGTTGCGGTCGCGCTGTCGCCTCTGACTCCGATCGGATCTCTGGCCCGGCTGGCCGAGCCTCATCCGGGGGTGGCGTTCGACGCTCCCGTCCTTGTACTCGGTGCCGTCGGAGTGATCGTCGGGATCATCCTCGTGGCGGCCATCCCCGCGTGGCGGGGAGCGAACGTTCGGGGAGACGCGTTGGGGCTGGCCCAGGTCGAGGCGCGCCTCCGGCCCTCAACGCTCGCCACGACCGTGGCCAGGGCCGGTCTTCCCGTGTCGGCGGTGGCTGGCGTTCGGCTGGCGGTCGAGACGGGGAGGGGTCGAACGGCTGTTCCCGTCCGCAGCACGCTGATCGGCCTCAGCCTCTGCATCGCCACGTTGATCGCCGCCATGACATTCTCGGCGAGCCTGGGCCACCTCGTGGCCACTCCCAAGCTGTACGGATGGGACTTCGACACGGGTGTGGGCAGCCCATTTTCCGGTGGCGAGCTGGCGTCGAAGGTCGTCCCCGTACTACGATCGGACCCGAACATCGTCGCGTACGGCGCGGGCGACATCCAGGCCTTCGTCGAGCTCGGACCCCAGCGGCACAGCGTTCGGGCGAACGTGTGGGCGTTCGATCAGCTCAAGGGCGAAGCTCATCCCACGGTGGTGGCCGGCCGGTGGCCGCAGGCGACGGACGAGATCGCGTTGGGAGCAAAGACGATGCGGGGCGCCGGCACGGCGATCGGGCGCACCGTTCAGGTCGCCGGGCCGCACGGACCTATGAGGCTACGCGTCGTCGGTCAGGTGGTCGTGCCCGACGCGGGCTTCGCCCCCGGCCTGTCGGAGGGAGCCGGCATGACCCTGCGAGGACTCCGCACGATCCGTCCCGAGGCGCCGGCGAACGTCTTCCCTATTCGGCTCAAGCCGGGCGTGAACGTGGACCGCGAACTGGCCTCGCTCACCCCGAGGTTGCCCCCGGGAACTACCAGCGACCCTCCCAACCCGGGAGCGAACCTGGCCGACCTGGTTCGCGTGAAGGAGTTGCCGGTGCTCCTGGCGCTCCTGCTTGCGCTGGCAGGCGCGGCCACGCTCTCCCACACCCTGGTTACCTCCATCCGCCGCCGCCGGCGGGATCTCGCCATCCTCAAGACACTTGGGTTCGTTCGACGCCAAGTGAACGCCGCCGTGGCCTGGCAATCGACCACGGTGGCCATCCTCGCGTTGCTGGTCGGCATCCCTGTGGGCATCGCCGCCGGCAGGTTAGCGTGGACCGTTTTCGCCGACTCCTTGGGCGTGGTTCCCGCGCCGGAGGTCGCGGTGGGTGGGACGCTACTCCTGGTCCCCGCGGTGGTGCTGGTTGGCAACCTGATCGCCGCCCTTCCCGCGCGTTCTGCCGGCAGGACCCACCCCGCCATCGTGCTTCGAACGGAATGACGGCCTCGGCGGAGGAGGTTCGAGGGACCCGGTGGGTCACCGAGACGCTCGCCTCGCGAGCGCTGGGCGTGCTTGCCCTGGGTCTGGCGGGGTGGATGGTCGCTGCACCCGCCACGAGCGGGGCCGGCTCGCTCCGGCTGGCGGTCTTGGGGCTCGTGGTGCTCTGGGCCGCCACGGGGCTGGTACTGGCGGTTCAGCAGCGCGGGGACCCCACGCCAGGCATCGTCGTGTCAGGAGCGGCCGCCCTGGCGGCGGTCGGCCTTCGCTCCGATGTCGTTCAGCCCTTCGCGTTGGCCCTTGTCCCGTGGGCCGCGATGTCCATCGTCCTGGCGATGCCGAGCGGGGCACTGCGGAGGAAGGGTCGTCGTGTGTTCGTCATCCTGGGCGGGGTGGCCGGGCTTGCCGTCGGGGCAGCGCTGTTCGGTCATCGCCAGCACCTGCCCGCCTGGCCGTTCGTCGCCATGGCCCTGGTCGCCCTCGCGGTGTCCATCGTGGGGTTCGCTGCCCGGTACGGTCGGACCGACCCACCCGAACAGCGTCGGATGAAGTGGTTGGCGTGGGGAGCGGTGGTCGCGGCGGGCCTGGCGGTGACGGCGTTCGGAGTGCATGTGCTGGTGGGGTGGCCCAGTCACCCGGGAGTGGTCGCGATCGCGGCGACCGCGCTCCTTCCCGTTTCGATCGTCCTCGGCACGAACCGGCGCGCCGCCAGCGCCATCGATCCATTGCTCGCGCGAACGATCACCGCCGGGGGCCTGACCGCCATCGTCGTCGCGGTCTATCTCGCGGTGGTGCTCGGCCTGGGACGCGTTCCCCGCCATGACGAACGGACGCTCCTCGCCTTGTCCATGGTCGCCGCGGTGATCGCCGTGCTGGTCTATCTGCCGGCCCGTGGGCGACTGAAGGCGTTCGCCACGCGAATCGTCTACGGCAATCGCCGCGCGCCCGAAGACATCATCCGGAACTTTGGCAGCCGACTGTCCCGGTCGATCCCTCTGGACGAGTTGCTCTTACAACTTGTGGAGAACCTCCGTACATCGTTGGCGCTGTCGGCGGCCGAGGTGTGGATGGAGTCCGGTGGCCGCCTTGAACGGACCGTCTCCGACCCGGACCGTCCGGTTACGGCTGTCGCGCTCGCTGGGCCCGAAGAGGCCACGGTGGCACGAGCCGGCGTCTCCGGACCCGCCTGGGCCAAGATCTGGCTGCCCGGCATCCTGGCCGAGCGGCCCGATGCGGCGATGCGAGTGGCTCCCGTCAC
>DHWS01000032.1:8681-10602 GCA_002413305.1 Actinobacteria bacterium UBA5176 | reverse complement strand
TTCACCGCGGAGGACGAACGCCTTCTGGGCGACCTGGCCAGGCAGGTCGGTCTGACCCTCCACAACGTTCGACTGGACTCCGCGCTACAGGCCTCGCTCGACCAGGTCCGGCGGCAGGCCGAGGCCCTGCAAGCCTCAAGAGGCCGCATCGTGGCCGCGGCCGACGCCGAACGCCGGCGGATCGAACGCGACATCCACGACGGTGCCCAGCAGCAACTGGTGGCGTTGGCCATTCGGCTTCGTCTGGCCCGCCAGTTCATCGAACGCGACCCGGCCAAGGCCAGCGCCATGCTCGCGGAGCTGGGGCAGACCGTGGAGGAGACGCTCCTGGAGCTCCGGGACCTGGCCCACGGGATCTACCCGCCGCTGCTCATGGACAAGGGGCTGCCCGAGGCCCTGGCCTCGGCGGCGCGTCGGTCGATCCTTCCGGCCGAGCTGGTTCGAACGGAGGTCGGGCGCTATCTCCCGGAGGTCGAGGCGGCCGTGTACTTCTGCTGCCTGGAGGCGTTGCAGAACGCCGCGAAGCACGCTGGAACCGGCGCCCGTTTGGCCATCCGGCTATGGGAGGACCAGGGTGGGTTGTTGTTCGAGGTTGCCGACGACGGCGTGGGGTTCGACGCACGGCACAGGAGCGCCGGTGTGGGCTTCACGAACATGAACGACCGCCTCGGCGCCATCGGTGGCAGCCTTCGGGTGGAGTCCGCGCCTGGTCGCGGGACCAAAATCCAAGGAGCCGTCCCCCTCGTGTCCTGACTCGTGCTATTCGAGCCGGATTAGATAGAGACCGCCGAAATGCTTTGGCGGGGTCAAGTCGTTGCACAGCCCAGGTCGCGGCGAATGGGACGAACTTGACGCGAGGGGAACGGCCTTCGTCAGGGTCACTTTGCCTGAGGCTCTTGGCTGCCGCACCCTGATGTCTTCGGCTCCTTGCTAAGCCACCGCCTGGTCGATGGCCCTCACCAAACCGGCACGGGCCTACAGCTGGAGTGGTCTTTCAGACCGCTAGAGACGCCGGAAGCTCCTGCAACGGAGGAATCGTCGCCAGTGGATTCGGATCTAGCAGATCCCGCGGGATACCTTGGCGGTTCTCCTGCCATGGCCCGGTCTTCAGGCCAGAACCACGGGGGCACCTCGGCGATCGCGGCGGCCACGCCAAGCGTCCACCAGCAGCGAGGCCCCGTAGAAGAGCGCGGCTGCTCCACGCGTGTACGAGGTGGAGAAGAGGCCACGAGCACGGCACAGTTGACCAGGACCCCCCATGAACCAGTGAAGCGGATCGGGGCATCGGACGATCGCCGCACGACCAGCACGATGGCCACCATGACCGAGGGAAAGACCACCGCCCCGAGCATAGCCTCGTGCCGCTGAATGCCCCACGTCAGGTTGCCACCTCTCTCGGGGATGAGCGCCTAGAGTGGCCGCGCAGGCCTGGTCGCAAAAGATATGTTTCACGCACGGGCGGCCTGAGCGGAACTATCGTGGGCACATCAACGACCAGGAGGCAATCCGGAGACACATCACCCCGCAGCCTTTGACCGTGGGCAGGCGGGACTACTCGACCTTCACGGGGGCCCTGACAGACGCCCGACACGCCACGGGTCGGGACCTGCTCACCGGACAGACGGTCCGGGCTGCGAGTCCGGGCTACTGGCTCGGGTCCATCGGGTACATGGTCCTGCTCGAGCAGATCGGCAAGTGCTTCCGGCCCGCCGGCGCACGCTCGACGGATTCCAGGGCCTTCGTCCGGGCGCTGGAGCTGTTCACTGACCTCCTCTCCGACGAGAGGCTCGCCTTGTACGCCTTGCGGTGTTGCTTCGCCCACGAGTTCCGCGTGCTCAACGTGAACACGGACAAGCCCGGCTTGACGCACTCCTTCAGGCTCACCGAGGGCGACGGGCCGGTGGTGCGGCTCCCCCCCCCC
>DHWS01000032.1:0-8571 GCA_002413305.1 Actinobacteria bacterium UBA5176 | reverse complement strand
GCGACGGGCCGGTGGTGCGGCTCGCGAACCCTCCCTGGTCCGGTGACTTCTCGGAGGAGTCGATCCGGGAGACGGTCGGCGACCTCCGGGCCTTTGGTGACATGGTCGAACGGATCGTGGCGGAGCTGCACCGACTGAACGACCGAGACGAGCTCCGGGTGACGCTGAAGGACGGCGCCGCCGGACTCCGCCTTTACGCGCTGTCAGCCTGGAGCTGAATTCTGGTCGGGCCGGGAGTCCCGCGCCTGGAGCTCCTCCAGGGCCCGGGCCATCTGCTCCATCGGGCCGTCGGTCACGGCCGTGGCGTGGATCCGGTCCAGATCGCGGTAGCTGAGGGCCCGCCGGCGAAGCACGTTGGCCTCGTGGCGGCCATGGCCGCACTGCTCGACCACGCGAGGGACGATCTCCTCGTGCGCGACCAGGATCCCGATCCCCACCCGGCGGCCGTCCTCCAGCACCTCGTCCAGCACGATCGCCGCCCCGGCGCCCTCCAGGTGGTGCAGCTCCGCGGCGACGGCCCGCGGGATGTAGCCGGCCTGGGTGATCCCGTCGGAGTCCCAGACCGCCACGGCTTGCCGATCGAACGGGTTGTCCGGCTCAGGGCGGAGCTCCAAGGAGGATCCCGGCGCAAACGCGGGACCCTGGGCCTCCGCGAGGCGATGGGCCACACCGGCGACGAAGGTCCGGAAAGCGTGGCGCTCGACGAGCTCGGGGACGCTCACCGTCAGGACGAACCCACGCCAGTCCTCATGCTCCACCCAGCACGCATCGAGCTCGAGCATGCTCGGATTGTCCTCCGGGCCTGATGCCCGAGTCCAGGTCTGCTGGCAAACGCGGCACCGTGCCGCGGATTCTCCGCCCGCTCGCTCCGTGCCTCTGAACCCAATGCCACAACCGCGTCATCGCCACCATTGTGGAGGCCGGAGTCGCTAGGGTCCAGTCCGCCCACAGCCAGGTGTAGATCCTCACGGATGCTCACGCGAGGGCCTTCAAGGCTCCTCGAGACTCCCGGGGACCTTCCTAGGCGGCCCTTACTCTCAACCCAATGAAAGCGCAGCCCACTTCTCCAGACCGCCTCTTAGCAGATACTTAGCAGCCGCCCGCCGGAGGTCGCATCGCCGCAGGTCAGAGGCTCAGCTCTGGCACTGCGGGCAGTAGTAGCTGTTCCGCCCGCCGATCTTCTCCACGACGATCGGGGTCCGGCACCGTCGGCAGGCCAGCCCGCGACGCCCGTACACCTTCAGCTCCGTCTGGAACTCCCCAGGCTTGCCGAACAGGTCCACGTACGCTTCGTCGTCCAGCGTGGTCCCCCGGAACCGGATCGAGTCCTGGATCACCTCGCGCATGGCCCGGTACAGACGCCGGACCTCCTGCGAAGACAAGGAGTCGCTCATGCGGTCGTGGCGGAGGCCGGCGGCGAACAAGACCTCGTCCGAGTAGATGTTGCCCAGGCCGGACACGAACCGCTGGTCCATCAGCAGCGGCTTCAGCTTCGCCGCCCGCCGGGCCAGCTCGTTCGAGAACTGCTGCCACGTGAACGTGTCCTCCAGCGGATCGATGGCGATATGGTCGAGCTCGCGGATCGTGCCGAGCTCGCCGACAGAGGTGACGAACAGCTCCCCGAAGGTCCGCGGGTCGACGTAGCGCAGGTCGCCACCCTGCTGGAACTCGATCACGATGTGCGTGTGCTGGGGAAGCACCTGGCGCTTCGTTCCCCGCAGGAACTGGCCGGACATGCCGAAGTGCACCACCAGGACGTCGCCGCCGTCCAGGTACAGCAGCACGTACTTCCCCTTGCGGTCGACCTTCGTGATCTTCTTGCCGGCCAGGCGGTCGGAGAATTCCTTGCGCCGGGCATGGCGTCGGATGATGCGCATCGCGTTCCGCTGCGGGCGCACCTCGACCTCCCTGATGCGCCTGCCGACGACTTCCTTCTCCAGGTCGCGGCGCATCACCTCCACCTCGGGGAGCTCCACTACGTCTCCTCGCCCAAGGTGACGCCGGAGTCCAGACGGCGGTAGGCCTCACGGGCCGCGCCCTGTTCGGCCTCCTTCTTCGAACGGCCGGTCCCGCGGCCGAACTCCCGGCCGGCCAGGAACACGGTGGCCGTGAACTCCTTCTCGTGGTCCGGCCCACGCTCCCGGACCCGGTACTCCGGCACCCGCCCAAGATCCTGCGCGGCGACCTCCTGGAGGATGGTCTTGTAGTCACGGTCGCCCTCACCCCGCGCGTACGCGGACATGCGGGGCCAGAAGAGGCGGCGGAGCAAGGTGTGCACGGCGTCCAGGCCGAGGTCCAGATAGATCGCGCCGATCACGGCTTCGAACCCGTCGGCCAGGATGCTCGCCTTGTCCCGGCCTCCCGACAGCTCCTCACCGCGCCCGAGCAGGATCTGGTCGCCGAGCCGAAGGCCCCGTGCCACCTCTGCCAGCATGGTCATGTTCACCATGGCCGCTCGAAGCTTGGCCAGCTCGCCCTCCGAGAGGTCGGTGAACTCGCGGTAGGCCATGTCGGTGATGACCAGCCCCAGGACGGCGTCGCCCAGGAACTCCAGGCGCTCGTTGGTGACGGGCGAACCCTGCTCGAACGCGAACGAGCGGTGGGTGAGGGCCGCTTCCAGCATGGAGGCGTCCTCGAACCGCACCGCGAGGGCCCGCTCGAGGGGCGTCGGCTCCCGCGTCACCCTTCGACCTCCCGCTTCTACTCTTCGACCTCGATCGCCTGCCGTCCCGCGTAGTAGCCGCAATTCGCGCACACGCGGTGCGGGAGCTTCGGCTGGTGGCACTGCGGGCATTCCGCGTACGTCGGCGGCGTGGCCTTCCACTGGGAAGCCCGCTGCCGGGTGGGCGCGCGGCCCATCTTCCGTTTGGGCGTTGGCACGGTTTCGCTCCTCTCGTATCGTTCGTGGTCCGACGGTCCGCTCAGCCCGGTGAACCCGGCCCGTCGGGCAGGTCCAGATCCAGGTCCAGATCCAGGTCCCGCAGCACGGACCAGCGGGGGTCGGACTCCGGCTCGCAGGCACACTCGCCCAGGTTGCGGTCGCCTCCGCACCGTGCGCACAGGCCGAGGCAGTCTTCCCGGCACAGCGGGGAGAACGGCATGGCCAAGACCACGGCGTCACGGATCATCGGTTCGAGGTCGAGGAACCCCTCGACCAGCGGGTATTCGTCGTCGTCGGGGCTCGCCCCGAAGGCGAACAGCTCTTGTACCGGCAGGTGGAACTGCGTCTCGAACGGCTTCAGGCAGCGCGCGCAGTGCATGGTCATGACGCCCTCGATCGGACCGCTCACCAGCACGCCCTCGACCACGCTCTCCAGCAGCAGCTCGGCCCCGACGGGCCGCTCTTCGGGAACGGTGGCCAGCGGGGTGGCCAGCCCGGGGACGTGTTCGGCCACCCGAACGGCGCGGGAGGCTCCCGGCTGGCCGACGAGGTCTCGGACGTCGAGCTCGATCGCCACGGCTGTCACGCCTCCTCCTCCGCGTACTCCTCGCCGCCGAACTCCTCCTGGGCCGGGGAGACGCCGCGCAGCTTCTCCCGGCCGCGCTGCACTTGCCCGATCGACTTCTCCAGCTCCGACCGCGTCTTGTCCAGGGCGATCTCGAACTGGGCGAGCTTGGCATCCACGTAGTCCTCGGCCTCCAGGCGGATCAGGCGGGCCTGCTCGCGGGCGTCCGCCAGGAGCCGCTCGGCCTCCTCGTTCGCCGCCCGGACGACCTCCTCCTCGGAGACCAGGCGGGCCTGCTCATGGTGGGCGCGCTGCACGATGGCCTCCCCGTCCCGCCGGGCCTTGGCCATAAGCTCCTCCCGGTCCTTCACGATCCACCGGGCCTGTTTCACCTCTTCGGGAAGCTCGTGCTTGGCCGCGTCGAGCAGTTCGAGGATCTCCTGCTTGTTCACCAGCACGCTGGAGGAGAGCGGCATGGACTTCGCCTCCTCGATCAGCTCCTCGATCTGCTGCATCCTCGCGCTCAGGTCCACGCCTCAGTCACCCCTCATCCCGGCCAGCTTCTCCTGCAGGCGCTCCAGGACCACCGGCGGGACGAGCCTGGACACGTCGCCGCCGAAGCGCACCACTTCCTTGATCAGCGACGAGGAGAGGTAGGACCACTGCGGGCTGGTCGAGACGAAGAACGTCTCCACCCCGCCCATCTGACTGTTCATCTGAGCCATCTGCAGCTCGTAGTCGAAGTCGGTGACCGCTCGGAGGCCCTTCACCACGATCGTCGTCCCCCGTTCCCTCGCGTAGTCGACGAGCAGCCCGGAGAACGAGGCGATCTCGACGTTCGGCACCTCCGCCAGCGCCTCCTTCAACATGGCCACCCGCTCCTCGACCGAGAACAGGGGCTCCTTGCCGGGGTTCTCGAGCACCCCGACGGCGACCATGTCGAAGCAGCGGCTGGCCCGCTGGATGATATCGAGATGGCCGTTGGTAACGGGGTCGAAGGTCCCCGGACACAGCGCGGTGAGACCCACCTGCAGATGCCCTCCTGTGCGATCTACGGGATCTGGAACACGGCGATCACGGCCTCGCCGTAGGAAAGCCGTTTGACGAGCAGCCAGTCTAACGGAATCACAGGCGTGTAACCCTTCGCGGGCCGGGTCAGGACCACCCTGCCGCCGGCCGAAACCACGCCCTGACCTGCGATTTCGCTGATGACCCCGTCGAGCTCTGTGGGCGGGACGGCGTACGGCGGGTCCAGGATCACCAGGTCGAACTGCCCTGGATCCTGACGAATCGTCCGCCGGACGTCCTGCCGGCGGATCGTGCCGGCGGAGACCCTCCGGGCCCGTCGGAGGTTCTCGCCGATCACCCGGACGGCCGCCGGCGAGGAGTCGACGAACAACGCGCTCGACGCCCCTCGGGAGAGGGCTTCGATCCCCATCGCCCCGGTCCCGGCGAACAGGTCCAGGACCCGGGCTCCCACCACCCCCTGGCCGAGACTCGAGAACAGGCCCTCCCGGGCCCGGTCCGAGACGGGGCGGGTCCCGGCGGGGACATGTGCCAGACGGACCCCTTTCGCGGAGCCGGCGATCACCCTCATCAGGACCTCAGCTGCGGAACAGCCACTCGATCGCCTCGCCCCGGAAGGCCTGCCGGAGCGTCTCCAGCAGCTCCGGGTGGACGTCCATGTCGGGATCGCGGCCGATGAGTTCGAACGCCCGCACCCGGGCCCGCTTCACGAGCTCGGCATCCTCGGCGAGCTTGGCGAGCTTCAGGTCCGGCATGCCCGCCTGCTTGATGTCGAACAACGTCCCTTCGCCGCGCAGGCGCAGGTCGACGTCGGCCAGCACGAACCCGTCCGTGGTCGCGGCCATCGCCTCCAGTCGCTGCCGCGCCTCCTCGTTGTCGGGACCGCTCTCGTCGAACAGCACGCAGTGCGAGTCGAACCCGGCCCGGCCGATCCGCCCCCGGAGCTGGTGGAGCTGCGCCAGGCCGAACCGTTCGGCGTTCTCCACGAGCATGACGGTGGCGTTCGGGACGTCGACGCCCACCTCGATCACGGTGGTGGCGATCAACAGATCTGCCTGGCCATCGCGGAACGACGCCATCACCGACTCCTTCTCGGCGGGGCGCATCCGGCCGTGGAGCAGCCCGATCCGCAGGTCGGGGAACACGTCCTTCTGGAGCCGCTCGGCTTCCGCTTCGGCCGCCTTGACCTCCAGGCGGTTGCCCTCGTCGATGGCCGCGCAGACCACGAATGCCTGCCGCCCGGCGGCCACTTCGTCCCGGACCAGCCGGTAGGCCTGCGCCCGCTCCGGCTCTCCCCGCGCCACGTGGGTCCGGACGGGACGGCGCCCGGCCGGCAGCTCGTCCAGCACGCTCACGTCGAGGTCCCCGTAGTAGGTGAGCGCCAGCGTCCGCGGGATCGGCGTGGCGGTCATGATGAGCACGTCGGGATGGGCGCCCTTCTCCTTCAGGAGCACCCGCTGGTGCACGCCGAACCGGTGCTGCTCGTCGATCACGGCCAGCGAGAGGTCGGCGAACGTCACGCCTTCCTGGACCAGTGCGTGCGTGCCCACCACGAGGTCCACCTCGCCGTTCGCCACCCCGTCCAGCACCCGCTGCCGGTCCCTCCCGGTGACGGCGGCGGTCAGCAGCGCGTACGTGATGGGCTTCCCGGCCACGGCGGGCTCTGGGGTGGTCTCAGGTTCGTCGGACGGCCCGTCCAGCAGGCTGGCCTGGGCGGGGTCGGCGAGCGGCTTCGTCCCGGCGGCCGCGGTCAGGTCCCGGCCTCCGATCGGGTCCAGGAGGGAGGCCACGCTCCGGCGGTGCTGCCCTGCCAGGACCTCGGTCGGCGCCATGATGGTGGCCTGGTGGCCGGACCCGACGGCGACCAGGGCAGCGTGGAGCGCGACCACCGTTTTTCCCGAACCGACGTCGCCCTGAAGCAGCCGGTTCATCGGCTTCGGCGCTGCCATGTCCGAGGCGATCTCCGCCATGACCCGGCGCTGGGCGGCGGTCAGTTCGAACGGCAGGTGCGTCAGCAGCCGCTCCCCCGGCTCGCCGGCCGGATCGTGCGCGACGCCCCGGGCGGCCCGTTCGATGCGGTGCTTTCGGTAGGCGACCCCGAGCTCCAGCGTGAATAGCTCGTCGAACTTCAGGCGCTCGATCGCCTGGACCCGCTGTTCTTCGTCATCCGGGAAGTGGATCCAGCGGAGGGCGCGGTCCTCATCGACCAAGCCCTCGCCCGCTAGCGCATCCGGGGGGAAGGGCTCCGGGATCCGGCCGAGCTGTTGCAGGGCCCGGTGGACCAGCTCTCGGATGGTCCGCGGCGAGACACCCTCGGTCGCCCGATGGACGGGGATGATCCGCCCGGTATGCACGGTCTCGGCCTCGTCGCCGCGCAGGACCTCGAGCTCCTGGTTCTGGAGCTGGAGGCGGCCTCGGTAGGTCCCCGCGCGGCCGCTGACCGCGAGCTCCAGCCCCTCCCGGTACAGGGAAGCGGTCCACGGCTGATTGAAGAACGGCAGCTCCAAGCGTCCCGTTCCGTCGTGGACGACGACCGTGACCATCGTCTGGTGGCGGCGGGTGAGCCGCTTGTCGACCCGCTGGACGCGGCCGATGATCGTCACGTCCTGTCCTTGGCGGAACCGCAGTTCGCCGATGGGCACCGTTGCCGACCGGTCGATGTAGCGCCGGGGGTAATGCCGAAGCAGGTCGCCGACCGTTTCGATGCCGAGCCCGGCGGCCAGCACCAGGGCGGCGGGCGGGCCCTTCGTCCGGGATCCGGTCCGTCGACCGGCGAGCTGCCGGTCGACCGCCTCGATCGAACTGGCGAGCGTCAGCCGGCGGGGCGGGGCGACCTGGCTCACTCCACCCCGATCAGGAACGGGTAGCGGGGCTGGCCACCGTCCAACACTTCCAGCTCAAGGTCGGGGAACGCTTCCATCAAGGCCCGCCGGACGGCCGTGGCGTCCTCCTCCGAAGCGTCGGCCCCCACGACCAGGGTAACCAGCTCGGCGCCTTCGCCGACCAGGCTCCGGAGCAACGTGACCGCCGAATCGGCCACCGGAAGGCCCGCCGCGACCGCCCGTCCATCGGCCATGGCCAGCCACCCACCTCTGCGCACCGGACCGGCCGGCGTGTCGGCGTCCCGCACGGCAGGGACCAGCTCCCCACTCCGCACCGAGCGGGCGGCCTCGTCGCTCGATCCGGCGTTCGCCTCCAGGCCGGCCAGCGGATCGAACGCGGTCGCCGCGGCGATCCCCGCCACGATCGAACCCGCCGGGACCACGTGGACCTCCTTCGAGGCCTCGCCCGCAGCGCGCTCGGCCGCCGGGATCACGTTCGGGTGGTTCGGGAGCATCAGGACCGACGCCCCGGGAGCCCGCTCCACGGCCTCGACGAGCGCCCCGACCGAAGGGTTGTTGCCCGGCCCCCCGGCCACGACGACCGCTCCGAGCGAACGGAACGCCCGAATCAGACCTGATCCTTCGGCCACCGCGACCAGCCCGCTGGCCTGTTCGGCCACTTGGACCGCCCGGGCCGGCCCGGCGGCGCACTCGGCCGCCCGGCCCTCGAGGTGGACGACCGACACGTCGTGGGCCCCGCCGGTACGCTGCGCCACCGCCAGAACGTCGTCCGGCCTATCCGTATGGACGTGCACGCGGTACGCTCCGCCCCCGCCGACCAGAACCAGGGAGTCGCCCAGCTCGGCCAGCGCGCGGCGGAGCTCCGGGACCGCATCTTCTTCGGCGTGCAGGAGGTACTGCACCTCGAACGGGAAGTCCAACGGGGCCTGCGGGGCGGCCTCTGGCGCGCCCACTGGTCCGAGCGGGCCGACCGGTTCGTTCGGTCGCTCACCCCGAACCGCCGCCAGCAGCGCGTCCAACAGCAGCACGATCCCCTTGCCGCCCGCATCCACCACGCCGGCCTGGCGGAGCTCCGGCAGGGTCTCCCTCGTCTGGGCCAGCGAGTGGCGGGCGGCCTCAAGCGCGCGGGCCAGCACGTCGGCGACCCGCCCGATTCCTTCCTCGGCAGCGGCCGCCCCGTCTCGAAGCACGGTCAGGACGGTCCCTTCCGCAGGTTCGGCCACCGCTCGATACGCTTCGTCGGAGGCGTGGCGCAG
>DHWS01000120.1 GCA_002413305.1 Actinobacteria bacterium UBA5176 | reverse complement strand
CTCCACGACGCCGGGGAGGAAGTGGTCGTCCTCGAGGCCCGGGGCCGGGTGGGCGGGCGGGTCTGGTCGCGGGAGCTCCCGAGCGGCGCCGTTGTCGAGATGGGGGCCGAGTTCGTCCTCCCCGGCTACACGGTCATGCGCGAGATGGCCGCGCGGTTCGGCCTGGAGTTGTGGGACAAGGGCATGGCGTACGGTGACCGCGAGCCGCGCGGCGGGCTGGGGGTCGAGCGCGACGCGTTGGTCGAGGCGGCCGCGCTGGTGGCCGAGGCGCTGCAGACCCGCCCACCCAGCGTCACGGCGGCGGACTTCCTGCGCGCGCTGCCCATCCGCGAGGGGGCTCGAGAGGCGATCCAGGCCCGGCTGGAGGTCTCGTGCGCGGCGCCGGCCGATCGGGTCGACGCCGGCCAGCTGGAAGGCCTGGCCGGGCTGTCGCGCGATCCGTGCCCGAGCGTGGCGGGCGGCAACCAGCGGCTGGCGCTGGCCATCGCCGCCCGGCTCGGGGATGCGGTCCGCCGGGACAGCCCGGTCGAACGCATCGCGTGGACGACCACCGGGGTCCGGGCTGCGAGCAGGACCGCGGAGGCCCAGGCGGACGCCTGCATCGTCTCGGTCCCCGCCAACGTCCTCGGCCGTATCCGGTTCGAACCGGCCCTCCCGGCCCACGTCTGGGAGGCGTTCCAAGCCATCCAGTACGGCCACGCCGCGAAGCTCTTCGTCCCGCTGGCCAGGCCCGCTCCCCCCAGCGCGGTGCTGTCGGTCCCCGAGCGGTACTGGACCTGGACGGCGAAGGGGGAGGCCGGCACGATCCAGCCGGTGGTGAGCTGCTTCGCCGGTTCCGCCTCAGCTCTCGATCGCCTCCGGGTCGCCGCCGGCCCGGACGCGTGGGTCGGGTCCCTCGGCCGACTGCGACCGGACCTCGAGCTGGACGAAGCGGGTGCCGTCCTTTCGACGTGGGACGAGGACCCGTGGGTGGGCGCGGCGTATTCGGTCACCGCCCCCGGCGGCCCGGTCGAGGAGGTCCTGGCCCGCCCGCTGCCGCCGCTGTTCTTCTGCGGTGAGCATACCGCCGGCCGGTTCTCGGCCCTGATGGAGGGCGCATTGCGAAGCGGCGTCCGGGTGGCGGAACAGGTCCTGAGCGCTGCGCTCCCGGGCGGTTGACCGCACGCGGGACCGGTGAGGGGCGCCATCCAGCGCCACAAGGGGGGTTACCGACTCAGGCCAGACAGACCGTCCGTCCGCTTCCGCCGGGGCACGACCAGCGCGTCCACTGAGACGCAGCTATGTCAACCGAAACGCATTGGGGACCCGGTCGTCGGCCTGCTCCGGAATGGCGGTTCAATTTATGCTGAAGGGCGATGCTGGCGCAACGAACGCTCTCCGAGGCAAGTCCTGAGGGCGGTGGTGGGCGGGTCCCGCCGCCCCCGGCGGCGCGAGCATGAGCACCCGCACCCGGCACCGGGCACCGATCGATCCCGCGCTGCTCGAACCCGTCACCCGGCCCCTCGGCCGCTCCCGGACGCTGCCGGGCGAGGCCTACACGTCGGAGACGGTCCTCGCGTGGGAGCGCGAGCACTTCTTCGAGGGCTCCTGGGTCTGCGCCGGGCGGGCCACGTCGCTGTCCGATGCCGGCGACCAGGCCGCGGTCCGGGTCGGTGAGGAAGGCATCCTGCTGGCCCGGGGCGACGACGGCGCCCTCCGGGGCTTCTTCAACGTCTGCCGGCACCGCGGGCACGAGCTCCTCCCGTGCGGAGCAAGGGGTGTGAACCGCCGCGCGATCCGATGCCCCTACCACGCCTGGGTCTACGGGCTGGACGGCACGCTCCGCTCGAACCCGAAGTTCGACGAACTGGACGCCGACGATCCCGTGCACGACGGCCTCGTCGCAGTTCGCGTGGAGGAATGGCACGGGTGGGTCTTCGTCAACGCCTCCGGCGACGCGCCGCCCCTGCCCGAGCATCTGGGTCCAACGCTGGAGCACCTTCTGGGCCGGTATCGGCCCGAGGATCTGCTCCCGGCCGCCACGCACACCTACGAGGTGGCCGCGAACTGGAAGTCGATCGTCGAGAACTACCACGAGTGCTACCACTGCACGCAGATCCATCCCGAGCTGTGCAAGGTCACCCCGCCGGACAGCGGAGAGACCTACGAGCCCGACGGCGCGTGGGCGGGCGGTTCGATGGTGCTCATGGACCATGCGGAGACCATGTCCCTCACCGGGCGGAGCGGTTCCGAACCCCTCCCCGGCCTGCCCGAGGACCTGAGGCGGTACGTGCACTACGTCGGCCTGTTCCCGAACCTCCTAGTCAGCGCGCATCCCGACTACGTGATGACGCATCGGCTGGAGGCGCTTGCCCCAGATCGCACGTTCGTCGAGTGCGAGTGGCTGTTCCCGCGCTCTGCCCTGGCCGGGCCGGGGTTCGACCCCTCGTACGCGGTGGACTTCTGGGACCTCACCAACCGGCAGGACTGGGCGGCGTGCGAATCGGTGCAGCGGGGGCTCGCGTCGCGGGGGTACCGGCAGGGGCCGCTGTCCAGCGCCGAGAGCGCGGTGCACCAGTTCATGTGCATCGTGGCGAACGGCTACCAGAGCGGCGTGGTGGCCGCGCCGCGTACCCGCGAGCCCGCGGGCTGAGCGGTCCCTTCCGATCTGCGCGGCCAGCTCGTTCACGGCCGACGCGTCGGCGAGCCGCTCGCCCCAGGTCCACCTTCGATACACGCCGTTCCCTGGTGGCCGCACGTCCCTCAACGACCGACGGGTGTCCCCGCGGCCGCGACGCGTTCGATCAGATCGGCCGCGCGAACGACCCCGGGGTCCGACTGGAGCCGCGCGGCCAGGGCCCGGAGGCGCGCTCCAGCCTCGGCGTCCGCGAGCATCCGGGCGATGGCCGCTCCCAGTTCCGCCCGGGAACACCGGTACGTGTCCAGCCGCACGCCGAGGCCCCGCTCGTCGAGGCGTTGTGCGTTGTCGTATTGGTCCCAGAACAGTGGGAGCACCACGGTGGGCTTGCCGAAGTGCAGCGCTTCGGTCGTCGTGTTGTTCCCCCCGTGGGTGATGACCAGATCGACACCGGGCAGGATCGCCGGCTGCGGCACGACCTCGTCGCCCCACGCGTTCGGCGGCAGTTCGAATAGCTTCGCCTGTGGTCCCTTGCTGACGATCAGACGGTAGGGCGCCTCCGCCAGCGCCTCCAAGAGACGCTTCATCAGCTCCACGTCGGCGCTGCCCAGCGACCCCAGCGAGAGGTAGACGAGCGGCCGGTCGCCTCCCGGTTCGAACCCCGGCGGCCAGGCGAAGCCCGGCTCCGGCTCGCGGACGGAGGACCCCACCGCGTGCCACGTGGGGTCGAGCGGCCGGGACCGCGCGTAATCCACCTCGCTCGGGTAGACGTACAGGTTGAGCCAAGGCGACGCATGCATGAACTCGACGTCGGGGAGCGGCGGCGCGCCGGCCTGGCGGACGAATGTGTCGAACGCCTCCCACATGGGCCGGTGGGTCCGGTCGAACTCCGCCCTGAACGCGTCCCAGCCGGTTCGATCGTTCGCCGGAAGACCCGAGTACGGCGGCGGCAGCTCCGCGTCACGCACCTCGAGCGGGTTGCAGGAGACGATCCGAACCCACGGCCGCCCGCTGGCCGCCACCGCCGGGAAGGCGACGACATTGTCCTCGACGATCGCGTCCGGGCGAAGCTGGTCGAAGATCTCCTCCAGCCTGGCGTTCGCATACCGGGAGCCATCGATCAGCGCCTGCCATGTCGGCTGCAGGAACGTCGAGAGTTGCTCGATCGTCGGCTTGCGGAACTCTGGCGCGGTCTCCCGGATGAAGTCCTTCCAGAACTGGCCGGGGGCCTCCTCGACCTCCGGCGGCGGTCCCAGTCGCATGCGGGCCTCCTCGAACCCGCGCGCCTCCAGGGTTCCCGCGAAGGACTCCTCGACGACGAACACCACCCGGTGCCCGCGACGGCGGAGGACCTGGCCGATCCCCACGCAGTTGTTCGTGGGGCCGAACGCCCCCTCGGGGAAGAAGACGATCGTTCGGGCCTCTGGCATGTCGCCGTGGGCCGGTTTCAGTCGATGACCGCTTCGGCGAACGCCTGGACGTTCACCGGGATCCGGTCGGCTCCCTCGACCGTGGGCTGCACCGACAGCATCCACTGCTTGGCCTTGCCCCACGGGGGCAGGTAGACCTCGCCGTGGTGCTGACACAGCTACCGGCAGTGGCTCCGTCAGCAGACGAACGCCGGCGATGACGAAGAGCGCCAGCAGGACGGGCGCGGCCGCATAGTGCACGCCCAGCATCACGCCCCACGTGCTGAGCCCGTGGGCTGGGTCCGCGGGGATCAGCGTGAGCGCGAGGACCCCAGTCGCCACTGCGCCGATCGCGATGAGCGTGCCATCCTCCAGGATCCCCAAGAAGGGTGCGAACCACACGGCGTACCAGGGGAGGAGGCAAGCGAGCGAGAGCGCCAGCAGCAGCGTCACCGTCCCCCACGCGCCGGCCAGCGCCGAGGCCCCGTCGTCGGACCGTCGCGGTGGTGAACGACGGGGTATGGCCCGAGCGAACAGGATGGCGAACAGGGCGAGGAAGAGGGCCAGGATGACGTCCTCGGCGATCCTTCCGGCCTGCGGACCGAGCGGCCCCCCAACCAGGGCGTGCGCACCGCGGGCGATCAGATGGGCCGGGCTCGCCCAGGCCTCGATCCCTGTCTGGTTCGGCACCGAGGCGAAGGCGCGCCATCCGGTCACGAACGGGGCCCACAGCCCGGCCCAGAGGATCGCCACGACGCCGAGGTGCGCCGCGGCCTGTCGGATCCTGCCGCGGGACCGGGCCCCCGAGAGCACCCACCAGAGCCACAGGATCAGCACGGGTGCGACCACCACCCGCACGAGGCTCGCCAAGGTGAGCAGCGCCGTGACTCCCAGTGTCCGTCCCCACCGGCTCCTTGCTCCCCGCCCACCCACCGCGAGGGCCAGCGCCCCGGCGAGCGCCCCCGCGATCAGCGCGTCCGCGTGCCCCCCTCCGACCGTGTGGATCAGCACGACCGGGTTGAGGCCGACGGCGGCGGTCGTCAAGGCGGTCCTGCCGGGCCGGACCGCCCGCGCCACCGTCGCCGCGGAGGCCGTGGCGACCCCCACGCCCAGGGCGGCCAGCAGCTTGAAGGCCAGGATCGCCGCCCCGGGCGACCGCGGCCACGCCCGGGCGACCCCTTCGCCGACCAGGATCAGGGCCGGCCCGTACGGCGCTCGCACGTGCAGCCATTGCGCAGAGGTAACGGCTACGAACGGGTCGCTTCGGAACGCGGCCGGTGCGATCAGGTACGGGTCGCGGTGGTGCTCGGTCGCGACCCGAGCGTAGGACAGGTAGCTGATGGCATCTCTGGACAGGAGTAGGGGGGCCGCGGCCGAGATGGCCAGGCAGATGGCGGCCGAAGCCAGCACGGCCCCGGCCCTGACCCGGTTCCCGTGTGCCTCCGCCAGCAGGAAGCCGAAGGCTCCGAGCATCCCCACCACGACCGCGAGGGCCGCCACCACGATCTCCGGCCGGCCAAGGTGCCGCAGTCCGAGGGAGCTTGCCAGGCCGGTGGCCCACGACGGAGGTTGGGCGCCCGCCGGGAGCGGCGTGGTGAGGGGTGAGTTCGGCGCTCCGGCCAGGACGGCGAAGACGAGATCGCCGGCCACCAGGACGCCGAGGCACCAACGAGCCCGGGGTGACGTCGGTACTCGATGGCCGGCTGGTGCCTGCGCGCGGCTCACGGCCCTGACTCTACCGGCGGGCCGGCCGGCCGCGCCTCCCCCGACCCGCTACGCTCGAACCATGGACGCCGCCGTGCTGTTGTTCGACTCGGACTGCGGATTCTGCCGCTGGGCAGTGTCGAAGTTCCTCTCCTGGGATCGACGAGGAAGGGTCCGTCCGGTCGCCCTCCAGAGCGAGGAAGCCATACGGTACCTGCCCGGGATGACCGAGGAGCGACGCATGGCATCGTGGCACCTGGTCTTGCCGGACGGTCGCACGTACTCGGCGGGAGCGGCCGCGCCGCCCCTGCTTCGGCTCCTGCCGGCCGGAAAGGGTCTCGCCGCGATCCTCGCCGCAGCGCCGGCCACCACGGAGCGTGTGTACCAGTGGACCGCCGGGCACCGGGACCGGCTGGGCCGGCTCGTCGGAGCGAAGGCATGCTCGGTCGATCCCTCGGCATCGCGGCCCGGGAACCGGCCCGGGTAGCTCGACGATTCCCACCCGCTCGAACCCGGCCGCCCGTACAATGCCCACACATGCGTGGCCACGTCGGTTCCGCAGCGGCCCGGACGACGGATCGCGACCGGGTCACCTGAGAGCGCTGGCGGCCTACGCGGCGGTGTTCTGCGCCTCGCTGCTCCCCAGACTGCTCCCGGTCCGTCCCGGTCGGCTGCTGGCGAGCAGCCCCTCCGACGGTGCGATCTTCCTCTGGGCGCTGGGGTGGTGGCCGCACGCGCTGGCCCACGGTGGGTTGCCCCTGTACACGCATGAGGTATTCGCGCCCGGAGGGACGAACCTCGCCTGGACGACAAGCATCCCGACGCCCGGCATCGCGCTGGCACCGGTGACGCACCTGGTCGGCGTCTTCGCCGCGTTCAACGCCCTGGCGATCCTGGGGCCGGTCACGGCCGGGTGGACGACGTACCTGCTGGTGCGCCGCGTGACGCACCGTTGGTGGCCGTCCGTGCTCGGAGGGTTGGTGTTCGCGCTCTCCCCGCTCGAGGTGACCGAGGCCTCCATCGGTCACCTGAACCTCACACTGATCGCGCTGGTGCCGCTGGCCGCGTACCTCGTGGTGCGCAAGCTCGAAGGGTCGATCGGCCCGGTGGCGTTCGTCGTGTCGCTCGGGTTGGTGCTGGCTGCCCAGCTCGGCATCTCGACAGAGGTGGTCGCCACGGCAACCGTGTTCGGATCGGTGGCCCTCCTCACGCTCTGGGCTCTGGAGCGGGACCGCCGAGCGGTCGTCGGCCGGACCGTCGGCCTGGCGGCCCTGGCCTACCTGGTCGCCGCGCTGTTGGCCGGTCCCTTGCTGTTCACCGCGTTCGCCCGACCGCACCCGCCGGTGGTGCTGGGCGCAGCCGGGACCGTGTCACCAGTCGGCCGCATCGGGCAGCAGGCAACGCTGGTCCGGTCCGCCGCCGGATCGAGCGCCTCCACCGCCCAAGGGGAAGCACCCGCACCTGGGGCCTCCCGTACCGCCGGCACGACGGCGGCGTCCTCGCCCGGGGGCTTGCCGGCCTGGGCGGTCGCGGGCCTCCAGGCACCGCTGGCGATCGTTCTCTGCCTTCTCGGGTGGCGGCGGCGGAAGGAGCGAGCGGTACAAGCCATGGCGATCGTGGCGCTCGTCTCCCTGGCGTGCGCGGTGGGGATGGTCAAGATCGGCGGGACCACGCTTCCCACACCGTGGCTGGCCCTCCGCCACGTTCCGATCCTCCGCCTGGCCCTTCCCCAGCGCCTCACGGTGTTCTTCTGGCTGATCGCCGCGGTGGGTGCCGGCGCGTGGTTCGCGGACCGGCCGGCCTCGGTGCGGCGATGGGCCGCGGCCGGGCTGATCCTTGCGGCGGCCCTGCCCGCACTGTGGTTCGGGACCTGGACCTCGACCATCCCGAGCCCGGCGTTCGCCATCCGAGGGTCGGGGAACATCCTGGCGGGGCGGAACGTGTTCGTCGTGGCCGGCCCGCCGCCCGGTCCTGTTCAACTGCAGGACGTCGCGTTCCCCACCGTGTGGCAGGTCGAAGCCGGGTTCTCCTACCGGCTCGCCGACGCGTACGTCGGCACCTTCCACCCGGAGTTGCCGGCGGCGGTGCGCCGGCTGGTGTACGGACGTCCCGTGCATGCCGGTGACCCCGGGGTGATCCGTTCCTGGTTGAGTCGGGCCGGGGTCGGCGTGATCCTGGTCGAGAGGCCGGACCCGGCAGCCGTCGGCCGCGTGCAAGCGCTCGTCGGGATCCGGCCCCTGGTGGTGGATGGGGTGACGGTCTTTCGGTTGGGGTGAGCAGCCCGCGGGCCACGGCAGGGCCCGGCGCCATTCCCAAGAAGGGTCAAAGATAGGCAGGTCGAGGCGGCGGCCGATTCGGCGAGGCGGGAGCGAGGGAGGGCGGGAGAGTGGACCGCGGACGGGGCGTCGAGCCGGGATCGATCCCGGAGGACGTCGCCCGGCCGACAGACCGGACGGGATCGACGGCCCCGCCGGCTGGGGTCCCCGCGCCGGCTCGGTGGCTGGTTCGAGGGTTCCTCGCCGCCTTCCTGCTCTGTTCCGTCTTCGGGCTCGAGCTCTGGCCGCTCACCGGCTTCCGGCTGTTCAGCCGCGTCCGTCACGAGACCCGGTTCATCTGGACGGCCGACGCCGTCCTCCCGGGGGGACGCGAGGCGGGGGTGGTCTTCACGGCCCTCCCGCGGGCCTATCAGGGGTTCGGTCTGATCATGAACGGATTCCGCCACCTGTCGCCCGACGCCAAGCGGGCGAGTTGCGAGGCGTGGCTGGCCGAGGTGCGCCGCGTCGACGGCCCGGCGGTCGCGCTTCGGCTGTACCGGGTCACCTGGACCGCGCTCCCCAGGAAGGGAGCCAGACCGGCCCGCCCCCCGCCGAGGAGGCTCGATTATGTCTGTCGATGATCGTCCGACCTCGGCGGTGGGGCGGATCGAGCGCTGGATCTTCGTTCCCGGCGACGCGCAGCGGCTGGCCGGGGTGCGGATCGGGCTCTGTTTGGTCCTGGCGGGGCGGCTCTGTCGACCGATGTATCTCGAACTGGCCGGCCAGCCGCGCGTCCTGTTCCGGCCGATCTCGTTCATGCGCATGTTCCCCGGCATGCCCTCGGCACACTGGGTCCTCGCCGTCCAGGTGGTCTCCGTGCTCGCGTGCCTGTTCGGCGCCGCCGGCCTCTTCGCTTCCGTGGCGCTCCCCGTCGCCTGGGTGGGGTCGCTGTTCCTGAATGGCATGTGGGCGAGCGTGGGCCAGCCGATGCACAACGAGACGTTCCTCCTCCTCGGGCTGTTCCCCCTCCTGTTCGCCCCGACGGCCGATGCGTGGTCCCTTCGCGCCCGATGGACGAATCTCCGGCCGCCGGCACCGTCGCCCCGCTATGGGTGGCCCGTTCGAACCGCGATGATCGTCGTGGCAGGCGGGTACTTCTTCTCCGGGCTGAACAAGCTGATCTACTCCGGGCCCGCGTGGTTCCTGAGCGACAACCTGCGGTGGGTGCTGTACGGGATCAGCGACCAGAATCCCCGGCCGATCGGGCCGGCGATCTTCCTGGCCAGCCATCCGATCCTGTCCCACCTCGCGGCGTCCGGAACCTTCGTCGCGGAGCTCGGGTTTCCCCTCGTCCTGCGGTGGCCACGTTCGGCGTGGTTCTTCGTCCCCGCGGTCGTGGCCCTCCACCTGGGTATCGGGCTGACCATGCACCTCGACTACAGCGCGTGGGCCCTCACCGTCATCGTCCTGTTCGTCCCCTGGGATGGACTGGCCGACCGGCGAGCGCTCGCCGGCCATCGGGATCGCGACCGCCGTATGGCCCTGATCGAGAGGGACCTTGGCGACGTGAAGGCGTGACTTTCGCCTCCATCCCCCGTAGAGTCAGACGCCGGCTGCTGGGGCAGCCGTTTGTCATGCGTGAGCATCGAACGACTTCTCGTGCCGGAGGAACCCGGCGAGCAACCGGAGCCCTCCTCGCACTCCTGACCGGGATCTGTTCCGCGACGGCCGTCACGGCCATCGCCCACGCTGCGCCGGTCACCGGACAGGACGTCTCTGCGGCCGAAGCCCAGCTGACCACGCTCAACCTTCAGCTCGACCTGCTCGTCGAGCGGTACGACCAGGAGCAGGTCGGTCTGCAGACAACCCAGCAACGGCTGGC
>DHWS01000041.1:12005-34168 GCA_002413305.1 Actinobacteria bacterium UBA5176 | reverse complement strand
GGGCCAGACCACCGCCGTCGACGGCGGCAAGATGGACGGGTTCTCGAAGCTCGCCGGGTGCGACAGCTCCACCAGCTACGCGTGCTACACGCAGTACCAGCCGTCCCAGATCCCCAACATCGCGGCGCTGGCCCGCGGTTTCGCCGTCTCCGATGCGACCTTCGCGCAGGGCCTCATGGCGAGCTTCGGGTCGCATCTGGATCTGCTGGCCGGTCAGACCGATAACTTCACCGGCGACAATCCCTTCCCGGCACCCCCCGGCCAGGCCGCGCCCGGCTGGGGGTGCGACAGCAACGGGCAGGCTCCGTGGAGCGCGACCGGGCCACCGACCTCCGTGCCGGCATGCGTGCCCCGCCAGGACGGCTCCGGTCCCTTCAAGGCCTCGCCGGTGAGCTGGGTCCCCACGATCCTGGACCGGGCGGACGCCGCGGGCCTCCCGTGGCGCGTCTACGCCGGCGGCACCTCGGTGCAGCAGGGCACCGGCTACCTATGGGCAGCCTGCCCGTACTTCGCCGACTGTATCTACGGGCCCCAGTTCAATGACCTGGTTCCCTCGACGCAGGTGCTCGCGGACGCCGCGAGCGGGAACCTTCCGAATCTCTCCTTCGTACAGCCATCCGGCCCGAACTCCGGCCACAACGGTTACTCGATGCTGGCCGCGGACAATTGGGTGGGATCGGTAGTGAGCGCGATCGAAAACGGCCCCGAGTGGAGATCGACGGCAATCTTCATCACCTTCGACGACTGTGGATGCTTCTACGACCACGTCCCGCCCCCGGCCGGCTTCGGGATCCGCGAGCCCATGATCATCGTGAGCCCCTACGCCCGGGCCGGCTACACCGATTCCACCCAGGCATCGTTCGCCTCGATGCTGGCCTACGCGGAGCACACCTTCGGGCTCCCAGCGCTCACGAGCGCCGATGCCGGCGCCTACGACTTCTCGCAGGGCTTCGACTACACCCAGGCGCCGATCGCCCCCGTTCCGCTCGCGCACCACCGAATCCCTCGCTGGGAGCTCGGCTGGATCAGAGCGCACCCGCCGGACCTGAACGACCCGACCTGATGCCGGGGAGCGGCCGTCGCCCTTTCCTTAGGGCCGCATAGAAGGCAAACGCGTTAGAGCGTCTGACCCGGGCCGCAACGGTCCCCCGACTCTGAGCGTTTTCGCAGGTCAGCACAACGTTCGAGCCTAGCTAGCCCCCAGAATCACCGGCGTCGATCGTCGAGAGCTCCTCGGCCGTACCTCGAGGGTGCTACCGCGCACGCTGGATGGGCCCGGGGCTAACCTAAAGACGTTCGTCGAGGGCTGAACGTTCTCGATCAGCCGGTGCCCGAGGACGGCGAAGAACGCCCCGAGTGGCTAGCACCCGGTTCGCCCGACGCCAGGTCGCTCAACGTGACGAGCTCGATCCCGCGCCGACGGATGCCTTCGAGGATCGCCGGAAGCGCCTGGAGCGTCCGAGCCGGGGCCCCAGGACTTCCGTCCGCGTCGTGCAGCAGCAGGATGGCGCCCGGCTGGGCGCCGGCCAGGGAACGGGCTGCGATGAGCTGGGGAGTCGCGCGTCGTCGCCAGTCCTTCGCCCAGGCCGACCACAGTGTGCGTCGCATGCCCAGCCTCGGCGCGGCCGTCCACGCCGCCAGGTTGAACACGCCGTAGGGTGGCCGGTAGAAGCGCGGTGCCCGGCCCGTCACCTCTGCGATCGACGCGTGGGCCCGGCGCAGGTCCACCTCGGTCCTCCGCGGGCCCATCGCGGCCAGGTGCCGATGGGAGTCGCCGTGGCAAGCCACCTCGTGTCCCTCGTTCACCAATCTCCTGGTCAGTTCGGGCCACCTTCGAACCCGCTCCCCCAGTACGAAGAACGTGGCCCGGCGATCGCCGAGCGCATCGAGGAACGCGGGCGTGTACTCGGGATCCGGTCCGTCGTCGAACGTCAGCGCGAGCCCCTGATCGGGGGTTCCGCGGTACAAGACCCACCTGCCCAGCAGCGCGCTGGCTCCGGGAGCCGCAGCGACCGACACCCCCCAGTAGGGCAGCCCGAGCGCTGCGACGGTCCCCGCCCGCCGCAGCATCGCGGTACCCTTGCGATCTCCGTCCGATCCCCCCATTCCACCCATCATGCTCGTTCCGTTAGCGGAGGGCGTTAGTCTCGGATCAGGGCCGGATCAGATCAGGACCAACAGGTCGGGAGCACAGCACATGATCGCCCTTGGTGCATTCCTCGCAATGCTCAGTGGTTGCGGCTTCGCCGTTTCTTCGGCGATGCAGAAGCGACAGGCCGTTCGCGTCCAGGGCGGGACCGTGACGGTCCTCCTGCGACTACTCGCCCGATGGTCGTGGGTGGGCGCGGTGCTGCTCGAGGCAGGCGCTTGGGTGGCACAGGCGGTGGGGCTGGCGATCGCTCCGGTCGCCCTGGTCGTTCCCCTAGCCGCGCTGGGAACCGTGCTGCTGGCCGCCCTAGGCGCGGCATGGCTCGGCGAGCGATACCGACCATCCGAGATCCTTGGAGTGGCCTTGGTGGCGGTCGGAGCCGTGATCACCGCTGTCGCCGCCGCCGGTATCACTCCTTCCCGGCACCCTCTGACGGTGCTCCAGCAGCTCGCGCTGGCCGGGGTGGCGGTGGTGCTCGCTGGGATACTGCTCCGAGCCCGATCTGGCATCGCGTTCGGCCTCGCAGCCGGATCGCTCTACGCGGCCGCCACCGTCTACACGAAGGAGATAGGTGACCGCTTGGCGAGCCTCGGACTCCAGGGGGTGGTCGTGCTGGCGGAGAGTCCCTCGCCATGGCTGCTTGTCGGGCTGTCGATCGGAGCCCTGGCGCTCGTGCAGAGAGCCTTCCAGCGTGTCAATGCGGCGTCCGCCATCACGGCGCTCTCGGCGGTCGAGACCCTGGGTCCCATCGTTGTCAGCTTCACGCTCTACCGGGAGCGCTTCCCTCACGGAGTCGACGCGGTCGTGCTGAGCCTCGGTCTGGTGACAGTCCTCGCCGGGCTCTCAGTCTTCGCGCCCGTCCATCGACGCGGCCGCACTCAACAGGCCCGGTCCGGGTTCGTCCCCACCGAGGAGATCGCGGCGATGAACGCCTCGCGCCACTCCCTTCCCCCGACGTGAGGAGCCGGAGGAGCTGAGGCAACCTCCTGCAGCAGGCGGCGCGCCGCCGCCACCACCGTAGAGGGACGGGAGACCGTCGCGGCGACCCGTCCCCGCGTGAGCTCGAGCTGAAGGTTCTCCCGACCGTGGCCCGGGATCGTGTCGAGGAGCAGAAGCGGCCGACCGAGGAAGCGCGCCTCCGTGCAGGTGTCCCCCGGGGTCGTGATGACCACATCTGCCGCCGACATCAGCTCCGGGATCCGCGGGGTGAACCCGAAGGCCACGAGTCCGCGGCGTGAAGCGGCGAGGGCCCGAAGTCTCTTGGCCAATCGCTGGTTCGTCCCTGCCACCGCCAGGACCACGAAACCGTCGGCGGCGAGTGCGTCCGCGATCCGATCCAGCCGGGCCAACCCCCAGGAACCGGCCATCAGGAGCGCACACGTCGCCCCAGCCGGTACACCCAGCCCATCACGAGCATCCGCCCTCGACGGAACCGAGTCGAACTCCGGCCTTGCGGCGGCCGGGATCACGCGTATCTGGGCATCGGGACGGTGGGACCTGACGAAGGCCGCTGAGACCTGGTCGGTCACCAGGAACAGGTCGGTGTTGGGATGAACCCACAGCCGGTGCGGCACGGCGTCGGTGCAATAGACGATCGATCGCAGGCGGGGCATACCGAATCGCTTCAGCCGATCCACGGCGCCCGCGCCGGTTGCGAAGACCGAGATGATGAGCTCCGCTGATCGATCCTCCACGAGCCGCCGAAGAGGCTCGGCGAGCTTGGCCGAGGCGGCTCGGTCCATGGCGTCGACGAGCCCGGTCCCACCGCGAAGCTGGGTGAAGTGGAACGCGTCGTAGAGGCCGGGGACGGCAATGAGGGAGCGGAAGACGCCATCGCTGATCCGCCCCGAGATGGGCCCCAACATGTGCATGCAGTCCACGGTGTCCGTCTCTACGCCGATGGTCTGCAGTGCCTCGGCGCATGCCTCCGCCACGGTGTCGTGTCCCTTCCCCACGGATCCGGAGAGGATGAGTGCATGCGGGCGGGCCCGGCCCGCCGCGGCCGTCATGCCGGGCGGCCGCCGACGGCGAGCTCAGATCGTCGCCGGTACCACGCGACGTACTCGCGCAGGCCCTCGGCGAAGGTCGTGGTGGGTCTCCATCCGAGGATCTCCTGGGCGCGTCTCGCCTCGATCCTCCGTCCGGAGAAATCGCCGGGCCGTGGAGGCTGGTACGTGATCTCGACGTTGCCGACCAGACTTCGGATCGCCTCCGCGATGTCGCGGATCGATACGGGCTCCGTCCCCTCCAGGGCGATCGTCTGGTTCCGCGCTCCATCGGACAGAGCCAGGACGTGGGCGTCAGCCAGGTCTTCGACCCAAACGTACTGGCGGTACTGCGACCCATCACCCGAGATGGTGATCGCCTCTCCCGCCAGGGCTTGGCGTACGAACCGGTGGATCACAAGTTCCTCCCGCATGCCCGGACCGTACGGGATCCCGTAGCGGAGGATGGTGTAGTCGAGCCCGTACAAGCGCCGGTAGCTGCACACCAGCATCTCGCACGCGATCTTCCCTGCTGTGTAGACGTGGTCAACCGCCTCTGGCCGCAGCGCCGCATCCTCCGGGACGGGGTCAACACCGTCGGCCGCCGCGTACACCCACACCGTGCTGGCCAGAAAGAACCTTCGAGCACGGATCTGCCGCGCGGCCTCCAGCGCGGCCGCGGTGCCGAGGACATTGACCCGGGTCATCTCCAGAGGATCGCGTGCTCCCGCGTCGACGTCGGCCTCCGCGGCCAGATGGAATACGACCTCGGCTTGATCGAGATGCTCGGCGAGTCCGGGTCCCAGGACATCCGCACGCACGCACTTCGCCTCCGGGAACTCCTGCCGAGCATGTCGGTCCACGACCGTGACCTGGTGGCCCGCATCCAGAAGCTTCGCCACGACGTGGGTCCCGATGAACCCGGAACCGCCGATGACCGCTGCCCGCATGCTCAGCCCACGCGGTCGGTGAGACCGCGCATCGTCGCCTTCAAAGAACCGAGCACGTGGTCCACCTCCGCGTCGGTCATCCCTGTGTAGAGGGGAAGACACACGTGACGGGAGCACACATCCTCCGCGACCGGCAGCCCGCTCCGAGCGTACGGCGCGAGAACCGGTTGCAGGTGGAGGGGGAGGGCATAGACCTCGCCCGAGAGGGACACGCCGTGCTCCTCGCGCATCACCTTCTTGAGGACATCCCGATCCACATCGCCCGGCAAGATGACCGCATACTTGTAGTAGTTGCACACAGAGGGTGCTGGAGGGATCAGTGGGCGCAACCCGGGGAACGGGTCGAGCCCGGCGTCGTAGCGATGTGCCGCTCTGCGGCGGGAAGCGATCGCTTCGTCCATCCGGCCCAGGTGGACGAGCCCGACCGCCGCGGAGAACTCGCTCATCCGCCACGAGGAACCGAGGCGTACGTGTTCGCCCCCGAGGAAGGCCGCCTTCCCCTGGTCCCGGTAGATCTTGTACTCATCGCGGAGCTCGGCGTTGTCGGTGAGGATCATCCCGCCCTCGCCGGAGGTCACCACCTTCGTCGGATAGAACGAGAAGGCTCCGGCGATCCCGAACGTCCCGGCGAACTGGCCCTCGAAGCTGCATCCGACGGCGTGGGCGGCGTCCTCGAGGAGCGGGATCCCTCGCTCCTCGCACAGCGCATGGATGTCCCGGATCTCGGAAGAGACGACTCCGCCGATATGCACGTGGATGACCGCTCGCGTTTCAGGGCTCAGAGCAGCGCGCGCCGTCGCGGCCGACAGGGCGAACGTGTCCCTCGAGATATCGGCGAACACGGGCCTGGCGCCGGCGTGGAGCACCGCAGCGGCGGTGGCATAGAAGGTATTCGTGGGGAGGACGACCTCGCCGCCCTCGACGCCGACGGTTCGGAGCATGATCTCGAGGGCCGACGTCCCGCTCGAGGTGGCCACGGCATGCGCCGCGCCATGACGTGCGGCGAATTCCTCCTCGAACCGGCCGGTGACCGGCCCCAGCGTGAGAGAACCCGTTTCCAGGGACTCGGCGACGAGTTCTTGCACTCGGGCTATGTCCCGTGGATCGAACACGACCTTTGCCGCAGGGATCTTCAAAACGGTTTGCCTCCCTTGCCCGTCCTTGCCGCCTGTAGTTTGACGTATTCGCAACCGATAGCGATGCAGCGTGGATCTCGGATCCGCTGACCCCCCGGGTCGTCGATGAGGTCGACGCGCTGATCGCGCGACGAGGATCGCGGGCCGCGAACGACGACATCATCAGGAACGGTCGCCCGATCTGACCGTGATGCAGGAAGGGCCATGGCGATGAACGTCTGGATAGCGTCCGACCGCTACACTCGCCGCTCGTGGAGCTGGGCGAGTTCCAGGACGTGATCCGGAGGACCTATCGAACCCGCGACGCGGCCCGCGGGGTGGACGGCACGTTCCGCTGGATGGTCGAAGAGGTCGGCGAGCTGGCCAGGGCGCTCCGGCTCGAGGACGACGCCAACCGCGAGCACGAGGTCGGCGACGTGCTGGCCTGGCTCGCGTCGGTGGCCAGCATCGCCGGCGTCGACCTGGACCAGGCGGCCTCCCGGTACGCGCACGGCTGCCCTCGATGCGGAGCCATCCCGTGCGCCTGCCCGCCCCGCTGAGGTCCCGGTGAGGTGAAGCGATGACCAAGGTCTACGTCTCGATCGACATGGAGGGCGTGGCGGGGGTCGCCGCCCTCCGCCAGGTCATGCGAGGCACCGACGACTACCCGGCCGCCCGCATGCTGATGACGAAGGAGGCGAACGCCGCGGTCGCGGGCGCCTACGACGCGGGCGCCACCAGCGTCGTGGTGAACGACTCGCACGGCGACATGGTCAACCTGCTGGCCGAGGAGATGGACCCGCGCGCGGAGCTGCTGATCGGCTCGCCGAAGGCCTGGTCGATGATGCAGGGCTTCAGCGGGGAGTTCGACGTCGCCCTGTTCGTCGGCTACCACGCCCGGGCGGGGACCGAGGCCGCGGTCCTCGACCACACCTATTCCGGGCGCCTCTTCTACGAGGTCCGGGTGAACGGCGAACCGTGGACCGAGACCCACCTCAACGCGGCGCTTGCCGGAACGTACGACGTCCCGGTGGGGCTGGTGACGGGCGACGACAAGGCCTGCGAGCAGGCGGACGCGGCGCTGCCGGGCATCCGGACGGTGGTGGTGAAGCAGGCGTTCGGCAGGGGCGTGGCCCGGAGCCTCCATCCCTCGGCCGCGCGCGAGGCCATCCGCGGCGGCGCGGCCGACGCGGTCAGGGCGGTGGCCGCCGGCGAGCTGGCGGCGTTCCGTCCCCCGGCGCCGTTCGTCCTGGAGGCCGATCTGGCGAACAGCAGCTCGGCCGAGCTGTGCGCCCTCCCACCGCAGGTCGAGCGCATCGGCCCACGCACGGTCCGGTTCGAGAGCAACGACTTCGTGGACGTATTCCGGTGCGTCCTGGCCTGGACGTACCTGGGAGCCAGCGAGGCACCCCGCTACCCGGGCACATGACATCCGCCAAGCCGGATAGCCTGGGAGTCGCCTATCCCTTCGGGGTCACCTTCACCCAGCCGTAGAACGGGAACGGCTGGTTCGCGTCCGGGCTCACTCTGGTTTCCGATCCCAGCTGCGGGAGGGCCGGTCCGGTCAACGGGTCGAAGCAGTCGACCACCGGGTCCCTCTCGATGGCCTGGACGAACGACGCCGGGACTTTCGCCTCGATCAGCTTCTTGATGTCGAGGGATTCGTCGCCGGTCGCGTCGGCGGCTTGGGCGGTGAGCTGTGCCCAGGGATCGACGCAGTCCTTGCGCCTGGGGTCGACCGGCTCGTAGGCAGGCGTGATCCGGGCCCGGACCTGGAGGCAGCCGGAACCGCCGGCTGGCTCGGCGGAGACCGTGACGCCGGGCCGGGTCACGAAGTCGTAGGCCACCGAGACGTCGCCGGTGGTCTCGGCGCACGCGTAGAAGGCAAGCGGGCTGGCCGTGTTCGCGCCCAGCGCCTCGTGCATGCTCAGCCGGTCGAGGCAGCAGAACCCTGGCGGTCCCTGGCGGCCCACCCGCAGGAGGACCTGCACGAGCGCCGCCGGGAAGGGCTTCGTGGTGGCCGAGACCTGGAGCCGGGAGTCGTTCGTGACCTGTGCAGCGAGGTTCGGATCGGCCACGTACAGCTGGGTGTCGTAGTACGGCGAATAGAACGCGTGGACGATCGTCGAGCTTCCGTCGCGGTGGGCGAACGCGAGGAACACGACCGGGTGAATCTCGGTGTGGTAGTCGTTGTGGCCGCAGTCCACGATCCACCGGCCGTACACCGCGACGCGGTCTCCCTTCTGCGGGGTGAAGCCCGGCATGAAGTCCCGCACGCTGTTCGTGTCCGAATGGGGCAGGAGCCCCTGAGGGATCTCCATGTGGATGGTCCCGAGCGGGCCGGCGGGGACGGGGACACCCCTGAGCTGGGCGAGCTGCTCGAAGGGCCGGTCCGGCCGGACATCGAACGTCAAGTCAAGGTTGAACGGGTGATCGAAGATCAGGTCGCCGGAGGACAGCACGACCCGGCTGATGGTGCCCGACACCAGCATCAGCTTGTTCGGGATCACGTCGCCCCACTCCTTCTGCACCTTCGCCGACTGGGGCGGGGTGTCGATGAGCTCGGCGGCGAACGTGGCCGTGTCCGAGCCGCAGGCCCCAACCGGCCCGGCGGGCGGGATCGGCCCATTGGTGGAGACAGCGGCGGTCTGATCGAATCCGAGGATGCCCCCGGTGTGCACCGTGGGGCCGCTGGAGCCATTCGTGCATGCCGCGAAGATCAAGCCGGTGGCCGCGCCCAGCGTGGTCAGCGTTCGAGCCGAACGGCGAATCCTCATCGGTGGCCGGAGCTTATCCCTCGCCCCCCGGCAAAGGGAAGAGAGATCTCGAACGGGAGGCGACGAACGAACCCCCCGGCCGGGAGGCGACAGGGGGTTCGCATAGTGCCGGCGCGGACGGCTGCCCTAGGGGACCGTCTCCGTGTAGTCATAGCAGAAGTAGTCCCGGCCCGCCCCCTGCACGCCGTTCCCCGCGATCGGGAAGTTCGTGTAGTCGTACGGCTTGATCGTGAGGGTGTGTGTGGCCGCGTCGATCTGCACCATCCCGTACCCGTAGAAGGGGGCGCCGGGATTGCCGTCGCCACCGAGCTCCGCACACGTGTTCTTGTTCACGTTCAGCAGGAAGGCCCGGATCTGGTCGGCGACGCTGGAGCTGCCGATCGTGTTGATGATCTCCCGGCGGAAGTCGTCGGTGGCCACCGGGCCGACCGAGTAGTCCTCCATGCCCTGCACGCCGCCGTAGTCGCCTGGGTTCGGCGTGTAGAAGTCGACCGTGTGGGCCATGAAGGCGTGGACGTCGGTGGTCAGCCACGTGACGCCGGAGATGGCGTGGGTGTCGACGAAGCGCAGGACCTGGTCGCGCTCCCACTGGAAGCCCTCCCAGCGGTCGTAGGGGAGCGCGTAGTACTGCTCGATCTGGTCCTCGTTGATGATCAGCTTGAACTTCGCCGTGCTCGCCGCGAGGTCGGCTTCGAACTGCTTGCGCTGCGCCGCCCCAAGCATGGTCCGGCCAGTCGCGAACAGGTCGGTGGTGCACTGCGGCGGCACCGGGTCGCTCAGCCCGCTGGAGGGGATCTGCTGGCCGAAGAAGTCCCGCCAGCTTTGGGAGAGTGTCGGGGCGAGGTCGGGCTGCCCGGTGGTCGCGTTCCGGCAGTCCGGGGTGCCGTCGTTGTTCGAGTCGATGGTGTCGGCTTCCTCGGTGCGGAACGACCGCTCGTCCAGGACGAAGATCTCGGCTTCCTGGCCCCACGGGAAGTGCCGGTAGAACCCCAGGTGGGGATCGGGCGGGTTCATGTTGTCGTACTCGATGAAGGCCTGGCGGCCGTTCTGGAACAGGGTCGGGTCGACCGTCTGCCGGTTGAAGTTGTCCCGGACCTCATGGTCGTCCCAGATCGCGTAGAAGCTCGTGGAGGCCATGAGGTTCCGAAGGGCGTCGTAACTCATGTTCTGCTTGTAGTTCCCGCGGTAGTCGTCGACCGTGGTGTTCGGCGTGGCGAGGCACCGCGAGTCCGAGTAGATCGTGTCGCCGAGGTTGATGTAGAACTGCGGGGTCATGGCTTGAGCGGCCTGGAACGTTTCGAAGTTGTTGAAGCAGGGCTGCCCGGTGCTCTGGTCGATCGTTCCGTCCTGGTCGCCGCTGAACGCGAAGCTCAGATTCACGTCGGCGTTCGGGTCGGGCGCGGTCTGGAACGTGCCCAGCCGGCTGGGCGTTCGGGTGGCCGGGTCGATGAACTCGTAGTAGTAGGTGGTGGCCGCGCTGAGGTTGCCGACCGAGAGGTGGATGGTCCCGTCGTGGCCGGAGGGGACCGGTACCACCGCCTTGCTCGAACCGCTGCCAAGGCTCGGGTCCGTGCCCCACACAGCGAAGATCTTCGGAAGGGGGGTCTCGGTCCACAGGCGCACGGACGTGGGCGTCACGTCGTTCGCCGCCACGCCGTAGGGAAACTGGGCCGGTTCGGGTTGGAGGCGGACCTTCGGCGCACGGGTCGGTCCCGCCGTGCCCATCGGCACGGTGGACGGATCGACCAGCCGCCGCATCAGCGCGAATCCGCTCCCGTCGCCAGCAGCTCCAGTCGGACCGGCGGTTATCGCCACCAATAGGGTGATGGCCACAGCGGCTCCCCACAGGCGTTTCATCACGTGCCCCCCCTTTTCGAACGAACGGCGAACGGCCTTGCGGCCCATTCTCTGCTCGTGTGACACCCTGTGTCCACCGGTCCGAACGCTCAAGGCTTGGACCGGCAGCTCCGCTCCTCGCTACCGGTTGACCACCAGCTCCGCGATCTGGACGGCGTTGAGGGCGGCTCCCTTCCGGAGGTTGTCCCCGGCGGCGAAGAAGGCCAATGCGTGGTCGTCGTCCATGGTCTGGCGGATCCGTCCGACCAGCACGTCGTCGCGTCCGGCCGCGTCGATCGGGGTCGGGAAGACGTCGCTCGACGGGTCGTCCATCACGGTCACGCCCGGGGCGGCATCGAGCACGTCGCGCGCTTCGGCCGGCGTCACCGCCCGCGAGAACCGCGCGTACACCGAGACGCCGTGCCCGACGGCGACCGGGACACGTACCGCCGTCGCCGTCACGGGCAGGTCCGGGGTCCCCAGGATCTTCCGGATCTCGTTGCCCAACTTCAGCTCCTCGGTGGTGAAGCCCGACCCCTCCGGGTCGAACCGCTCGACGCGCGGCACCACGTTGTAGGCGATCGTCCGCCCCATCACCTCGCCGGCGGGGAGCGCGTCGACGTCCGGATGGGCCAACGATTCCTCCTGCCCTCGGAGCTTCTCGATCTGTTCGGCCAGCTCGGTCACGCCCTTCCATCCCGCGCCGGACACGCTCTGGTACGAGGAGGTCACCAGGAACGTGAGCCCGAACGCCCGATGGAGCGGGCCGAGCGGCATCAGGGCGGTGATGGCGGTGCAGTTCCCGTTCGCGATCAGGTTGTGGTGGCCATCCAGCGCCTCCGGGTTGATCTCGGGGATGACCAGCGGGACGCCCGGGTCCATCCGGAAGGCCGGCGAGTTGTCGATGCAGATGGTTCCGGCCCGAGCTGCCCCGGGCAGCAGCCGCCGGGCGACCGCGCCACCCGCCGACACCAGCGCCAGGTCGATCCCTTCGAACCACTGTTCGCCGGCCGCCCGCACCGTCACGGGATCACCCCGGAACTCCAGTCGCATCCCTTCGGACCGCGCCGAGGCCAACGGGACGAACTCATCCAGCGGGAAGTCACGCTCTTCGAGCAGGGCTCGCATGGTGCGCCCCACCGCGCCCGTCGCCCCGAGAACGGCGACCCTCACGGCCCCTCCGGCGGCGGGATCGCCGGCACCTCGCCAGTGTGGACCGTTCGGCCTTCCGCTTCGGTGTTCAGGCCGAACTTCGCGTGGATGGCCTTCACGGCGCGGTCGGCGTCGGCTGAGCTGATCACGCACGAGATGCGGATCGAGGACGTCGAGATCATCTCGATGTTCACGCCCTCCTCGGCCAGCGCGCCGAACATGTCGGCCGCCACCCCGGGGCGCGTCTTCATGCCGGCCCCGACCAGCGAGACCTTCGCGACCTCGTCGTCCACGGACCATCGCACGCCGCCCACCTCGGAGAGCACGGCGTCCATCGCGGCCCGCAGCCGGGGCAGATCGTCGCGCGGGGCGGTGAAGGAGATGTCCGTGACGCCACCGTGCGACACGTTCTGCACGATCATGTCCACGTTGACGGCCTCGGCCGCCAGCCCGCCGAAGATGGCCGCGGCGACGCCCGGCCGGTCGGGCACGTCCTCGATGGTGATCTTCGCCTCGGACGTGTCCACGGCCACGCCGGAGATCATCGCCTGCTCCATCCGGACATCCTCCTCCGTGATCCACGTGCCGGGTTCGTCGCTGAAGGACGAACGCACGTGGACCTTCACACCGTACCGCCTGGCGTACTCGACCGACCGCGACTGGAGAACCTTCGCCCCGGAGGCCGCCAGCTCCAGCATCTCCTCGTACGAGACGGCATGGAGTTTGCGGGCATCGGGGACCGAACGCGGGTCGGCCGTGTACACGCCCAGGACGTCGGTGTAGATCTCGCAGTGTTCGGCGCCCAGCGCCGCCGCCAGCGCCACGGCCGTGGTGTCCGAGCCACCCCGCCCCAGCGTTGTGACGTCGTAGGCGGTGGAGACCCCCTGGAACCCGGCCACGATCACGATGTTGCCTCGCCCGAGGGCCTCTTCGATCCGGCCGGGGCGGATGTCGATGATCCGGGCCCGGCCGTGGGAAGTGTCGGTGATGATCCCGGCCTGCGAGCCCGTGTACGACGCGGCCGGGTACCCCGCCGCGTTCAGGGCGATGGCCAGGAGCGACATCGCGATCCGTTCGCCCGCCGTGAGCAGCATGTCGAGCTCGCGCGGGTTCGGGGCGGGCGTCACCTCGTGGGCCATGGCCAGCAGGTCGTCGGTGCTGTCGCCCATGGCTGAAACGACCACCACCACGTCGTGGCCGCCCTGCCGTGCGGCGACCACCCGGTCCGCGACCGCGCGGATCCGGCCGGTGGTGCCGACCGAGGTCCCCCCGTACTTCTGGACGATGACTGCCATCTGCCGTTCGAGGGTACCCCGTCGCACCGGCGACGGCGGCGCGAAGCGACCTCAGCTGGGCGGGACGTGCTCCCCGCCGTGATCCCAGACACGGCGCCCGGGCGGGGGCCCGCTCGAGTCGAACACCATCCGGTACCACACCGCCCGTGCGGGCCCGACCCCGGTTCGGATGACCGTTCCGACCCCTTCGAGCCGCCGAAGCATGATCAGGACGAATAGGGTCGCGCCCAAGGCCAGGAACGCGCCGGGCTGGCCCTGGATGGCCGCCACCATCGGGACGGACGCCAGCCCGATAGTCGTGGCCAGGCTGGTGTTCCGAAGCGCTCCCCCGACCACGATCAGCAACCCGCAGACCGTCATCGGGACCGGCAGCAGGAGCAGCAGGACGCCCGCCGCGGCGGCCAAGCCCCGCCCGGCCATCTCCTTCAGGTAGAAGGGGAACGAGTGGCCGATCACCACGGTCACGCCGGACAGCGCGAGCCACGAGCTGTCCAGCCCGCCCCAGTACCGCGCCGCGAGCACGAACACGAACGCCTTGACCACGTCGAGCGTCGCGGCGACCACGGTCCAGCCCACGCCAAGGTGCTTGGCCATGAGGATGTGCGGATCGGTCTCACCGGACGAACGGCGCGCAGCGTCGAGGATGGCGCTCGAACGCTTCGCCCGGGCGACGATCCAGGCGGAAGGGAAGGTTCCGGCGAGGTAGCCACCGACGGCCCAGAGGACGCCCGTCCCGCTCATCGCCCCTACCCTACCCGTCCTCAGCCTCCACCTACGCCCCGGACCCGTTCTCCGGCTCGTCGCAGTAGAAGGCGGTCCCCACCAGCCCCGGTCCGGTGTGGGCCCCGATCACCGGCGTGACGGCCACGATCGCCCGCTCCACCACGTCGGCTCCCGCCGCGACGCGGTCCATGACGGATGCCGCGTCGTCGGATGCTGCCGCGTGGATGACCGCGACGTGCGCGCGGCGACCGGCGATCTCCGCCAGCGTGTCGTCGACGACCCGCCGGACCGCGCGGCTCCTGGTCCTCGGACGGGCCACCGGCGAGACCTCGCCCCCGTGGAACCGGAACACCGGCTTGATGTCGAGCATGGTGGCCGCGTAAGCCTGCAGCTTCGTCACCCGCCCCGATCTCCGCAGGAACTCGAACGTGTCGACGGTCGCGAGCAGGGTGGTTCGACCCGCGATCTCCCGGGCACGCGCTGCGACCCGCTCCAAGGAGGCGCCGTTCGAAGCGAGCCGGGCAGCCTCCATCGCCACGAATCCCTCCGCCATGGAGGCGCTCTTCGAGTCCACGATCTCGACCCTGCCGTCGAACCGCTCCGCGCCAAGGGTGGCCTCCTGGTGCACCGCGCTCATCATCGACGCCACCGTCACGCACACCACCTCGGTGTCGCCTGTTGCCCGGTACGCCTCCAGGAAGTCTCCCGGCGAAGGGGTCGACGTGGAGGCAAGGACCCGGTCGCGGACCAGGCGATCGTAGAAGTCCGCCGGAGTGAGGTCGGCACCGTCCCGATAGACCTCGTCCCCGAACCTCAGATACATTGGGACGAGCCCGATGCGGAGCTCCCTCGCCACCGGTTCCGGGATGTTCGCCGCGCTGTCAGCGACGACCGCGACCATCCAGGGAATCCCCCGCTCGGCCGGAGCGTTCGACGAGAATCATGGGGCAGACCATACCCGCCCCGAGAAGCAGGGGGGACGAGGTTCGCGTGGACCGCGACACGGATGCCCACCCGCCGGAGGAGGGTCGGCCCGAACCTGCCGGAGGGTCCGACGGTGGGGGCGTCGGTTTCCGGGCCGTGCTCGGCTCGCCGGGATTCCGGCGCCTGTTGGTCGGCCAGTCAGTGTCCTCTCTGGGCGACTGGGTGGCGACGCTCGCGTTCATCGCCGCCGCCTATGAGTTCTCGCACAAGAACCAGACGGCCGTCGCGGTCGTGCTGGTCCTCCGGCTGGTCCCACCGATCTTCGCCGCTCCGGTGGGCGGCGTGGTGGCCGACCGCCGGTACCGGCGAACGATCATGGTCACCTGCGACGTCTCCCGGGCCGTCCTCATCGCGCTGGTCCCCTTCTTCCCGCAGCTCTGGGTGCTGTACACGATCGCCTTCGTCCACGAGTCGATCTCGCTGTTCTTCCTCCCCGCCCGGGACGCGAGCATCCCCCTCCTGGTCCCCGAGGGGGGACTCGAACAAGCCAACGGGCTCATCCTCGGTTCGTCGTACGGGGCGATCCCGGTGTCGGCGGCACTGTTCGGCGGCCTCCGGGTGGCAGCACAGCACATCCCCACCTTCGTCCCGTTCCACAGCGCGCTCGCGAACCACCCCACCGCCTTCGCGTTCCTGTTCGACTCGCTCACGTTCGTCTTCTCCGCGGTGATGATCGCCGGCCTCCAGATCCGGCAGGCATCCGGCCGCGGAGAGATCGAGCTCTTCCGGGACGTCGCGGAGGGGATCCGCTACGTGGTGAACCACCCGGGGCTGCGGTCGATGGCGTACGGGTTGATCGTCTCGATGTTCGGGGGCGGGGTGTTGTTCGCCGTCGGGATCGGCTACGTCCACCAGACGCTGGGCGGGTCGGATGCGGCGTTCGGGTGGCTGGCCGCCCTGTGGGGCCTGGGCATGGGTGTCGGCCTCGGGATCGTGCGCCTGCTGGTCAAGCGCGGGAAGGCCCACGTGTTCGTGGTGTGCGTGGTGCTCTGCGGCGCCACGCTCATCTTCATGGGCTTCGTCGCCGTGCTGTGGCTTGCCTTCGTCGCCGCGGTGTTCTTCGGCGTGGTGTTCTCGGTGGCCATCGTGCTGGCGCTCACCCTGGCCCAGGAGGTGGCGGAGGACCGCGTCCGGGGCCGGATCATGGGCGGGATCCAGATGCTGTTCCGGGTCGGGCTCGGCATCGGCGCCCTGGGCATCGGCGCGCTGGCCCATTGGATCGGCCGCGTCCACTTCATCATCACCCTCGACGGCAACCAGCTCGGGCTCATCGTTGGCGGTGGGTTGATCCTCCTGGGCGCGCTGGCCTCCGCCGGCGTGACCCGCAAGGGCCCGTGGGCGTCGTCGGCGGAGGATGGATCGCCGCAGGCGCCGTCGGGCTCCCCTTCACAGGACGTGCGGGAGGCGGACCGATCCTGAGCCGGCGGGCTCACATCTCCCGGCGGCCCTCCAGTGCCTGGCCGAGCGTGACCTCGTCGGCGTACTCCAGGTCTCCGCCGACCGGCAGGCCGCTGGCCAGCCGGGTCACCGTGATGCCGGCCGGCTTGAGGAGCGCCGCCACGTACATCGCGGTGGCGTTCCCTTCGAGGTTGGGGTTGGTGGCCAGGATGACCTCCTGCACGTGGTCCCTGGCCACCCGGTCCAGCAGCTCCTGCACGCGCAGGTCGTCGGGTCCGATGCCCTCCAGCGGTGAGATGGCCCCGCCCAGGACGTGGTAGCGGCCTTTGATCACACCCGCCTTCTCGATGGCCGCTTGGTCTTTCGACTCCTCCACCACGCAGATGACGCTCGCGTCACGGCCGGGGTCGCGGCAGATCCGGCACAGGTCGCCCTCGCTCACGCAGAAGCACTCCCGGCAGAACCGCATCCGCTCCTTCGCCGCGACCAGCGCATCGGCCAGTCGCTTCGCGTCCAGCGCGGGGGCCTTGACGACATAGAAGGCGAGCCGCTGGGCCGACTTCGGGCCGATCCCGGGGAGGCGCGAAAGCTCGTCGATGAGGTCCTGGATGGGGCCTTCGAACACCGGACCGACCTCTCCGGGCCTAGGTGGCCGGGCCGTCGTCGGGGACGGCGCCGAACTCGGACTTCAGCATCTGGAGGGCCTGCTCCGGCGTGGCGGGCGCGTCCTCCTCGATCACGGATACGCCTGGCACCTCGTCCCGCGCCACGCAGCGGATGCGCGGATTGACGCCGAAGACCTCCGCGAACACCTGGCGCAGCTCGTCCTCCTTCGACTGCACCTTCTGGACGGCGAACTTCCGGCCGGGCGGGAAGGCGAGCTCCAGCACCGATCCGTCGTACGAGGCGGGGGTCGCCGCCTGCAGGTTCGCGTGGAGGATCATCTGCCGGCGCTCCTCCAACCGGTCCAGCAGCTGGCCCCAGGCCCGCCGGATCGACGCCACGTCCAGCGATCCAGCCGACGGTGCGTGCGGGCCCGGCTCGGCCGCATCGCGCGTTGCCGGCGGTGCTTCGGCCACCGGGGCATCGGCCACCGGGACGACGGCCGGCGGAGCATCGGCCACCGGGATGGCGGTCGTCACGGGCGAGGGCGGGTCGGCCGGAGGAGGTCCACCCTCCACCCCGGCGAGCCGTTCGAGCCGTTCCACCCGCGACGCCAGGCCGGCGGCGTTCGGATCGGCCTCCGGCACGGTGGCCCGGATCAGGGCGAGCTCAACGGTCAGCCGCGGCGACGTCGTCCACCGCATGTCGGTCTGGGCGGCCAGCAGCAGCGACAGGATCCGGGCCAGCTCGGCCATGGTGAACTTCGACCCCTGGGCCACCAGCCGGGGGTGCAGGTCCTGGGGCACGTCGAGCACCGACGGCTCCTCCGGCGCCGACCGGACCAGCATGAGGTTGCGGAAGTGCGACAGGATCTGGCCGACGAGGTACCGGAAGTCCTGCCCCTCCTGCACCAGCCGGTCCACGATCTCGAACACCCCCCGGACGTCCTGCACCGCCACGGCGTCGGCAAGCTCGAACGGGAGGTCGGCCTTCGGCGAACCGATCAGTGCCGCCACGGCCGCCTCGTCCACCTCGCCACCCCCGAGCACCCGGCTCTGGTCCAGGAGCGACAGGGCGTCGCGGAGGGAGCCCTCGGCCTGCCGGGCCAGCATCTCCGCCGCCCCCCGGGACAGCGCGATGCCCTCCTCCTTCGCCACCCGCTCGAGATGATCCGCGGCGGTGTCCGTGGACACCCGCCGGAAGTCGAACCGCTGGGTCCGCCCGACGATGGTCGCCGGCATCTTGTGGGGCTCGGTGGTGGCCAGGACGAACCGCACCCCGGGCGGCGGTTCCTCCAGGACCTTCAGCAGCGCGTCGAACGCCTCCCGGGACAGGCGCTGGGCCTCGTCGATGATGTAGACCTTCTCGCGCCCCATGGCGGGTGCGGTGGGGGCGCGCTCGCGGAGCTCCCGCGCGTCGTCGACGCCACCGTGGGACGCCGCGTCGATCTCGACCACGTCCAGGTGCGAGCCCTCGCGGATCGCGACGCACTGGCTGCAGACGCCGCACGGCTCGGCCGTGGGACCGTGCTCGCAATTGACCATCTTGGCGAGGATCCGGGCCGTGGAGGTCTTGCCGGTGCCGCGAGGGCCACAGAACAGGAACGCATGGGAGAGCCGGTCCTCTTTGATGGCCCCGACCAGCGCGCGCACCACGTGCTCCTGGCCCACCACCTCGTCCGGAGACTGTGGCCGGTATTTCCGGTAGAGCGCTATCTGTTCCCTGCTCTCCTCAGCCACCCGTCCTCCCCCACGGCAAGCATATGGTGACCGTGCACCCCGCCGTTGACACCGCGCGACACGGTCGCTCAACAGGCCGTGAGCTCCGGCCAGGTGATCCTCGCGGCACCCGTCAATACCCCCTTACCGCTGCTACCTTCCGGTCCTGACGGAGTTCGGAGGTTGACGTCGCGCGAGACCCAGCCTTCAACGCTCCGTGCCCGGAGCGGTCCCGAACCGTGCGGGCCGCGGGCGGGCCTCGGCCCCGCTAGAGCGGATTGCGGGTACAGGGCACCGCTAGCTCCCCGCCTAGCACGGTCACCACGGGCGAGTATACGCCCCGTCGTCGACACCCCATCCCGGGTCGTATGCTGCACGCGATGGCCGGACGGCATCCGGGGTTCGCCGCACAGGGGATCGCGTATCACCGTGGCGCGTTCGTGCCCATGGAAGAAGCGACGATCTCCATCGCCACCCACGCGTTCAACTACGGCACCGGATGTTTCGAGGGCATCCGGGGGTACTGGAACGCCGAACGCGAGCAGCTCTACCTGGTCAAGCTGCGCCAGCACTTCCGGCGCCTGCTCAACTCGGCGAAGCTCTTCCGTATCGACATCCGCAAGCCCGCCGAGGACCTGTGCGAGATCGCGGTCGAACTGATCCGGCGCAACGGCTACCGGGAGGACGTGTACGTCCGGCCCCTTGCCTACAAGGCGTCGCCAATCATCAAGGTCGGCCTGCTGAACCTCGAGGACGCGTACTGCTGCTTCACGGCCCCGATGGGCGCCTACCTGGACATCACGAATGGCCTGAAGGTCACGGTGTCCGGCTGGCGGCGCAACGACGACAACTCCATCCCCGCGCGGGCCAAGGCGACCGGCGGGTACATCAACGCAGCGTTGGCTGTCGCCGACGCGCAGGCCGCCGGCTTCGACGAAGCCATCCTGCTCACACACGACGGCCACGTTTCCGAGGGCAGCGCGGCCAACCTCTTCCTGGTCATCGACGGGCGCCTCATAACGCCAGCCGCCGCCGACGACATCCTGGTGGGCATCACACGGGCCGCGATCATCGACGTCGCCGGGCGGCTCGGCATCCCGGTCGAAGAGCGCCGCGTCGACCGGTCCGAGCTCTACGTCGCCGACGAGATGTTCCTGTGCGGCACGGGCGTCCAGGTCGCCCCCGTCGCCAGTGTCGACGGGCGCGTGCTGGGCGACGGCAAGCTGGGGGACGTGACGCGGCAGATCCAGGACACGTACCTGGCGGCCGTCCACGGGGAGATGCCGGAGTACCTGGACTGGCTCACACCCGTCTACGAACCGTAGGCGTTCCCACCCGACGACCGGCCCCCGCCGGCCGCCGATTCCATCCGTCGAAGAGCGGCGAGCGGCTACCCCTCGTACTTGAACGAGATGGCGACCCGAGCCCGGTAGCTGGTGACCTTGCCGTCCGACATCGTCACGTCCAGCTTCACGACCTCTCCCACCCGAAGGTCCCGGAGCGTCTTCGCGGCCGTCTCGACCGCGTTCTTGGTCGCGGCTTCCCAGGATTCGGTGCTGGTTCCGATCACTTCGGTGACGCGGTAGATGCTCTCAGCCATCGGCCGACCTCCTTCTCTCTACAGTTCGGGTTCGATGTTCGGCTTGCGGAGCCACGCCACCCCCGTCACCCCGGGACCGGTGTGCACCGCCATGGCGGCGCTGAACTCCGTGATCAAGGTGGGAGACATGCCGAGCTCCTCGCAGAGCGCCCGCGCCCGTTCGGGCCGGCCGGCGTGGAAGACGGCGCTGCTCGACGCATCGGGGCCGCCGCCTGCTCGCCACTCCCTGGCGATCCGGCTCAGGGCGGCGTGCTCGCTCCTGGGAAGGGCCACACGCTCCGCCGTGCCCCGGCGCATCCGGAAGACCGGCCGGACCCCGAGGCCGCTGGCCAGCTCGAGCGCCACGGCCGGCACATGGCCGCTCTGGCGAAGGTGGTCCAGCGACTCCAGGCAGGCCACGAGCTCGGCCCGCCACGACGCCTCCTCCGCCGCGGCCACCACGTCGTCCACCGCGGTCCCGGCCGCCTCGGCCGCGGCCAGCACGACAAGGCCGTGGGCGGCAGCGGCGGCCCGGGAATCCACGACCGTGACGCCCCGCCCGGCAAGCTCCGCGGCGAGGAGGGCATGGTGATGCATGCGGGTGAACTCCGAGGCCGGGGTCACGATCACGGCGGGACGGTCACCGGCCTCCTCAACGGCCTCCAGGTAGTCGAGGGGCGACGGCGCGGCCGACTTCACCGGGAGGCCGCGCTCCAGGGCTTCGTACAGCGCGGCCGGTTCGAGGTCGACCCCGTCCCGGTATTCGTCGCCCCCGATGTGCAACAGGATCGGGACGATGCGGATGGCGTGCGTGCGCGCGAGGTCGGGCGGGATGCAGGAGCTCGAATCCGTGATGAGAACGGGCTTCGCCACGTCTCCTCCTCTACCCGCCCGGCGCGTCAACCACGCGTTCGTCGCTGGCGCATCCGGGACGAAGGCGTAAGTATATTGGCACCATGTCACGCAGCGGATCGGGCCCGCCGAGGCCTCGGGCGCTGACGATCGCCGACCTGGTCGCCGAGACGGACGTTCCCCCCGCGACGGTCCACTACTACCTCCGACACGGACTGCTTCCCCAGCCGAAGCGCGTCGCCGCCAACCGGTTCACGTACGACCGCCGTCATGTCCAGGCGCTAAAGCTGATCCGGACCCTCCGCGAGCGGCGGGGCCTTTCGCTGGACATGATCCGGCGCATCATGCCCGAGCTCCTTCGCCTGGAGGCCGAAGACGCGTTCAGCCCGGTGATGTGGGACAAGGCCCTCGGCCCGCGCATGTCGAGGCGCCGGACCCCTTCGGCCCGCCTCCTGGATGCGGCCAAGGACGCCTTCGCCAAGCGGGGCTACGCCGACGTCAACGTGGACGACATCTGCCACGCGGCCCGGATCGCGAAGGGATCCTTCTACCGGCACTACCGGTCGAAGGAGGAGCTCTTCTTCGCAGCCGCCGCCGCGCTCGCCACCGACGTCACGGCCCGGTTCGCCGATGTGGTCGGCCCGCAGCCGGTCGGGGTCGAACAGGCCGGCGCCGTCCTCGGGAGGCTGATCGAACCGGCCTTGCCGGTCTTCCTCGACCTGTTCGCCCGGGCCCTGCAGCGCCGGCCCGGGTATCCAGCGTCGGCGGAGTCGATCTTCGGACAGGCGGTTCTGGAGATCGGGCGGCTGATCGCGGGGGACGGATCCGCCGCCGAGCTCGGCTCCCGAGCCGTCGGTGGGGCCATCGCGGATGTGTTCCGATCAGCACTCGGATCGGCGGACCTGACATCCCGTCCGGTCGTGCTGGTGCCCCTGCCTCGCGGCGCCACTCCGTAATCCACCCGACAGACCCCGCCTTTGACTTCTCCGCCCGCCGTGGGCACAATCGAACGTCATGCACAAATGAGATGACTGGGTGGTCATCCGA
>DHWS01000041.1:0-11723 GCA_002413305.1 Actinobacteria bacterium UBA5176 | reverse complement strand
GATCGCAGCGGGGTGAGCAACGGGATGGCGCTCGTGTACTCCCCCCACACCACGTGCGCCATCGTCATCAACGAGCGCGAGTCGGGCTTCATCAGCGACTTCGAAGAGCTCATCCAGTCGCTGGTGCCGAGCGACCGCCCGTACCGCCACGACGACATGGCCCTTCGCACCGAGAACCTCGAGGACGACGACCACGAGGTGCCGAACGGCCACGCCCACCTCAAGCAGGGGCTGGTCGCTTCCGCCTCCCAGGCCATCCCCATCGTGGACGGCAGGCTGATGCTGGGACGCTGGCAGCGGGTCTTCTTCCTGGAGCTCGACCGGGCGCGCGAGCGCCGTGTGTTCATGCAGGTCCTGGGTGAATGAGCCGCCCCCCTGCGCAGGCGCCCGGGGCCGCCCAGGTCCTGGATCGGGCGCGAGGGGAGAACTTCCCCGTTGCATCCCGCCTGTTCCCTCGTCGCGTGCGCCCGCACCTCATGAACGTGTACGGATTCGCCCGGCTCGTCGACGACCTCGGGGACGAAGCCGCCGGCGACCGGCTGGCGATGCTGGACTGGGTCGGCTCCGAGCTCGACATGGTGTTCGACGGCTCCGCCACTATGCCGTCCCATCCGCTGCTGCACGCTCTCCGCCACACCGTGCGGGTGTTCGACCTTCCTCGGGAACCGTTCGACCGGCTGGTCGAAGCGAACCGCCAGGACCAGTTCGCCTCGCGGTACGCGACCTTCGGCGCCCTTCTCGACTACTGCCGCCTGTCGGCCAACCCCGTCGGGGAGCTGGTGCTCCGGATCTGCGGGGCGTGTACGCCCGAACGGCTGGCGCTGTCCGACGCCACCTGCACGGGCCTGCAGCTCGTGGAGTTCTGGCAGGACCTCGGCGAGGACACCGCGGCCGGACGCGTGTACCTGCCGATCGAGGACCTTGACCGGTTCGAGTACCCGGTGGAGGCGCTTCTGGAAGGCGTCGACGACGACCGATTCCGGGAGCTGATGCGGTTCGAAGCTGCCCGGACCCGTGAGCTGCTCGAGCGGGGACGAGGGCTGTCCCGGACCCTCCCCGGCCGGGTGGGGCTGGCGGTCCGGATGTTCACCGCCGGCGGGCTCGCCGCCCTGGCGGGTCTCGAACGCCGTGGGTTCGACACCTTCGGGGCATCGGCCCATCCTTCGAAGACGCGGCGGGCCTGGACGGTGGCCCGGGAGATGCTCCGGTGAGCCGGGTGCTTCCGACCCCGCCCGTGGCCGTCCACCCCTACGGCTACTGCGAGCGCGTGACCCGCCGGCGGGCCCGGAACTTCTGGTACGGCATCCGTCTGCTGCCGCCGCCGAAGCGCAGGGCCCTGGCCGCCGTGTACGCGATGTCCCGGCGCATCGACGACGTCGGCGACGGTACGCTAACCGTCCCGGAGAAGCGGGCCGCGCTCGACCGCATCGAGGCCTCACTGCACGAGATCGACCCGGCCTCCTCGGACCCGGTCCTGGCCGCTCTGGGCATGGCCGGCGAACGGTACCCGCTTCCCGTGGGCGCGTTCTTCGATCTCATCGCCGGCGTCCGCATGGACGTGGACGGCACGCGGTACGAGACCTTCGATCAACTGGTCGGGTACTGCCGCCGGGTGGCCGGTTCGGTGGGCCGGCTGTCGCTGGCCGTGTTCGGTTCGGACCGGATGCCGGAGACCGAACCGATCGCGGACGATCTCGGGGTGGCCATGCAGCTCACCAACATCCTCCGCGACGTCCACGAGGACCTCGGGACCGGTCGCGTGTACCTCCCCGCCGAGGACCTCCGCCGCTTCCGCGTCACACCGGCGTCGCTCGGATCCGCCCCCCGCCCGCCGACCATGGCGCTGATCCGGTTCGAGGTGGCCCGGGCGAAAGAGTGGTTCGAACGCGGCCTGCGGCTGCTGCCCGCGCTGGACCGGCGGAGCGCGGCGTGCGCCGGGGCGATGGCCGGCATCTACGAACGGCTGCTGGTGCGGATCGAGTCCCGCCCGGACCAGGCGCTGACTCGGCGGGTGTCGGTGCCCGGCTGGGAGAAGGCCTGGGTGGCCACGCGCGCCCTCGCGGGGATGCCGGGATGACCGGCCGGTCACGCGTGGCGGTCGTCGGCGGCGGACTGGCCGGCATCGCCGCCGCCATCGCCTGCGCCGACGGAGGGGCCGACGTCACGCTCTTCGAGGCGAAGCGATGGCTGGGCGGCGCCACCGCCTCGTTCGAGCGTGAAGGGATGACGCTCGACACGGGACAGCACGTGTTCCTGCGGTGCTGCACAGCGTACCGTGGGCTCCTTGACCGTCTGGGCGTGACCGCGAAGACCGACCTCCAGCCACGTCTGTCGATCCCGGTACTCGCCCCGGGCGGGCGATCCGCGCTGCTCCGGCGCGGCCGGCTCCCGGCGCCCCTCCATCTGGGGGCGGCACTGGCCCGGTACCCGTACCTGGGAACCGCCGACCGGCTTCGGGCGGCTCGGGCGAGCTTCGCGCTGCGGCGGCTCGACCCCGGCGACCCGCGTACCGACACGCGAACATTCGGCGCGTGGCTGCGGGCACACGGCCAGTCGGAGGCCTCGGTCCGCTATCTGTGGGACCTGTTCGGGCTGCCGGCCCTGAACCTGCCCGCCGGCGAGGCGAGCCTGGCCCTGGCGGCGAAGGTCTTCCGCACCGGCCTGCTGGAGCGCAGAGACGCAGCGGACATCGGCATCCCGCTCGTCTCGCTTCGCGAGCTGCACGGCGAGCCCGCGCTCGCCGTGCTCGGCCGCCTCGGCGTCGACGTCCAGCTCGGAGGCCGGATCCGACAAGTCGTCGCCGAGTCCGGCGGCGTCTCCGGCGTGCTCACCGACCAGGGCGGCGTGGACGTGGACGCGGTGATCGCGGCGGTGCCGAACGAACGGGCCGGGGACGTGCTGCCCGAGGGCGCGCTGGCGGACCCCACGGCGCCAGGGCGGCTCGGTTCGTCGCCCATCGTCAACGTCCACGTGGTCTACGGCCGTGCCGTGACCGACCTCCCCTTCGCCGCCGTCGTCGACTCCCCCGTCCAGTGGGTATTCGACCGGACGCGGCCGGCCGGGCTCGACGCCGGCCAGTACCTCGCCATCTCCCTGTCCGGCGCAGACGGGTTCGTCGACCGGACGGTCGAGGATCTGCGCGCCGAGTTCGCCCCGGCGTTGGAAGCGGTGTTCCCCGCCGCGCGGGGGGTGCCGATCGAACGCTTCGTCGTGACGCGGGAGCGGGCGGCCACGTTCCGCCAGGCCCCCGGTACGGCCGGCCTGCGGCCGGGCCCCCGGACGCGTATCCCGCGGCTGTTCGTGGCCGGGGCGTGGACCGACACGGGATGGCCGGCGACCATGGAAGGCGCGGTTCGAAGTGGACTGGCTGCCGCCCGGCACGCGCTGGTCGCCCTGGGGCAAACGGGGCCCCTCCCAGCCGAGGTTGCGGCGTGATCGGCACGCGGTCGCTCGCGCCGGGCCGGTCCGTTCCCGAGGCGCTCCTGCGGACACGGCCCGCGATCGACGAGGGGCTGCGCCGGGCGGTGGGGCGGCTCAGCCCGGAGATCCGCCCCATCGCCGAGTACCACCTCGGCTGGCGGGACGCAGCCGGCAGCCGGGTGGACGGGGACGGCGGGAAGGCGGTTCGGCCCGCCATCGCACTGGTCGCCGCGGAAGCCGTGGGCGGGCTGGCCGCCGACGCGGTGGCGGGCGCCGTGGCGCTCGAGCTGGTCCACGATTTCTCGCTGATCCACGACGATGTGATGGACGGCGACCGCGAGCGCCGCCACCGGCCGACCGTATGGGCGCTGTTCGGGACCGGCGCCGCGATCGTCGCCGGCGACGCGATGCTGTCCCTGGCCCACGAGCTGCTGCTCGCCGATCCGCACCCCCGAGCCCGGCGGGCGGCCGGGGAGCTCGCCCGGGCCACCAGCGACATGATCCGCGGGCAGGCCGAAGACCTCTCCTTCGAATCGCGGGACGACGTCGCAGAGGACGAGTGCCTGGCCATGTGCAGCCACAAGACGGGTGCGCTGCTGGCGGGGGCCGGGACCATCGGGGCGGTGCTGGGCGGCGGGGACGACACGGCCGTGGAGGCGCTTCGAACCTACGGCCGCAGCCTGGGGATCTCCTTCCAGGCCGTGGACGACGTGCTGGGGATCTGGGGCGATCCGGCCGTGACGGGCAAGCCGGCGGCGAGCGACCTCACCCAGCACAAGAAGACGTTGCCGGTGGTGCACGCGCTGACCACGGCCGGGCGCGAGGCAGCCGGGACAGTGGTCGGGCTCGACCGGTTCGGTGCCCGCGAGTGGACGCTCGCCGTCGCCGAGCGCCACCTTCGAACCGCCCTCGAGGCGTTGGATGGCGCTGGCCTCCGCGCCGACCGTGCCGACGACCTGCGCGACATCGCCCTGTTCGTCACCCGGAGGGACTTCTGATGGCCGTCCGGACGCGTCCCCGGGTGCAGGGTGTGGCCGCGGCGACACTGGTGCGAGGTCGCGATCACCTCCTGTCGATGCAGAGCCCCCAGGGTTGGTGGAAGGGCGAGCTCCAGACGAACGTCACCATGGACGCCGAGGACCTCCTTCTGCGCACGTTCCTCGGTGTGCTGACCCCGGAGATCGCCGGCCGGACCGCCCGGTGGATCCGGTCCCAGCAACGCGAGGACGGCACGTGGGCGAACTTCCACGGCGGCCCGGGGGACCGGTCCACCACGGCGGAAGCCTACGTGGCGCTGAAGCTGGCCGGCGATCCGCCCGCGGCCGGCCACATGCGGAGGGCCTGCGAGTGGATCCTCGACCACGGCGGCATCGAACGGACCCGAGTGTTCACGCGGTTGTGGATGGCGTTGTTCGGCCTGTGGTCCTGGAACGACCTCCCGGCCCTGCCCCCGGAGCTGATCTTCTTCCCTCGGTGGTTCCCGTTCAACGTGTACGACTGGGCATGCTGGGCGCGGCAGACGATCGTGCCGCTGACGATCGTGGGTTCGTTCCGGCCGGCGCGGCCGATCGGGTTCGGGATCGACGAGATCCGGAGCGGCCTCCCGAAGCCGCCCCGCCATCCGTTCTCGACGTGGGCCGGGCGGTTCGAACGGATCGACGCCGCCCTGCACCGCTACGAGCAGCACCCGAACCTGCGGCTGCGCGAGGAGGCGCGGAGGCGGGGCGTCGAATGGATCGTCCGACGGCAGGAGGCCGACGGGTCGTGGGGCGGCATCCAGCCGCCCTGGGTGTACTCGATGATGGCGCTGTCGCTGATGGGCTATCGGAACGACCACCCGGTGATGCGCGCGTCGTTCGACGGCCTGCAGCGGTTCACGATCGAGGAGGACGGCGGACGGCGGCTCGAAGCCTGCCAGTCGCCGGTGTGGGACACGGCGCTGGCGATGATCGGGCTGTCGGATGCGGGAGCGCCCGGGGACGCCGAACCGATGCAGCGCGCGGCGCGGTGGCTGGTCGGGGAGGAGATCCGGGTGACGGGCGACTGGGCGGTCCGGCGGCCACACGTGCCGGCCGGGGGGTGGGCGTTCGAGTTCGCCAACGACAACTATCCCGACATCGACGACACCGCTGAGGTGATCATGGCGCTCCGGCGGGCGCGCCTCCCGGATCCGGCGCCTCTCGAAGTTGCGGTCGGACGCGGGGTCGAATGGCTCCTCGGCATGCAGTCCCGCGACGGCGGGTGGGGGGCGTTCGACGCCGACAACACCCGTGAGCTCGCGTACCAGTTGCCGTTCTGCGACTTCGGCGCGGTGATCGACCCTCCGGCGGCGGACGTCACCGCGCATTCGGTCGAGATGCTCGCGCTGGAGGGCCGGTCCGGCGACCCGCGGGTGCGGCGCGGCCTGGCCTGGCTGGAGCGGTGTCAGGAGGCCGACGGGTCGTGGTTCGGCCGGTGGGGCGCCAACTTCGTGTACGGGACCGGCGCGGTCGTGCCGGCGGCCATCGCCGCCGGCATCCCGGCCGCCCACCCAAGGATCCGGCGGGCCGTGGGATGGCTCGGACAGGTCCAGAACCCCGACGGGGGGTGGGGTGAGGACCTGCGGTCGTACGGCGATCCATCGGCCTGGAGCGGGCGCGGCGAGAGCACCGCCTCGCAGACGGCTTGGGCCCTGCTGGCCCTGCTGGCCGCCGGCGGCAGCGGGACCGAAGCGGTCGAGCGCGGGGTGGCGTGGCTCGCCCAGACGCAACGGGCCGATGGGTCCTGGGATGAGCCGTGGTTCACCGGGACCGGCTTCCCGGGCCACTTCTACATCAACTACCACCTGTACCGGCAGGTCTTCCCGCTCCAGGCGCTTGGGCGATACGTGCGGGGCATCGGGAGCGGGCTGCAATGAGCACCGAGCAACGTTCCCTGGTGGTGTTCGCTCCCCTGCGTGTCGAGGCCGCCGCCGTCCGGCGGGGCCTGAGGGGCGGGGGCGCCCTGGTGATCCGAACGGGCATGGGGCCGGACCGGGCCCGGGCCGCCGCGAAGTCCCCGGAGCACGCGGAAGCCCGGGCCCTCGCGGTGGCCGGCGTGTGCGGCGCGATCTCGCCGGACCTGCGACCCGGCGACATCGTGGTGGCCACCGAGGTCCGGACCCCCGACGGACTGGCGATCCGCTGCTCCAGCGGGCCGCTGGCCGCCGCGCTGAAGGCGCTGGGGTTCGAACCGCACCTCGGGCCGATCCTGTCCTGGCCGCGGATCGGCGACCGCGACGAACGTGAGGCGATGGCCGCCACGGGGGCCATCGCGGTGGACATGGAGTCGGCGTGGCTTGCCGAGGCGGCAGCCGGGCGGCCGTTCGCGGTGCTGCGGGTGGTGGTCGACACGGTGGAGCGCGATCTCGGCCACGTCCTGGCCACGGTCACCGGCGGCATCCGCGCGCTTCGGATCCTCCGCCGCGCCGTCCCCGCCATCCCCCGGTGGGCGGCCGGGACCAGCGCGGAGCCCCGGTGGGTCCTGCTGGCCGGGCCCCGTTCGTTCTGCGCGGGCGTGGAGCGGGCCATCGAGATCGTGGAGCGGGCCCTGGCCCTCTACGGTCCGCCGGTGTTCGTGCGCAAGGAGATCGTCCACAACCTCCACGTGGTCCGGGACCTCGAACGCCGGGGTGCGGTGTTCGTGAACGAGGTCGAGGAGGTACCGGAGGGGGCGACGGTGGTGTTCTCGGCGCACGGCGTGGCACCCCGGGTGCGCGCGGACGCCGAGCGCCGCCACCTGCAGGTCATCGACGCGACCTGCCCCCTGGTGACCAAGGTGCACGCCGAGGCGCGGCGGTTCGCCCGGGCCGGGTACGCGATCGTCCTGGTCGGGCACGAGGGGCACGAGGAGGTCGAGGGCACCACCGGTGAGGCGCCGGGGGCCATCCGGCTGCTGAGCCAGGCCGACGAGGTCGACGCGCTGGACCTGAACGGCCACCGCCGGGTCGCCTACCTTACCCAGACCACGCTCGCGGTGGACGAGGCCGACCAGGTGGTCGCAAAGCTCCGCGAACGCTACCCGGATCTGGCCGGTCCCGGCTCTGATGACATCTGCTACGCCACGTCGAACCGCCAGGACGCCGTGAAGGCCCTGGCCGGCGAGTGCGACGTCCTGCTGGTGATCGGTTCCACCAACTCCTCGAACTCCCGCCGGCTGGTGGAGGTCGCGGCCCGCGAAGGGTGTCCCGCCTTCCTTCTGGACGACGAGACGGAGATCGACCCGAGCTGGCTGGCCGGCACTCGCACGGTCGGTGTGACGGCCGGTGCATCGGCGCCCGAGGTCCTGGTGGATCGCGTGGTCGAGGCGCTTGCCGGCCTCGGCCCGATCGAGGTCCAGGAGCGCCACGTGGTCGCGGAGTCCCTGCAGTTCACCCTCCCCATCGAGCTACGAACCGGAGGCGATCGCTGATGCCCGTGTCCGTCCGGCAGCAGGTCCGGGTCGGGACCTACCTGTTCCGCCAGAAGCTCCACCGGCGGGAGAAGTTCCCCCTGCTGGTCGAACTGGAACCGCTGTTCGCGTGCAACCTGGCATGCGCCGGCTGCGGGAAGATCCAGTACCCCGCCGGCATCCTGAAGCAACGCATGTCGGTGGAGACGGCGGTGGCGGCGATCGAGGAGAGCGGCGCGCCCATGGTGTCGATCGCCGGCGGCGAACCGCTCATCCACCCCGAGATCCATGAGATCGCGGCCGCGCTGATCCGGCGGAAGCGGTTCGTTTACCTGTGCACGAACGCCCTGCTGATGGAGAAGAAGCTCCACCTGTTCGAACCATCACCGTACTTCGCGTGGGCCGTGCACATCGACGGGATGCGCGAGCGCCACGACGAATCGGTCTGTCAGGAGGGCGTGTTCGACAAGGCCGTGGAGGCGATCAAGGCGGCCCAGGCGGCGGGCTTCCGGGTCACCACCAACACCACCTTCTTCAGCCACGACACGCCGAAGACCGTCCGCGACGTGCTGGACTTCCTGAACGACGAGCTCAAGGTCGACGCGATGATGATCTCCCCTGCCTACTGGTACGAGAAGGCGCCGGACCAGGAGCACTTCCCGCCGGTGGAGATGACCCGGAAGCTGTTCAGCGAAGCCTTCGCCGACGGCCGGCGTAAGAAGTGGAAGTTGAACCACTCCCCCCTGTTCCTGGACTTCCTGGAGGGCAAGGTCGACTACGAATGCACCCCGTGGGGCATCCCGTCGTACTCGATCTTCGGCTGGCAGCGGCCCTGCTACCTGCAGGCGGACGGGTACTGCCAGACCTACCAGGAACTGGTCGAAACCACCGACTGGTCGAAGTACGGCCGGAAGAGCGGGAACCCGCAGTGCGCGAACTGCATGGCCCACTGTGGCTACGAGCCCACCGCGGTCCTGGCGACGATGGGTTCGCTGAAGCAATCGATCCGGGCGATGGTCGGGGGCTGAGCCGCAGCTCAGGCGACGCCGGGCCGATCCAGCACGCCTGATCGCGGTCGCCTCCACAGCAGCCACGCGGCGAACAGGCCTAGGACGGCCACGGCGGCCACCAAGGGCCCGGCCCACGGATCGGAGTTCGGCACGTCCACGACCTGACTCTGATTCCTGGCCAGCGCGGTGGCCCGTTCGCCGTCGAACGCGAGGTCCGAACCGATCGAGGCGGCGGTGGCGTGCAGCGTCAGCGCCGTGAACCATGCGGTACGCGGAACCCACGCCATCCCCTGGTCGATCCGGAGGTCGTGGAGGAGGGTGGGGCTCGCCCAGCCGGAGGCCCGGGTGGTCATCCCGAGCATCCGGGCATCGACCGGCGCCACAGCCGGCGGCCCATCGGTCAGCACGAACAGGTCCGCGTCGACCAGCTCGGTCGCTTCCTTGCCCAGCGCGAGGATGCGGAGCGGGATCCATGGCCCGGGCGTCTTCACCACGAACTGGATCGTCTGCCCCTGACCCTGGATCAGGCCCGTCCCTGCCGCCGTCGCCCGATCGAACTTCGCCAGGGCGAACACCGCGCCGGACGAAGCGTAGCGCCCCAGCACCCTCGGCGCGTCGGACGTCAGGTCGAACCCGTTCCGCTGCGCCCACCGGGCGACGTCGGCTCCGCCTCCCCGGACCACCGTGACATCGAGCGCTTCGATCTGGACCTGCTGGAGGACCTGCACGCGACCCGCCGTTGCCGCGAACACCGCTTTGTCCAGCGGCCCGGGGACCGGCGGGTTCACTTCGCGCTCCAGCCGTTCGAGCGTCCAGTTGCCGCCCTTGACGATCGAGACCGGGGCGCCGGGCAGCGGCACGATGTATCCGAAGCTGTCGGCGGTGCCCGCGAACCGGAACCCGGTGACGTAGTGCTCGTAGCCGGTGTGCCAGGCGGCCAGCGTGGTGGCCTTCTGAAGGACCTCCGCATGACCGGGAGCGACGAGCCCACCGCAGGCGAACGCGGCCGCCGGACCGAGCGTGAGAAGCGCGAGGGCAAGTGAGGAAACGGTGAGCAGGCGCCGTGTCATGAGGGACCTCCTCCGGGAGACCGGCCACCCCGGGCCGTCGCGGCCGGGGACCGGGTACCTTCGTGTCCCGCCTCCGACGGCGTGGCGGCCAGATGCGGTTCCCGGACGGAGCGATCCGCGGACGCTTCTACTGGAACCGCGTCAGCCGCCGGTACAGGGACGGCAACGCGCCGTGCAACCACGCCGGGAACGCCAGCCAGTGCGGGACGAACACCTGCGCACGATCGAACCGGATGGCCCGCGCGATCTCCACCGCGACGCGTTCCGGCGTGACCATCCTCGGGAAGCGCCGCTCGTAGCCGTGGCCGGCCCGCTCGAAGAACGCCGTGTCCACCGGCCCCGGCGAGACCACCGAGACGCGGACGCCGAGGCCGCGCAGTTCGACCCGCAGCGCGTCGGACAGCACGATCAGGCCGGCCTTCGTCGCCGAGTACACGGCCTCCCACCCGACGCCAACGTGGCCGGCGATCGACGCCACGTTCACCACGTGCCCTCGTTCGCGGGCGATCATGCCCGGGAGCAGCAGGCCGGTCAGGCGGACCGGAGCCAGCAGGTTCACCCGGACCATCCGTTCGGCCCGGGTGAGCTCGATGGCCGAAAGCGGCCCCGCCCACCCGAGCCCGGCATTGTTGACGAGGATGTCGACGGGTTCCGCCCACTCCGCCACCCGGTCCGATTCCTTCGGCTCCTCCAGGTCGGCCACCAGGAAGCGGCCGCCGGTGGCCTGAGCCACGGCCTCCAGGGCATGCTCGTCCCGGCCGGTGAGCTCGAGGGTCGCACCGCGGCGAGCCAGTTCGATCGCGGTGGCTCGCCCGATCCCGCTCGAAGCCCCGGTGACCAGCACGGTGCTCCCGTCGATGCGCACGATGATGAGGTTGCCACCCGGGCGGCCTTCAGCCAACCTTGGTGGCCATGTCTCCGGTCGGCTCGAACACCTCACCTCCGCCGGTCGCCGCCCTGGTCATCGACTTCGACGGGACGATCGTCGAGCAGGACGTGTCCGAGGAGATCCTGCAGGCCTTCGCCCCGCCCGCGTGGTGGGACATCGACCTGGAGTTCCAGCGGGGCGAGATCGGTTCGCGTGAATGCCTCACCCGGCAGGCGGCGCTGCTCTCCGGCCGTCGGGACGACATGCTCACGTTCGCGACGTCGCAGTACACCCTCGATCCGACGTTCGCCCCGTTCGTCCGATGGGCGAGCGAGGCCGGGCTCCCGGTCACCGTGGCGAGCGACGGCCTCGGCTTCTACGTGGCGCCGATGCTCGCCGCGGCCGGCGTCGAGGGCGTGCAGGTGATGACGAACGAGGTGACGCTCGAGCCGGGGGCACCGCCATCGTTCGCCTTCCCGAACGGGCATCCGGTCTGTCGGGGATGCGGCACATGCAAGATGCTGATCGTGCTGTTCGAGCGGCAGCGGCACGGGCCGGTGGCGTTCATCGGGGAGGGCCACACCGACCGGTACGGCGCGCTGTACGCGGACGTGGTCTTCGCGAAGAAGTGGCTCCAGCAGATCGCCGCGGACGACGGCGTTCCCTATATCGCGTGGGAGACGTTCGATGACGTGCGCGGCGCTCTGAAGAGGATCGATCTCCTCCCCGGGCCCGTCGGCCCAGCGAAGTGCCCTGGCTGGACGGAACCTTGAGCGCCGCACATCATCGGGCACCCACGCCCGATGTCGCGAGCTGGTCCAGGCGGTCGAGCCATGGCTTCGCATCCAGGCGCTCGAAGATAACGCGGGCTTCGTCCAGGAGCGGTTCGGCGTCGCTCGGTCGGCCCTCGGCGGTGAGCCAAGCCCCGTAGTCGAGCAGCGTCGCCGC
>DHWS01000156.1 GCA_002413305.1 Actinobacteria bacterium UBA5176 | reverse complement strand
ATCCTGTGAACAGGACGCCCTAGGGAGGCGGAAAGGGCCGAACCGCCCCCGTTGGGGCCTACCCGGCTATCGCCCTACGCGGGCGAGAGAGTGAAGCTGGTTTCGGTCACCCTGAATAGGGTCGATGGCCCAATGAGAAACGGATTCACCCTACAGGCGCCCCCGAGGATCGTGAACGGGACCGCCCGGATATTGCCCTTACCGGTCGGTGCAGTAATCGGAATCTGAACCGTCGTCCGGAGTCGGCCCACCCCGTTGTGGCGAGTGAGACCGATGAAAGTCAAAGCCCCCGTGCTATCGGTGAAATAGATGAACACGTCGCTGCAGGACGTCGCATGCCGTTTCCGTGGATTGGCCTGCGATCAGGTGACCTTGTAGGCCACCGTGGCGTAGTCGTAGGTACCCGTCGATCCCAAGCTGTGCCCCGTCACGAACACCTTGGTCCCGTCGGGGCTGACCCCGATGGCGGTGGCCACGTTGTTACCGTTCCCCGGGCCGGTGTAGCCCTTCACCCAGAGCTGGACTCCGGTGAGGGCGTCGTAGGTCACGGTGGCGTAAGCGAAGCGGCTCGACCCTTGGAACCGTCGGGGCTCACCCCCAGCGCAGTGGCCACGGTGCTCCCGCTGCTCGGTCCCTTGTATCGCCTCACCCAGAGCTGGGCCCCGGTAGAGGCACCGTAGGCAACGGTGGCGTACTCGGAGCCGCCGGTCGGCCCCGCGCTCTGCCCCGTCACGAACACCTTCGTCCCGTCGGGGGTCATCCCTATGGTGGACGCCGCGTAGTCGTTGCCGTTCCCAGGACCGTTGTAGTGCCGCACCCAAAGTCGTGCCCCTGTCGCGACGTCATAGGCGATGGTGGCGTAATCGAAGCCGCTGGTGGACCCGAGTCCGTACCCCGTCACGAACACCTTCGACCCGTCGGGGCTGATCCCCAGGCCGGTGGCGTTGTCCGTGTTCCCGGGCCCGCTGTAGCGCGTCACCCAAGAGTGTGCTCCGCTCGAAGCGTCGTAGGCCACGGTGGCGTCCTCGTAGGCGCCCGTCGCTCCGAAACTCTGGCCCGTCACGAACACCTTGGTGCCGTCGGGGCTCACCCCCAGGGCGGAGGCTGCGTAGTCGTTGCCGTTCCCGGGCCCGTTGTAACGCGACACCCACTGATCTGCCCCGGTGGAAGCGCCGTAGGCCACGGTGGCGTAGTCCAAGCCACTCGTCGACCCGCGGCTGTACCCCGTCACGAACACTCTGGTGCCGTCGGGGCTCACCGCCAGGGCGACGGCGTCGTCGTCGCCGTTCCCCGGTCCGTTGTAACGCTTCACCCAGAGCTGGGCTCCGGTGGAAGCGCTGTAGGCCACCGTGGCGTAGTCGTAGTTGCCGGTCGACCCGAGGCTGTACCCGGTCACGAACACCTTGGTGCCGTCGGGGCTGACCCCCAGGGCGACGGCGTAGTCGTCGCCGTTCCCCGGTCCGTTGTAACGCTTCGCCCAAACCTGGGCTCCGGTGGAGGCGTCGTAGGCCACCGTGACGTCGTTGGAGCCGCTCGTCGACCCGGTGCTGAACCCCGTCACGAACACCTTGGTCCCGTCGGGGCTCCTTCCCAGGGCCATGGCGTTGTCACCGCTGTTCCCCGATCCGTCGTAGCGGCTCACCCACAACCGGGCTGCGGATGTATCCAGTCCCGCTGGGATCCGGGCCGCGGAGTGAAGCGCGGTGGCGGGTCGGGCGGCCGACGCTGGAAGCCCCGTTCCAAGCACGCACACCGCGGTCAGACAGAGACCGGTCAGCGCGGCGGATGCGCGTGGAGCCATCGACTTCAACCCCCTCGGCTGGACCCCGCGGCCGAAGACAGCTCCTACGTGACCTGCCGTTCTTCACCGTCAAGGTAGTGGCGGCTACCGTAGCCTGGCCCCGAGGGCTACGACAATGGTCCTTTGGGTGCATCTTCGGCCTAGGCAGTTTGGTCGAAAGGCATGCGTTCGAATCATCGATCAGCGTCCGCCGTGCGGCCGGCGCCTCGCTGCTAAGCTTCCCGCCGGAGGTGATGCCGATGCTCGAATCAGCGACGGCGCACGCAACGATCGCCGTTACCGACCTCGACAGGGCGAGGAAGTTCTACGAGGGGACCCTGGGCTTCACGGTCAAGGACGACCGCTCGGACGGCGTGACGTACTCGGATGCCAGCGGGGGTTGGTTCCTGGTCTATCCCTCGCAGTTCGCCGGGACCGCGAAGAGCACCTACATGAGCTTCGAGGTCTCCAACCTCGAGGACACGGTCAAGGAGCTCCAGGGACGGGGGGTCGTATTCGAGGAGTACGACATGCCCGGGCTGAAGACGGTCGATGGGATCGCGGAGATCCAAGGGGTCAAAGGAGCTTGGTTCAAGGACCCCGACGGGAACATTCTGTCGGTCGGCGAGCTGACCTGATCCGAACCGACACGGTCGCCGCATCCGCGGGAAAGGCCTGAAAGACAGCCGAGGACCTTCTCGCGGATGCGGCGACCTTCGTCTTCCGCCTACAGATCGCGGAACGCCGCGACGAGGATCTCGTCGTGCTCCTGCTGGTGGATGGTGGCGCTTCCGGTGGCGGGGCTCCCGCTCTCGTCGCGCGCCACGTGGCCGAACGCGAGGCCCTCGGGCAGATCCCGGTTCAGCGTCCAGTGGACGAACCGATACGCGCCCATGTTCTCGGGCTCCTCCTGCACCCACCGGAGTTCGCGAAGCTTCGGGTATTGCGCGAGGAGCGCGAGGATCTGGTCCTTCGGGAACGGGTAGAGCTGCTCCAGCCGGAGCACGGCGATCGTCTCGATACCCTCCTTCTCCCGATGGGCGACGAGGTCGTAATAGACCTTCCCGGAGCAGAGGATCGCCCCAGTGATCGCTCCGGCGTACAGTTCCTTCGTCTCGGGGAGCACCTCCAGGAAATGGCCGTGCTCGAACTCCGCTGCCGAGCTCCGCGCGGCGGGGAGGCGAAGCAGGGACTTCGGCGTCATCACCACCAGCGGCTTGCGGACGTCGCGGTGCATCTGCCGCCGCAGGAGGTGGAAGTACTGGGCGGGCGTGGTCGGCCACGCGACCTGGATGTTGTCTTCGGCGCACAGGGTCAGGAAGCGTTCGACCCGGGCGCTGGAGTGCTCGGGGCCCTGACCCTCGAAGCCGTGCGGGAGGAGCAGGACCAGTCCGCTGGTCTGGCCCCACTTGTCCTCGGCGGCCACGATGAACTGGTCGATCACGACCTGTGCCTCGTTGACGAAGTCGCCGAACTGCGCCTCCCACAGCACCAGCGCGTCCTTCGCCACCACGGAGAGGCCGTATTCGAAGCCCAGCGTGGCGAACTCGTTCAGCGGTGAGTCGTAGATCAGGAACGGTGCCTGGTCGGGGCTCAGCGTCTGCAAGGGGAAGTACTTGCGTTCGGTCTCGTAGTCGATCAGCACCGCGTGGCGCTGGCTGAACGTCCCCCGCCGAGAGTCCTGGCCGCTGAGGCGGACCGGAGTGCCCTCCATGACCAGCGAGCCGAAGGCCATCGCCTCGCCGAGCGCCCAGTCCACCTGGTTCGACCGCAGGGCGTCCCGGCGCCGTTCGAGCTGTTTGGCGAGCTTGGGGTGGGGCGTGAACCCCTCCGTCCAGGTGGTGAGGGTCTCGAGGATGTGATCGAGCGTCTTCCGGTCGACACCGGTCTCGACCGGTGGGAGCACACCGACCAGCTTCGGCTTGCGGCGCTCCTCGACGGTCGGTGGCGAGCTCTCGCGGGTCTCCTCGAACGCCTGGTCCAGACGCCGCCGGTAGTCGTCCAGCGCGGCTTCGGCGTCCTCCAGCGTGATGTCGCCCTTGTTGACCAGGTGCTCCATATAGAGCTTGCGGACCGAACGGTGCTCGTCGATCTTCTTGTACATCCGGGGCTGGGTATAGCTGGGGTCGTCGGCTTCGTTGTGCCCGTACCGCCGGTAGCAGAGCAGATCGATCACCACGTCCCGCTTGAAGGCCTGGCGGAACGCGAAGGCCAGCCGCGTGACCCACACGCAGGCCTCGGGGTCGTCGCCGTTCACGTGGAAGATCGGGGCCTGGACCATCTTCGCGATGTCGGTGGCGTAGACGCTGGAGCGCCCGCGCTCGGCCGGCGTGGTGAACCCGAGCTGGTTGTTGACCACCAGGTGGATGGTCCCGCCGGTCTTGTACCCCGGGAGCTGGCTCATCCCGAAGGTCTCCGCGACCACGCCCTCACCGGCGAACGCGGCGTCGCCGTGGATCAGGACGGGCAGGACCTTCTCGCGTCGTTCGTCCTGCAGGAGGTCCTGCCAGCCGCGGGTCATGCCCTCGACCACCGGGTCGACGGCTTCGAGATGGCTGGCGTTGGAGGCGAGCTCGACGGCGACGGTCTGCCCCGCCCGGCTGGTGAACTTGCCGGTGGTACCGACGTGGTACTTGACATCACCGGACCCCTGCGTGGTGGTCGGGTCGATGTCGCCCTCGAACTCCCGGAAGATCCGGGAATAGCTCTTACCGACCGTGTTCGCAAGGACGTTCAGACGACCCCGGTGGGCCATGCCCACCTCGGCGCGCTCGATGCCGGCCGCCGCGGCGTCCTCCAGCACGGCGTCGAGCATCGGGATGAGGCTCTCGGAGCCTTCGAGGCTGAACCGCTTGTGCCCCACGTATTTCGAATGCAGGAAGCGCTCGAAGGCCTCGGCAGCGTTCAGGCGCTCCAGGATGTGCCGTTTGTCGTCGGCGGTGACCTCGCGGGCCGCGCCCTCGATACGGTCCTGGATCCAGCGCTTCTGGTCGGGCTCCTGGATGTGCATGTATTCGATGCCGGCCGTCCCGCAGTAGGCGTCGCGGAGCAGGTCCAGGATCTGACGAAGCGGCTGGTGCCGGGGGCCGGGGAGGTCGTCGACGAAGAACTCCCGGTCGAGGTCCCATACGGAGAGGCCGTGGAAGGCGGGGTCGAGCTCCGGGTGGGCCAGGACCTTCTCGCTGCCGAGCGGGTTGATGTTGGCGAGCAGGTGACCGCGCACCCGGTACATGTTGATGAGCCGAAGGACGTGCGACTGCTTGCGCATCTGCACGTCGGCTCCGTCGAGCGATGTGCCCGAGTCCGGAGACCACCGGACCGGCTCGTACGGGATGCCGAGGCTCCCGAACACCTCCTCGTAGAACCCACCCGCACCGGTCAGGTACTGCTCGATGCGAGCAAGGAACTCGCCGCTCTCCGCGCCCTGGATCACCCGGTGGTCGTACGTGCTGGTCACGCCGATGACCTTGCCGACGCCGAGCGCCGCCAGCGTCGAGGGGTCGGAGCCGGCGTACTCGCTCGGATAGTCGATCCGGCCGGTGGCCACGATCAGCCCCTGGCCCGGCATGAGCCGCGGGACGCTGAGCTGGGTGCCGATCGTGCCCGGGTTGCTGAGGGTCACGGTGGTGCCGGCGAAGTCGTCCGGAGTGAGCTTGTTCGTCCGAACCCGGCGGATCACGTCCTCGTATGCCGCCCAGAACCGTTCGAAGTCCATCCGGTCCGCCTGCTTGATGTTCGGGACGAGGAGGCTCCGGGAGCCGTCCTGCTTCTCGACGTCGACCGCCAGCCCGAGGTTCGTCTCGGCGTTGCCGACCACGAAGAAGGTGCCGTCCTGTTCGAACGCGCTGCGCTTCATGACTGGCAGCGCCTCGAGGGCCCGGACGATCGCCCACCCGATCAGGTGCGTGAAGCTGACCTTGCCGCCACCGCGGCTCTGGGCGAGGAACCGGTTGATCACCCTGCGGTTCTCCTCCAGAAGCTTCGCGGGGACGAAGCGGAAGGATGTGGCCGTGGGCACGTCCAGGCTGGCCTGCATGTTCTTGGCGATGCGCTCGGCGGCGAAGCGGAGCTGCTCGGCGCCCGCGGGGAGGACGGCCTTGTGCGAACCCCGTGCCGGGGCCGTGCGTGCCTCCCCGCGCGCGGTCTCCTCCATCGACGGCTCCTTCGTCGGGCTCCCGTCTCCGTCCCCGGGACCAGGGCCTTCGAGTTGGGGTTTGAAGCCCTCGAAGAAGTCCCGCCAGGATTCGGCGACGGAGTCCGGGTCGTCGCGGTAGCGGCGGTAGAGCTCGTCGACCAGCCACATGTTCGCGCCGAGCGAGGATGTGTCGAATCCGTCCTCCGCCGTCGTCGCCCGGTCGGTTTCGTCGGTCATCTGCGGGTCACCACGTTCACAAGCTTCTCATTGCCGAGAACGGCGGCGCCACTCGGATATTCCTGGCGGAGCGTGGGGGCCTTCAGGTGGGGCTGTCTCTGCGTAGCTCGTCAAGCCGCCCGGCGAGCCGGGCGTCGGCAGCTTCGTCTCCGAGCCTGCCGGCGCTCTTGCGGGCCCTTCGCCAGAGGTCGGCCGCTCCGGCCCGATCACCTCGGGCTCGAGCCGCCTCCGCCGCCCGCTCCAGGTGCCTCAGGGCCGACCGCTGATCCTCGCTCCGGTAGTAGTGATAGGCGAGCGTCTCCACCCACGAGTCGAGGGAGTCCGCGAACAGCTCTTCGTACGCGGCCGCCACCTTCCCATTCAGCCCGCGGATCCGTTCGGGCGTCAACGTTTCCAGCGCGGCCTCCTGGATGAGCCCGTGCCGGAACGTGCACTCCAGCGCCGGGTAGCGGCGCACCTCCCGGACGAAGTCCGCCCGGAAGAGCACGGCGAGCTCCTCGCGTAGGTCACCGGTCCCCAGGACCTGCGCGACCACCGGCAACGCGAACGTTCGACCCACCACTGCCGCAGTCTGGAGTAGCCGCCGGGCCCCCTCGGGGAGCCGGTCGATCCTGGCCACCAGGAGGCTTTCCAACGACGAAGGGAGCAGCTCCCGGATCGAGATGCTCCAGGTTCGTTCGCGGTCGCGAGGCTGGAAGTTCCGGGCCAGCTTCTCGAGGAACAGCGGGTTGCCTTCGGACCGTTGCACGAGCCCACCTAGGCTGGATTCGTCGAACTCCCGGGCTGGCAGCACGAATTCGGCCAGCCGACGCGCGGCGTCCTCAGGCAGGGGTGGGAGGCGGAGCTCCTCCCCACGGTGGCCGTAGTCGGCGAGGACCTTCGAGCGGAAGGCCCACGCGGGACCGCTGGGGTCGGGGCGGAGCGAGACGATCAGCATGGTCGGCGTCCGGTCGGTCAGCTCGAGGAGGCGTTCGGTCAGCTCCAGGGTGGAAGCGTCAGCCCACTGGAACCCGTCCAACGCGATGACCACCGGCCCCGCCGCGGAGAGCGCTTCCACCCACGCCCGGACGGCACCACCGGGATCGAGCGGACCCGCCGACGCCGGCAGCGGGTCCCCGGGATCGAGCCTCACCCCCAGGAGCACGGCCAGGCCGGGAAGCACCTCGCGGGCACCATCGCCCAGGAGCTCGGCCAGACCCGCCTTCAGGCGCATCCGCACCACCACGTCGGCGTCGGCCTCCCCCAGCCCCAGCCACGACCGCACGATCTGCGCGAACCCCGACGTGGCCGCCCCGTACGAGGCGGAGCCGCCCTGCAGCCAGATGATGCTCTCTCCCCGGCGCGACCCAGCCTCCGCCAGCAGACGGGACTTCCCGATGCCCGCCTCCCCCACCAGGAGCAAGATCTGCCCCCGCCCCGAGCGTGCTCCCCGAGCATCTCGGCCAGTCGGCCCACCTCCGCCTCGCGGCCGAACAGGGGGGCTCCGACGACGGGCTCCGCTCCCTGCGACCTCGGGCCCACCACACGCCAGCCGGCGATCGGCTCGGTCCGGCCCTTCAGTTCGAACTCCCCGAGGGGCTCCAACACGAACAGCGGCGAGAGCCGGCGAGCGGTCTCGGGCCCGGCCATGATCGTCCCCGGCTGGGCCCGGGACTCGAGGCGAGCCGCCACGTTCGTTGTGTCGCCCAGAGCGACCGTTCCCGGCGAAGCGCCGCCGACCAACCCCACGCCGGTCTGCCCGGTGTTGAGCCCGACCCGCACGTCGAACCCCTCGATGCTCCAAGCGGCTTCGACGTCGTGGGCGTACTCGCGGGCCACCGAGAGGATCTTCAGCGCGGCCCTCGCCGCCCGCTCCGGATCATCCTCGTGGGCGACCGGCACGCCGAAGTACGCGCAGATCCCGTCCCCGGCGTAGGCCTGGATGGTCCCGCTGAACTCCTCCACCGCGGCGCTCATCCGGCTGACGCACTCGCCGATCAGGGCCTTCACCTCGCCGGGAGACAGCCGCTCGCCCAGCGACGTCGAGCCGACGATATCAGCGAACAGCGCGGTCACCGGCCGGATCTCGTCGTTCGGATGGCGGTCGCCCATGGGTGACGAATCGTATCCTCCCCTGACCCTTCCGGCGCCGGGGTCAGCGGGCGGCGCGGAACGCGTCGGCGGTGGCTTTCAGGCCGTCCTTGATCGGTGTCCACGGCTTCCATCCGAGCTCGCGTTCGGCCAGCGAGTGGTCGAGGGCGCTCCGCAGGAGCTCCCCGGCGCGGGATGGCGCGTGGACGGCCTGGCCCCGGTACCCGAGCGACCGGCCGAGCAGCTTGAACACCTCGTTCACGCTGGTCTCGACCGCGGTGCCGATGTTGGCGAGCGCCCCGGATCCCCGTTCCGCCGCCCGGGCGAACGCGTCCACCACGTCGTCCACGTACACGAAGTCGCGGGTCTGTTCGCCATCCCCGAAGATCGTGGGGGGCTCGCCGGCCAGCATCTTCGACGCGAAGATCGCCACGACGCCGGCCTCGCCGTGCGGATCCTGGCGCGGCCCGTACACATTGGCCAGCGCCAACGACGTGTAGTCGAGCCCACGGGTCCGCTGGTAGAAAGCGAGGTAATCCTCCGCAGCCTTCTTCGAGATGCCGTACGGGCTGACCGGATGAGAGCCGCGGCGGGCCGTCTCCTTGACCGGGAAGCGTCGGACCTCCCCGTACAGGGTGCCGCCGCTGGCCGCGAAGACCACCTTCCGGGCTCCGGTCGACGCCGCCGCCTCCAGCACGTTCAACAGTCCCATCAGGTTCACGCTGGCGTCGTGCGCCGGGTCGGACACCGAGGCCGTCACGGAGACCTGGGCGGCCAGGTGCATGACCACCTCGGGCCGCTCGCGCTCGAACTCGGCTCGCAGCGATTCGACCCGGACGTCCATGTTGACCAGTCCGAACTGCTTGTCGTAGCCACGCGCTTCGGACAGGTTCGCGATCCGCCCCTGGCTCAGGTCATCGACGGCGATGACGCGCTTCCCTTCGGCCAGCAGCCGATCGCACAGGTGCGAACCGATGAATCCGGCCCCGCCGGTGACCAGGTAGGTCTGCACGCCGCCGAGGTTACCGAAAGCGACGCGCACAGTCCCGTGGAACTGACCGTCACGCGATGCGCCACGTGTCCAGCCGCGCTCTCCCCGTGCGCTAGCGTCGCGCGACCGGGATCACGAACCGCAAGGCGGTGTGCGTGTCGGAGAACCGAACGACCTTGTTGTCGACCAGGCCGGCAGCCAGCCCGGCAGCGATCACGTCGGTCTCCTTCAGGTCCTTCCGTCCCTTCGGGTAGACGATCCAGACCGCGCCGTTCCGCTCGATCCACGGCTCCAGGGAGGCCAGCCGCCCAAGATCCGCCCGGGGCCCCACGCGCAGGAAGATCATGTTCGAACCTCGTCTCACCCGGGTGCTCACGTCCGCCCCCCGGGCGCGGAGCGCTCGGGCGAACTCCGGCTCAGCACTGAATCGCAGGAGCGATACCCGCATCTCCGGCCGTAGACCGAGCTTGTCCAGCAAGGGCCGCTCGGATGGTGTGTCCACGTGCCCATCTTGCGCTCGTCCGGCGGTCCTGCCCTGCCGGAACGGTGACCTTTCGAAGCCCGGATGGGTCATCTTCCGCCCGGTTCGTTGTCCGCGCCCATCGCTCATGGGACAGTCGGCCGGAAGCCGAGGCGGAATCGGGAGATCACCAGGTACCAGCGCGCCCCGATGCTGGTCGTCCGTCAACCGGCGACCCGTATCGCCCGACAGATCACAGCCCAGGCCGCCAAGGTCGTGCGGCTGCATCCGCTCGGCCGGGCCGGACGAACCCGGGCCATGATCGCCCTGCTCGCATTGTTCGCCGTCGCGGCGAGTCCCCGGCTCCCGGGTGGAGCCAGTACATGGGGAGCGCCAACCCTGCCCAGCTTCGCCGAACCGGTTGCCGGGCCGGCGCCCAGACCCATACGCACATCGGCCCCCTCGCCGATGTGCTCACCGTGCTGGACTTCGGCCGCCCTGCCCGCCGTCACTACGTCTTCGGGACCATGCTGTTCGGCACGGGAGGCTACCGGTCGACGAAAGCCATCGCCCGAGGGGTGGAAGGCTACGAGGCGGGCTATGTGAAATGCGCCCGGTCGTCCCGGTCCCATCTGGAGCTCGCCATCGGACCAGCAACTTCGGGCAGCAGGTCACGCCGGGCCACGGGCTCGCGTGGGCGGCGATGGTGAACGAGGTGGCCGCCTGGACCCAGGCGAACGGCCTCGGCGACCGCGTCAACGTCGACGGCGCAAGCGACATCGAGCTCGCGTGGAGCGGGCCAGGGCGAGCGCGCCGGTGGGTCAACGCCTACTCGTCCCTCGCGGAGCATCCCTACTTCGACTACGGCGACGCCGCTTCCTGCCCTCCGTTCGGCAACTGCCTGGGCCGGTGGCGGCAGGAAGACGTGTGGTACGTGGCGTTCGGCGCCAGGGACGCCATCCCGCTGCCCGAGATCCGCCGACCCCTGCCGGGGGATGAACAACACGCCCAGGCAGGCGTGGGAGATCCTCGCCCGCGCGTTGCATTCGGGCCGTCGGACCACCCAGCTGCCGCGGTGGTCGACGGACGTACGCTGGGCCGCCTGAGGCAAGTCCCTACGGAACGGGAACGGGACGGCCGATACAAGAGTCTGGTCAAATGGATCGGCGAACGGTACCGTGAGGGTGTCCCGCTCACCCGGCTTCCCCGGCGGGCCCCGTTCCCGGTCGCACCGGCCGGGATCGACCTCGAAAGCGGAATCGGACATGTGGAGTGCTCAGCATCGACGGCGCCGGCGAGCCGGCAGGGTCGGCATCGCCGCGCTGGTGATGCTCGCGCTGTTCTTGGTGGGCGGCGGGAGCATCGCCTACGGCAGCTACCGCTACGACCGCGCCTACGTCGGGCGCATCCTGCCGGGGATCACGGTCGACGGGGTGGCGGTCGGAAACCTGACCCGCGCCCAAGCCATCCAGGCGATCGAGGCCAACGTCGCGAAGACTCTGTCGAAGCAGATCACAATCACCGCAGGGACCCTGACCTGGACGCACGCGCTGTCGGAGCTCGGTGTATCCGCCGACGTGACCGCGCCGGTGGATCGGGCGCTCCGGCTCTCCGCCTCCTACAGCTGGATGTCACGCGCCTACCGTCGCCTGACCAACCACCCCGTGCACGCGTCGTTCGGCGTGTCCTACCTGTTCGATCCGCGGCGGGCGACATCGCTGGTCAACGCGGCTGCCAAGCAGATCGGCACGCCGGCCCGGGATGCGAGCTTCGCCCTGCTGGACGGGGAGATCAAGATCGTGAAGTCGAAGACCGGCCGGGACCTGCCCACGACCGAGGGCGTCGAGCTTCTCACGGATGCCCTCCAGCAGCGGCGGGCGACCGTCGCCCTGCCCGTCAGCGTGGTGAAGCCGAAGGTCACCGACGACACGTTGGGAATGGCCATCGTGGTGAATCGGACTCAGAACATGCTGTACCTCTACGACGGCACGAAGATCACCCGCCATTACCCGGTGGCCACCGCCCGGCAGGGGTTCCAGACGCCGCCCGGCGAATGGCACGTCTACGCGAAGCAGGTCGATCCCACGTGGCATAATCCGGCGCCCAATGGCTGGGGGAAGGACGAGCCACTGACGATCGGGCCGGGGCCGGGCGACCCGCTCGGGACGCGCGCCCTCTACACCACCGCGCCCGGCATCCTGATCCACGGGACGCCCGACGACTTCTCGATCGGGACCTACGCCTCGCACGGATGCATCCGGATGCACATCGCCGAGTCCGAGGCCCTGTTCCCGCTGGTCCCGGTGGGCACGCCGGTGTTCATCATCGGGGCCCCGCCGTGGGGGGACACCGCGGCCCCGGGAGTGGCGGGGTAGGCGCGCCCGGGTCGTTCAGGCTTCCAGATAGATCTTCCGCACGTAGTCGTCGAGCATCCGCGCGGCGCTGAAGTTCGGCCCGACAGTGCGCAGCGACGACTTGATCTCGGCAACCCATCCCCTGGCGATGCCGTCACCGTCGCGTTCGTAGAAGAGGGGCACCACCGAGCTCTCCAACGAGTCGTACAGCTGGGCCGCGTCGCGCTCGTCCTGGTACGCGGTCCCGAGCGACGGGTCGCTGTCGATCCCCCATCCGTTCGAATCGTCGAACGCCTCCGCCCACCATCCGTCCAGCACGGAGAGGTTGAGGCCGCCGTTCAGCGCGGCCTTCATCCCGCTGGTCCCACTGGCTTCGAGTGGCGCGCGGGGCACGTTCACCCACACGTCGCATCCGGCCACCAGCCGGGAGGCCATGCCCATGTCGTAGTCCTCGAGGAACACCACGCGCTCGGCCACACCGGACTCCCACTTCAGCGAGAACACGCTCTGCAGGATCCGCTTGGCATCTTCGTCCTGCGGGTGCGACTTGCCGGCCAGGACGAACTGCACCGGCCGGTCGCCCAGCAACACGCGAAGCGCCCGGTCGCGATCGTGCATCAACAGCGACAGCCGCTTGTAGGACGCCGCCCGTCGCGCGAATCCGACGGTGAGCACGTCCGCGTCGAACGCCCTGGACGCGGCTTCGGCGTACTCGACCGGTTCCCCGCGAGCCAGGCGGTCGAGCACGCTTCGCTCACGGACATAGTCGACCAGTGATGCCCGAAGCTGCCTCCGGACGCTCCACAGCTCCTCGTCCGGGATGTCGTCGACGGCGTCCCACGCTTCCGGGTCGGACGCTCGCTCGACCCACCCATGCCCGAGATGGCGGTCCAGGAGCGCCCGGATCGGCGGGGCCATCCAGGAAGGGATGTGGACGCCATTCGTCACGTGGGTGATCGGGACCTCGTCCGGCTCGAGGTCGGGGTAGAGCTCGCGCCACATCGTCCGCGCGGTTTGGCCGTGGACGCGGCTCACGCCGTTCGCCGAACGGCTCATCCGCAACCCGATCGGCGTCAGGCCAAACGCGTCCCCCGTGTCCTCGGGGCGGCTCCGGCCCACCCGGAGGAGCGACTCCAGCTCCACGCCGAGCTCGCCGGCATAGGTCCCCAAGACATCCTCGAAGTCCTCCGCGCTGTACGCCTCGTTCCCGGCGGCCACAGGCGTGTGGGTCGTGAACACGGTCCGAAGACGCGCCCGGTGGAGGGCCTCGCCGAACGGCACGCCCTCCTCGATCTCGGGACGGGCCAGCTCGATGGGAGCGAGCGCCGCATGGCCCTCGTTCAGATGGACCACGCCGGGTTCGATGCCCATGGCCCGGAGCGCCCGGATCCCGCCGACCCCGAGCACCGCGTACTGCGCGAGGCGGATCTGCCAGTCCCCCACGTAGACCCGGCAGGTGATCCAACGGTCGACCGGTGCGTTCTGCTCGACCTCGGTGTCCAGGAGGTACAGGGGCACCCGGCCCACGTCCACCCGCCAGATCTGGGCGACCACGGTTCGGCGCGAGACCGTCACGGATACGGTCAGGGGTTCGCCGTCCTCCTGGGTGACCAGCGTGGCGGGAAGCCGCTCGGGATCCGTTTCGATCCAGTGCTCGCGTTGCCAGCCGCTCGGGTCGAGCTGCTGGTGGAGGTAGCCCTGACGGTACAGCAGACCCACGCCGACCAGCGGCAGGGCGCGGTCGGAGGCTTCCTTGAGGATGTCGCCGGCCAGCACCCCAAGACCGCCCGCGTAGATGGGCAGCGAACGGTGGATCGCGTACTCGGCGCACAAGAATGCGACCGGGCGGTCGGGGTCCTTCCACTCCGGCGAGGATGGCCGAGCGAGGTCGGCGGCGACCAGGGCTTCGATCGCCTCGGCCTTCGCGATGAGCTCGGCGTTGGCGGCCGCACCGTCCAGCAAGACAGCCGACACCTCCTCGAGCAGGCGGATCGGGTTGTGGCCGCACAGCTCCCACCGGTGCGGGTCGATGGCGGCGAACGCTTCGGCCCCGCCCGGGGTCCAGCTCCACCGGTAGTTGTAGGCGAGGCGAGCGAAGACGCGCAGCGGCTCCGGCAATCGCGAGGCAAGCGCCCGCGCTGCGGGAGACGTGCTCCACTCAGCGTTCGACGTCATGCCCTTCCCAGCACGCTCGACATCCCCTCCCGGGAGACTCGGGCCCCAGCCGACCCGACGGCGGGCAACCGCCGAATGGTACCGAAGTGCAGGGGCCGCCGCGCGGCGCGGCTACCTGGCGAACAGATGCAGGCCGAGCCACGCCCAGCCGGCGATAACCCCGACCCGGCCGGGACGGGTGCGCATGACCCGGCCGAACAAGGCCCCGATGCTGGGGGTCCGGGAGCCCGGACGGCGGCTGAGGGCCTGCAGCACGCCCGCCATCGCCACGATGGCCACGTAGCCGGCGACGGTCAGGTTGTGCGTGCTCATCGCTGGACCAGCCACCAGCCGGCGGCGAGCCAGAGGGTCAGCACGATGGTTCTGCCCGGATGGTGGGCGAGGATCGGGTCGGTCAGGACGCTGATCGTGGGGTGTGCCCACGAATCGGTGGTGAGGGAGGGCTGGAGCAGCAGCGCGCTCAGCTCCCAGAGCCCCAGGGCGATGAACACCGACGTCCAGGCGGCCGCGCCGCTCAGGTGGAGCTTCGGCGTGAGCGGCGCCGGGCGCGACGACGCCTCCCAGGCGATGGCCATGGCGATGGCACCCGGGAGGACGACCGCGACGGTCGAGGGCCACGAGAACCGGGCGAACGACCCGGCCAGCAGCGCGTAGACGAAGCAGCCGAACACCACCCCGGCCGTTGTCCGGGGGTCCGGGTTCGACCATGGGTACGCCTCGGTCCGCGACGCTCCGACGGCCGCCCGGACCGGCCGATCACCGACCGCATCCCATCCGAGCACCAGACCGACCACACAGAGGAACGTGCCGTGCACCCAGTTGTGCTCCAGGAACTCGAACACCGAAGTGAGCGCGAGCGTGAACGTGACGATCACGGTGGGGTCGCGAACGACGGCCGCGATGCCGCGACGCTCCGCCGCGCGCGCGGTCTCGCCCACACCGATCCCTTCGGGTGCCGTCATCGGCGGACAGTCAATCACATGGGAGACCGGAACAACCACGCCACGTCGCCGGGTAGTCTCTCGTCGAACCGGGGCCGTAGCTCAACGGTAGAGCACTGGCTTTGCAAGCCAGGGGTTGAGGGTTCGATTCCCTTCGGCTCCACGGAGATTGCTCCACGAGGATCGGGAGGTCGCAGCGCGCATGCGGAACGAGTGCAGGGTGGTGACAAGGTGAATCAACACCAGATGAGAGCCAAAGCCGAAACGATGGTTCGTTCTCATCGCTTGCCGGCTCTAGAC
>DHWS01000100.1 GCA_002413305.1 Actinobacteria bacterium UBA5176 | reverse complement strand
GACCTACATCGGGACGCTACTCGGAGCCGCTGACTAGAAGTCACGAGCTTCCGGATTCCCTCCACCCCGCACCGATGACCGCACCGCACGGCGGCGATCGGGCCCCGTCGCGCCAGCGACGCTCCCGCGCTCGTGGCCACTGAACGGCGCCGGGCCTACCAGATCAACAAGGTGTAACCGCGAGGAGACGGAACCGGGACCACGGAAGCTGGGTCAGGGATGGGGCTTCGGTCGGTACGCCGGCCTTCTTCCAGGCGTCGTAGCCGCGGCTCGCGTTCGCTTCCGCTCGCACCGCGAGCGATCCACTCGTATCGGCAATGTAGCCACCGTACACTTGGAAGGCCGTGGCGATGATCTTTTCCCAGCGAGGCCACCCTTGCGCTTGGACGTCGAAGCTCGGATCCAGCTGGATTCTCGCGCCCTCCGGGATGGCCGTCGCGCTGTACCGGCCGTCCGTGTGGGTCGCTGGGCATGCGATGTAGTCGGCCCGTGTGTACGGTGTCGCCACGGACAGCGCGTGATCGATGTGCCCTTGAGCGATCTCCTCGGGCCGTATGATGCCCCCGGCCTCCGCGAAACCCGCCGCCACCGCTCCGTTGCACCGGGCCCCGGGGGGACAGATGGCTCCGGAGCCGCCCATGGACGTTACGTATCGTGAGCCGGCTGTCCAGCAGCACGTCGCGGCGAACATGTCCAGCTCCTGGCCGGTCGAGGGGTTCAGCACGACCAGGTGACCGTCCGACCCGATGTTAGGGCGGGCATACGCGGGGATCCGAAACGAAACCTTCGTCTGGCAGTCGTACTGGGTGCATCCGATGGGGAAGCTGGCGGTCGCCGGGTCCGCGTACGCGATGGGGTAACCGTGCTCGGGCGAGTTGACCAGGTTGGCAGTCGAGGCAAAGCGCACCAGTGAGTTCGAGATGATGGTCGCCGAGCCCGCTTCCGCTCTGGCGTCAGGCGCGATCGGAGCGTTCCAGAAGCTGCTGTCAGCGTAGAGCCTGGGGAACGGAGTGGTCCGGGTCGGCGTGCTCACCTGCACACGGTAGGAGCCCACGGTCCTCCCCCGGTGGTCCAGGAAAACGACGGCATAGCTGTAGGACGACCGTTCCCACAGCAGGCGATCGGTGTAGGTTCGCGCGGCGGCAGCCACCCTGTCGATGAGCCGAGAATCCCGCCAGATCTGCACGGTGCTTGCGGTGGGCGGCTGCCGCCAGGAGAGGCGAGCGGAGAACGAATCGATGGCTGATCCCGACACGCTCACCGAGGTCCCATGCACAGTGCGGGCGGGTGACGGGGACGGAGGGCCGGCCGAATCGACCCCGAGTCCGCATGACGAAGCAACCAGCGCCAGCGTCACGCCAAGGGTTGCACTAGCGAACCAACGACGGCTCGCGCCACGACGAGAGGGGGGCCGCGTGTTCGACATCACGACAAGGATAAGGCGAAGGCCTGACATGTTGCTGCTGGCGTAACCGAAAGCATGATCGCTGGACGCCAACGGCCGCCCGTTGGAATGCGTGAATAGATGTTTGTTTGTCTCTTGGAGGACTTCGTGATTGCACGAACGTGATTTTGAGGGCTCGCGAAGCCTATATTCCGGCGCATTCCACCTGGCTCATCCAGCGGAGACCTACTCTTCCTTCCTCCAAGCGCAAGGTCCTCACCACAAACGACGTCGAGCGCCGACTCCTCGCATTCGCTCCAAGCATACCGACAGGTCGTTCGAGCGGAAGTTCGCCCGGAGCGATTTAGCCCTCCTCATGCAGCCGCTGCATGAGGAGGGCTGCCCTGCCGCCGTGTGACCCGCCGGATTCGTTGGTGGAAATCACGAGCCTGGGGATCTAGGTGAAGGCCACGATGGACACCTCGTCCATGGTGCCCTTGTAGAAGTCTGAATCGGGAACGTTCGGGTCGTGCTTGAAGCCCAACGTGACGATGTTCGAATTCACAACCGTTCCGATTGCGATCAACGAGTATGCCACGAGAGCGCCGTCCACGAACAGCCGGAGCTGGCCGGTCGTCTTCCAACAGAGGATGGTGTGCCACACGTTGTCGTTAAGCAGCGGGCCGTTGCCTGGGAAGTCAACGATGCCAGTGGACCCAGTGAAGTGGCACGCGGCTTTCCCCGTCTTGGAGATCTCGACCTTCCAATAGGGCTCGGTCGTAAGTCCCTTCCTGATCAGGTCGAAGGTGTCCTCGCCCAGGCTCTGCGGAGTGGTCCCGAACTTGACATGGACAGTGACCTGGTACCCGCCCGAGGGCACGTTGAAGTCGGGCGACGAACCGACCGTGATCTCGGACGACTTACCGTCGAAGTGATACGCCTTACCCAGGAAACCTGGCTTCCCCTTCGTGACGTTGAACGTGGTCCCGGTGTGCCCATGCCCGGAGCTGTCCACCATGGTAGTGCCCGAGGTTTCGTCCATGTGCCACAGCGCCTCTGTGTGGGGTGTGGTACGCATGGAGGCGGTGGTGGCATATGCCGCGGGCAGGGCCGTGAACAGCGCTACAGTGAGACAGGCAGAGATGCCGACGAACTGCGCCAATAGCCGAGGCACTCGGTTACCTTGCATGAAGATGGCCCCCTTTCGGTGGTCGGAGCGTCGGCAAACACGATAGGAGCAATCGCTGAGCGCTGTCAAGATGCAAGGGGCAGCCCACGGGCTCGCGTCGCGTCCCTGGACGGCAGCGTGGACCGCCCCAGTTCTTCGAAGGCTCGGGATGGTGGGTCCGGAACTGTAGCTGGGGTCCTCCTCTCCCGGTGGTCGGCGGCCTCGAACTCCGCGGTCGATACCCTTCCACGGCGGCGGCTGACGAGCCCGGCCTTGCACAGGCCGCCAGGCGCTCGGTGTAGGGGATCGTCAGGTAGCGCACCCCTCGATCCCTCTCATGCACGACACCCCCTTATCCAGCACTGGCGTTTCCAGATGGCCATCTCCAGGGCGTCCAAGGCGAGATCGGTGCGGAGCGAAATGGAACCTTGCCATCCCACGATGGATCGATCGTAGGCGTCGATGATCAACGCCGCGTTCAGAAGCCCGACCACGCATGCGTGGCGTGGTAGGTTCACGGGCGGCTCGTCCCGGCCGGCCGTAAGAAGGGAATTCAGTGCGGGCAGCCAGAGATCAGGACCTCCCGCCCTCTCCGGGGTTGAAACGGACCGCCGTCGGCGGTGTCGGCTGGAACATCCTATCCTACGTCGGCGGCAAGGTCCTGGTCCTCGCGTCCACCGTCATCCTGGCCAGGCTGCTCACCCCCGAAGATTTCGGCGTGGTCGGCCTGGCCCTCGTGTTCATCACGTATGCGGACGTACTGACGGACCTCGGGGCGGCCGAGGCCTTGATCTACCTCCCTCGAAGCCGGCGCCTCAACGACGGTGCCCTCACGATATCCCTGCTGTGGTCGGCGCTGCTCACCGTCGTCGCCGTGGCGACCGCCCCCGCCGTTGCTCGATTCTTCCATTCGGACGCTGTGACGCCCCTGTTTCGCGTGCTGGCCCTGTCCCTGGTCCTGGGGGGAACGGCCCAGGTCCCCGATGCGCTGCTACGCAAGGAACTGCAGTTCCGGCGAAGGATGGCAGCCGATCTGGGTCGCGCGGTCAGCCAGGGGGTCATCTCGGTCGCCCTGGCGATTGCCGGCTTGGGCGTGTGGGCCATCGTTTACGGGTATGTGGGGGGTGACCTCGTCTGGAGCGCGGTGGCGTGGTCCCTCGTCGATTACCGTCCGGGTCGCGGCTTCTGGCGGATCCGGCGCGAGACGATCCGTCCGCTGCTCGCCTTCGGCATACCGGCGGTGGGCAGCGCCCTACTCTTGGTACTGGTGTTCAACGTCGACTACCTGATCGTGGGCCGTCGCCTCCCCCCCAGGGACCTCGGGTACTACACCCTCGCGTTTCGCGTGCCCCAGACGCTCATCATCTACCTCTTCTACACCCTGTCGACCGTGGCTTTCCCGCTGTTCAGTCGGACTCGCGCGGAGCCGGATCGCCTGAAGCGTGGCTATCTCACCAGCCTCAGGATCCAGAACGCTTACGGCGCTGCGGTGGGCGTGGGCATCGCCGCCGTGGCGCCCATGCTGGTCGAGGTGGTCTTCGGACCGAAATGGAGACCCTCCATCGTCCCACTCGAGGCGATCGCGCTCTATGCGATGTTCCGTGCGTTCGGGACCGGGGCCGGAGACGTCTACAAGGGGATCGGGCGGCCCAGAATCTCCCTGTGGCTGGCGATCGTCCGTCTCGTGGTCCTGGTCCCACTACTCTGGTTGGCGGCTGATCCAGCTTTTGGGTCGCGCGCCATCGACTATGTCTCCTGGGTGCAAACGGCCGTGGCGTTCATCATGGCCGCGCTCATGCAAGTCGTGGCCGCCCGGGTCATCGGCGTCTCTCTGAGGCAGTTGGCAGGGACCCTGCGTCCGGCAGTTCTGGTCGCGGCGGGGACGGCGGCGGGCGCCGGGGCCATCCGTCTGTGGGTTCGGTTGCCCGATTCGGATCCGTTGAAGCTCGTGGCCTCGATCACGAGTGGCGCGGTCCTGGGGCTCATCCTTCTGTACACGCTGGACCGCGGGTTCGCCACCGAACTCGTCGGTTTGCTGAAAGCATGGAGGCGCACATCCAGCACCTGAATGCCCGGGGCTTGAAGTTCCTGTCTGCGGCGGCCCCGCTCATGCCGGAAGACTCCGACCGCGTAGGGTCGGTGATCGAAGCTGATACGGAATGGACCCTGCCGTCGCCCCCGGCACCCGCGATCGACATCCTGGTGTGGGGGCGGCCCTCGCTTCCCCCGAACACGCCGGTCGCAGTGGCGGTGAAGGCTGCGATGAAGCGAGAGCTGGCGATCCTGGGGCTTCGCAGGGCGCTCGGCGCGCCGTACGCCATTCGTGCGGTGCATCGGCTGTCGCCCCCTCATTGGCGGTGGAGCCCGGTCCGCAATGGCGTGCGGGCGTTACTGCTCTCGGGTGTGTTGGTGGAGGTCGTCGGTGGGCGCACGACCAGCAGGATCCTGGACGCCATCGCTGACGATGTGGGCTCGGACGGTTCCGTTCGCCGCTTTTGCATCGGCACCGGGGGAGCGATCCTCGCCCGGGTCCGCCAACGCGACAGTTCGTGGGCCTTCCTTCGGGCCGCGATCACATCCGATGTCGCGGATCCGACTGCCGCTGGGGAGGGGCTGGCGCATCTGCCACCCGCGTGCGCAAGCTGGGCGCCCCGCCTACTTGGGTGGGGTACGACGAGGGGCTGCTCATGGACGCTCGAGTCGGTCCTACCCGGCCGCCGGCCGCGCCGGGTGACCTCGGACACCATCCGCCAGGTCTCCCGCTTGTGTCTGCAGCTTCCGTCCGCGGACGGCCCGAGCTCAGCGCTCTTCGAGGATCTGCAGATGCTAGCTACTGCGCTTCCCGACCGGGCAGCCCGCATCCAGCGCCTTGCTGCGCCGGCAGCACGAATCGTCGAAGGACTCCCGTCGGTGATGAGGCATGGAGACCTCTGGTCGGGGAATCTCCTGGCCCAGGGAGCGAAGATATGCGGGGTCGTGGACTGGGGGTCGTGGCATCCGAGGGCGGTTCCAGGCTCCGACCTCCTGCACCTGTTCGCCGTGGAGAGAGCACTCGCCACTGGCCGGCATATCGGTCAGGTGTGGCGGGAGCAGCCGTGGGCTTCCCCCGCCTTCCTACAGGCGACCAGTGAGTACTGGTCCGCACTGGGACTGGCACCCGAGCCTAGGATCCTCGAGGCGGTCGGAGTGGCCTGGTGGGCAAGCTTGATCGCCGGGAACCTGGCCAGGCTGCCCCTGGTGCGGCACGACGAGAGATGGCTGAAATGCAACGTGGATGCCGTCCTGGGTTGAGCCTGAACCTGACGCTCGGCTCAGGATGGCCGGGGGGTGGCGTAGGCGTAGTACCCACTCTCCTGGGCGCCCTCGACCTCGGTCACCACGAGCGTTACCCGCTGGGCCCCCAGCCTTCCTATGAGTCTGCTCATCGAGGCGGTGGACTTCCGGGTGGACCTGTCGCTGCGCACTACGGCTACTACGGCGTCGACCGCGCTCACCAAAGGATAGGCGTCGGGGACCACCAGGATGGGGGGAGCGTCGAAGATCACGTAGTCGGCCCAGTTCCGAAGGGTGCTCAGGATCTCCTGGACCCGCTTCACCTCCACCTCGGACGGCCACTGATGACCGGGGCCGGCGACGATGGCGCGAAGCCGGCCGGAACCCTCGCCGGTGCGGGGCCCACTCTGGCGGCCCTCAGCGGTTCGTTCCTGACCGTTGCGTTGCCACACCGGGACCTCGACCATGGTGGAGGTGAGGGTGGCCGTGCCACGGATCACCGCGTCTAGTCCGATCTGCCCGGCCGAGGCGTCCAGCTCGAGGTAATGGTGCAGCATGGGCCGGCGCAGATCGGCCTCCACCACGATGACTCGGTACCCGGCGCTGGCCAGTTCCACGGCCAGGTTGGCGGTGACCGTGGTCTTGCCCTCCTCCGGCCGGCCGCTGGTCACCAACAGGGTTCGGGTGTCCCTGGATTCGGGGGTCCACAGGATGTCGGCGACGAGGCGCTGGATGGCGAGCTCGGCCATGACTGGGTCCAGCCCTCGTCGCGTGGGCCCCGCGAAGGGGCGGTGACCGAGGACGCCGGAAGGAAGCGACACCGTGGCTGGCTGGCCGAAGGCCTCCTCTGCGCCCTCCACCCCGCGAACCGTGTCGTCGAACTGCTCGCGGACCATCCCGGCCACTACCCCCAACAACAACCCCAGCACAGCGGCCACGGCGACATTGCGGACGGGCTTGGGTTCCACCTTGCCAACG
>DHWS01000108.1:434-18743 GCA_002413305.1 Actinobacteria bacterium UBA5176 | reverse complement strand
TATTTCACAGACGCACCACTAGCCTGCCTCCGGCGGCTGTGGCTCGGGCAGCGACCGATGGAAGATCGTCAGTGCCTCGGGATGAGACTCAACGCGGTGCCATGTAGAAGATCGACTGAAGGGTCGGACTAGGGCGGGACGGTGGCTCCGGCCTTGATGACCAGGGCCGGCTCGCGAAGCGCCCGGATATCGTCGAGCGGGTCGACGAGATAGCCCACCGCGTCGGCCCAGGCGCCTTCCGCGAGCGTTCCGATCTCGCCCTCGCGGCCGAGCAACCGTGCGGCGTCCGTCGTTGCCGTCCTGATCGACTCCGCTGGGGTGAGGCCGACGTCGTCGACCAGCGCCACGCATTCCTCGGCGTTCGCGCCGTGGAGGTCGCCGGGCGCGCCGGCGTCGGTTCCCATGGCGATCGGGGTCCCGACCCGATGAGCCAGGCGAAGCATCTCCAGATGGATCTCGTGCGCGTCCGCCAGCCGTCGGCGGATGTGGGGAGGAAGCGTGCCGGCGAACGCCGGATCGCCGAGCGGGCCCGCTGAGGCCCTGATGGTGGGGACCAGGAACGTGCCTCGCGCCGCCATCCCTCGAAGGACCGCCTCGTCGGCGAACGTGCCGTGTTCGATGCTCGCCACGCCGGCCCGGACCGCGGCCCAGATCCCCGACAGCGCGTGGGCGTGGGCGGCCACGTGCGCCCCCACAGCGGCCGCCGTGTCCACCGCCGCCCGGATCTCCTCCTCGGACAGCTGCGCTTCCTGGGCGTCCTCGTCCTCGGGGGAGAGCATCGCCCCCGTGGCCATGACCTTGATGCAGTCCGCGCCGTGCGCGAGTTGCTTCGACACTCCCGCCCGAACCTCCTCCGCGCCTCGCACCACCTCGTACATCCCCGGGTAGTAGGCGACGGCCGGGGTGGGGATCGAAAGCAGGCGCCCGGCCAGCACCATGCGGGCCATCGGCTCCTCCGGTTCGTCCCTCGCCTGCATCTCCAGGTAGTCCCATCCGCCGAGGTCGCGGACGGTGGTCATCCCGCCCCTGAGGGTCCGAGCCGCTGCCTCCCGGATCGAGGCGAGGATCTCCACGGGCGACCGGCGCGCGGCGGCCGACGGGTCCGCGTCCTCCCCGCGCATCACGAGGTGCACGTGGCAATCGATCAGCCCGGGGAGGACGAACAGCCCGCGGGCATCGACCTCTTCGACCTCCCCATCCGAGAGCGTCGACACCACCCGGCCCTCTTCGACCAGCAGCTCCCTGGGTTCGACCGTCCCCGTTGGCGGATCGACGACCTGCCCACCTGTGACGCGTACCCGCCGCGCGACCGTCACGACGCGTCCAGGCCCTCGAACAGGTCGTGCTCCGAGATGCCGGGGTCGACGCCTCGGTGGATGAACCATTCGGTCCCGAACGCCAGGGCGAACATGTCGTCGGGCATGGCCAGGAAGAACGACGACTCGGCGATCTGGCTGGCGTGGGCGATCATTGCGTTGCGCTTGACGTCGAGGTAGTCACCAACGTCGACCGCGGTGGTGAGGGCCGATTCCGGCATGCCGAACTCCACCAGCTGCTCCGTGTCGAGGCCGCCGGGCATCTCGATCCCGGCATCCTTCGCCCGGGCCATCTGTCGCTGGATCTCGTCGCGGTTCGCCGTCGCCTCGAACACCCGGGGCGTCTCCGCCAGCTCCCCGGCCCGGACCCCGACTCGGTGGACCTGGATGTGGTCGGGGTGTCCGTAGTTCCCGTGATCGTCGTACACGGTCAGGATGTCGGCTTTCTCCTCCCGCAGGATCTCGGTGACCTTCCCGGCGGCTTCCTCCACGTCGGCCCGCCAGAACGAACCGGGCGCGTCGTTCTCCGGGGTGCCCATCATCCCGCTGTCCTTGTAGCCAAGGAACTCCAGCCGGTGCGCTCCGAGGATCGCCGCGGCGGCTTCGGCCTCCTGGATCCGGCGCTTCCAGAGCTCCTCGCCGGGCGCCAGCACGCCCTCGACCACGTCGCCGTGCTCGCCTCGCGTGGCGATCACGATGACCACCCGATGCCCTTCGGCGGAAGCCTTCGCCAGCGTGCCTCCCGTCGCGATCGTCTCGTCGTCGGGGTGGGCGTGGAAGCTCACGATCGTGGCCATCGGGTCGTTTCCTCCCTTGAGGTCTCGGCGGATCCCGCTGTCGGGGTCGGGGCGGTCCGAGCATGGTACCCGCCACCTTGCCGGACGCACGGGCCTGACGTAGGTTCGACCGCGCCCACAGGATGCTGCGACGACAAGGAGGGACCATGGCCACGGCTGCCGAACTCGGGACGAAGTACTTCGAACTCCTCAGTGAGGGCCGGGTGGAGGAGGCGGCCGCGCTGCTCAGCCCCGACGTTCGGTTCGCGTCCCCGGCGGGGAACTTCCAGGGCTCCGAACCGGCCGCCGCCTTCCTCCAGGGGTATTTCACGGCCTTCCCGGACGCCCGGTTCGAGATCGACGCGACGACCGAGGGCCCCTCGAGTGCGGCCATGGAAGGCATCTACGCGGGGACGAACACCGGCCCGATGGTCACCCCCGCCGGCGACGTTCCCCCCACCGGGAAGGTCGTCTCCGTCCCCTTCGTCACGGTGCTCGAGACGGACGGCGAACGACTCACCGCGCACCGGGCGTACTGGGACCAGTTGGGGTTCCTGACCCAGCTGGGGTTGGTCCCCGCGCAGGGCTGACCGTTCAATTGCGGTCGGTGACGTGTGGTCTGTGTCGAGTTCCTTCCCGCCCCGGTCCCATTTCGAACCCGACCGGCTAGGCTCCTCCGCTGGACATGGCGCCCTTCCCCCGCTTCCTGCTGACCCCCCGGAAGATCCTTCGGCACGTGTTCGTGCTCGCGATCGTGGCCGGGTGCGTCGTGGCGGGCTTCTGGCAGCGGGACCGGCTTATCCAGGTTCGAGCCTACAACCGGCAGGTCGAACGCCAGGGGGCGCTGCCCCCGATCGCGCTGGACGCGCTCATCCCGACCGGCTCCGCCCCGGCTCCAGCGGCCCAGCTCTACCGGAGAGTGACGGTGACCGGTGTGTACGACCCGCGGCACGAGGAGGTGCTGGTGGGACGGGACCTGAACGACAACCCGGGCAACGACCTGCTGACACCTCTGATCACCTCGGATCGCCGCGTGGTGTTCGTGGACCGCGGCTGGGTGCCCTTCGACCTGGACAAACCGCCCATCACCCGGGCGGCGCCGCCGTCCGGCACGGTGACCGTCACCGGGGTCCTGTTCCCGCCCGAGAAGACCTCCTCGGACCCCACCCGGCCCGCGCCGGTGACGAACTGGATCGATCTCGGGCGGTTCGCGAAGCTGGAATCGCTCCCGACCGTGCCGATGTACATCTGGCAGGAGTCCTCGAGCCCGCGAGCGCCGGGGTCGCTGCCGAAGCGGGTGCCGCTCCCGCCCCTCGACGAGGGCCCGCACTTCAGCTACATGATCCAGTGGTGGCTGTTCGCTCTGGTCGGGACCGTTGGGTACCCGATCCTGCTTCGTCGTGAGATCCAGAAGCACCGGCGCATCGGGTCGCGGGCGGTCCGGGAGCCGGCGGCGGTCTGAGCGGAGCGCCCTCGTCCGGCCATCCGTAGGATGCTCCATGGGTGGAGCACGTCCTGATCCGTTCACTCGAACACCTCGCGGGCTCGCCGGAAGCGCCGTCCGTCGGGTTCGGCGTGGAGACGCGCGGGGTCCCCGGGCCCCTGTACAAGCTCGGGGCTTTCCAGGACGACCGCGTGTGGGTGCAGCTCCGAGGTGGGCTGTTCGTGGCGAAGGCCGTCGTCCGGATCTGCTGGGTGGGGGAGTATTCGGACATCCGCGCCGTGCAGAACAGGACGTTGGGGTCCCCGCTCCACGATCTCGACGACTTCTGGAGAGGCCGCCCCCGATACGGCTACGCGGGCGTGGCCACGCTGGTCCGCGAGTCCTGGGTCGAACCGTTCTGGGCCGGCCCGCGGACGTACGGCTACGAGTGGGTGGTGCTCCAGAACGACGCCAAGCGGGCCTCGTGGCTCGACCCGAAGCCGGCCCCGCGCGGTGGCGCCGATCTGGCCGACCGGTTCCGGAGGTGGCTGATCCGGGCGGTCTGACAAGACCTACCCTCCGTGATAACATATTCGTTATCAGATGAACGCGGCCAGGATGCTCAGGCAGGCTCGACAGCGCGCGCGCCTGACGCAACGGGCCCTCGCGCGCGCCTCGCGGGTCCCGCAGCCGGCGATCGCTCGCATCGAGTCCGGCGCGGTTGTCCCGCGCGTCGACACGCTGGACCGGTTGCTGGCAGCGTGCGGGCAGGCGCTCGAGGCGGCGCCCAGGCTCGGAGTCGGAATCGACCGGTCGGCCATCCGCGCGCTGCTCGATCTCACGCCAGGAGCCCGGGCTCGTTTGGCGGCCGAGGAGGGCTGGAACGTGGAACGCGCCTTGCGGAGCGCGCGAGCTTCGCAAGGTGGGCGAACCGCATGAGCCGGCCCCCCGCACCCTTCGATCCGCTCCGCGCGCTTCGGGTCCTGCTCGATCGAGGGGTACGGTTCGTGATGATCGGGGGCTTCGGTGCCCGGCTGCACGGTTCGCCGACCCTCACCAACGACCTCGACGTGTGCTACGCGCGCGACCGGGAGAACCTCGTGGCGCTGGCGGAGGCGCTGAGCGAGCTCCACGCGAGGCTCCGCGGCGCCCCGCCCGACGTCCCGTTCTTGCTCGACGCCGAGACCCTCGAGCGCGGTGACCACTTCACCTTCGCCACGGACGCCGGAAGCCTGGACTGCCTTGGGACGCCGTCGGGGGTCTCCGGTTACGAGGATCTCCTGGCCACCGCCGCGCCGATGGATCTCGACGGGCTTCGCGTCCTCGTCGCGTCGATCGACGACCTTATCCGGATGAAGCGAGCTGCGGCACGGCCGAAGGACCTCATCGAGGTCGAGGTCCTGGGCGCTCTTCGCGAAGAGATGGACGCTCGCGAGCGCGAACGGAGGCGGTCCTCCGGCCGGTAAGCTGACTCCCGCGGCGGGCGGGGCCGCTGGGGACCGGCCCGCACGCGAGGGAGCCACGCGCATGCCGGAAGACCATCCCGTCCCGGGTCCCGCCGACCCCGCCATCCGGGTCGTGGAGCTACGGAAGACGTTCGTCGTGCCGGAACGCGAAGCGGGGCTGAAGCACGCCATCCGCTCGCTGGTGCGTCGCCGGACCCGCCAGGTGAACGCGGTGGACGGGATCAGCTTCGACATCGCCCCGGGCGAGGTGGTCGGGTTCCTCGGCCCGAACGGCGCGGGCAAGACCACCACGCTGAAGATGCTAGCCGGGCTGCTGTACCCGACCGGCGGGGGGTTGACCGTGCTCGGCGCCACCCCGTCCCGGCGGGAGAAGGACTTCCTCAGCCGCATCACGCTGGTCATGGGCAACCGCAACCAGTTGGAGTGGGACATCCCGGCCGCCGATTCCTTCGAGCTGAACCGGGCCATCTACCGGATCCCGCCGCAGGCGTTCGCGGAGACGCGGGACGAGCTGGTCGAACTGCTCGAGGTGGGAGATCTGGTGCGCAAGCCGGTCCGGAACCTCTCGCTCGGCGAGCGGATGAAGGTCGAGATCGTCGGTTCGCTGCTCCATCGCCCGCAGGTGCTCTTCCTGGACGAACCGACCATCGGGCTCGACGTGACCATGCAGAAGCGGATCCGGGCGTTCGTGGCCGAATACAACCGGCGGTATGGCGCGACCGTGCTCCTGACCAGTCATTACATGGCCGACGTGGTGGCCCTGTGCAAGCGGGTCATCGTGATCCACCACGGCCGGATCCTGTTCGACGGCGGGCTGTCGGGATTGTCTTCGCGATTCGCCGCCTACAAGACGATCGGGGTCACCCTGGACGACCCGACCATCGACCTCGGCGCGTACGGCGAGGTCATCCACCGCGACGATCAGAAGATCACCCTGCGCGTGCCGAAGCTGGAGACTTCGCGGATCACGGCACGCCTGTTGAGTGAACAGGCCGTCGCCGACCTGACCATCGAGGACCCGCCGATCGAAGACGTGATCGAGACCGTCTTCGCCAGCGGCGAGGACGACGAGCGCCTCCCCGAGCGGGAGAAGGTGTCCGAATGAGCGCGGTGGTCGAACGGAGCGGCCGGCCGGCAGCCCCAGGGCTTCCCGACCGGCCGAGGGTCGGACGGGTGCGCTCGATGGTCGACCTCTATCTCACCGAGATGCGGACGGCCATCGCCGTGCAGTTCCAGTACCGGGTGGCGAACTACTTCTACATGATCGGCATGGTCGCCGAGCCGGTCATCTACCTGGTGGTGTGGTCGAGCGTGGCCCGGTCGCAGGGCGGCGCGGTGGGCGGGTACACGCCCGGTGAGTTCGCCGCCTACTACATCGTGTGGACGCTGGTCCGGAACATCAACATCGTTTTCACGCCGTACGGGTGGGAGTGGCGGATCCAGAAGGGACAGCTCTCCGGGCAACTACTGCGTCCGATCCATCCCATCCACTACGACCTGGGCTACTTCGCCGGGATGAAGTTCGTGGTCTTGGTCCTGTGGCTGCCGATCGCGGCGATCCTGTCGCTCGCCTTCCATCCCACCCTCCAGCCCAGCGGGCTGGGCATCGGCGTGTTCTTCGTGGCCCTGTGGGGCGCGTACCTGATCCGCTCGCTGAACATGTGGGTGCTGGGCATGATCACGTTCTGGACGACACGCGTGTCGGCGATCTTCGAGCTATACATGGCCCTCGAGCTGATCTTCTCCGGACGGCTGGTGCCGTTGACGCTGCTGCCCGGCTGGGCGCAGGGCGTGGCGAACTTCCTCCCGTTCCAGTGGACGTTCGGATTCCCCATCAACGCCCTGGTCGGCAAGCTGTCCACGACGCAGCTCCTGGAGGGCCTGGGGATGCAGGCGCTGTGGATCGGGATCGGTGCAACGATCATCCACTTTGTGTGGCGGGCGGGCATCCGCCGGTTCTCCTCGGTGGGGAACTAGATGGACCGCGCGGACCCCATCGCCGGACGGCCCACTCGCGGCATTCGGGCTGCCGCCCGCCTGTGGTGGGTCTTCTTCCGGGTCGGGGCGATGAACGAGCTGCAGTACCGGGTGAACTTCTTCCTGGAGCTCTTCCAGTCGCTGGTCGCCCTGGCCACCGGCCTGATCGCGCTGGCCCTGGTCTTCCAGCACACCAGCTCGCTGGCCGGCTGGTCGAAGCCCGAGCTGCTGGCCGTGATGGGCGTGCATGTCATGATGGGCGGGATCATCCAGACCCTCGTCCAGCCGAACATGGACCGGCTGGCCCGGGAGGTCCAGCAGGGCACGCTCGACTACGCGCTGACCAAGCCACGGGATTCGCAGCTGGTGATCAGCGTGCGAGAGGTTCGGATCTGGCAGACCGTGAACGTGCTGATGGGGCTGATCGTGCTGGGTTGGGCGGTGACCCAGCTCCAACGGGGCATCGGGGTCGTGCAGGCGCTGGCCTTCGCCGGCGCGCTGGTCCTCGGCGCCGTGATGATCTACTGCTTCTGGCTGGTCATCAGCACCGGCGCGTTCTGGATCGTCCGGATGGAGGAGATCTCGGAGCTGTTCCAGGGCGTGTACCAGGCCGGACGGTGGCCGGTTACCGTCTATCCCGCCGGGCTGCGGGCGAGCCTCACGTTCCTGGTGCCGGTGGCGTTCGCGGTCACGGTCCCCGCTCAGGCCCTCACGCACCGGCTGACCGAAAGAACGCTCCTGGTCGCGTTCGTCTTCGCCGCGGCGCTGTTCGCCTTCACCCGGTGGTTCTGGCGGGTGGGACTCCGACACTACTCTGGTGCATCGGCGTGAGACCGAAGGGGGGATGAGGGATGGACGACCGACTTCAGCGCGTGGCGGACCTGCTGCACGAGGCCGCGGAGACGCATCACGTCGTCTACCGGATCGTGGACGGAGACGACCCGGACTGGGCGAGCTGGTATTCGGAGTGGCTCACCGCGCTGTCCGAGTTGCCGCAGATCCTCGGGACCGCTCCGGTTCGAAGCCACCTGACGTACGAGCTGGTCCGGCTGGACCGCGAGTTCACCGAAGGCGACTTCGGGGGCCGCTGGGAGAACCACTACGCTGCCGCCCTCGTGGAGAAGTTCGGCACCGCCTGACCGCACACCGTTGGGTAGTGCTGGCACGTCGCACCAAGTGGATGACTTCACCCTTGTCCGGAGAGCAGCCACGGCCGGACAATCGGGTGCGATGAGATCCCGCACAACATCGGTGGTCGCGTGGTCGTTCTGGGTGGCCTCCATCGGCTCGCTGTTCGCCGGGTTGGCCATCGGCCATGGTTCGGCCCACGTCGTCCAAGACCCTGGCGGGACGGCACCGTTGGTGACGACGCTGGTATTCGTCCTCGCTTACGCGACCGTCGGGGCGCTGGTCGCATCGAAGCGACCGGAGAACCCGATCGGTTGGATCCTGCTGGCTTCGGCGTGCGGTTTCGTCATCGGGACCTGGGGCGCCGAGCTCGAAGGCGTGAACGGTGCCAGCCGCTTCTCGGACTGGATCGGCTGGATCTGGGGCCTCAGTATCGGTCTGACGGCGACGTTCGGCCTGCTGCTGTTCCCGACCGGGAAGTTGCCGACCCGAAGGTGGAGGCCGGTGGCCTGGGTGGCGGCCCTGGCCCTGGCCGCGTGGGTCCTGGGCAACGCGTTCGCACCTGGGCGGATCCCCGACACGCGTTCCGTGAACCCGTTCGGGATCGGCGGACCGGCCGGCGATCTGGCCAAGGTGTTCCGGGACAGCTTCGGCCTGGTGATCGCCGCTGCCCTGGCCTCGATCGTCTCGCTGTTCTTCCGGTTCCGCCGGGCGGATGCGGTCGAGCGGGAGCAGCTCAAATGGCTGTCGTACGCGGCCGCCGTGATCCTTGCCAGCATCGTGACCAGCGGGGTGTTGGAGAAGGTGCTCGGCACGACGACGTTCGAGAACAACATCGAGAACGCCGTCACCGCCGGCGCCCTGACCCTGGTGCCGATCGCCATCGGCGTCGCGGTCATGAAGTACCGCCTGTACGACATCGACCTGGTCATCAACAAGACGCTGGTGTTCGGGGCTCTGGCCGCCTTCATCACGGCTGTCTACGTGGCGATCGTGGTCGGGATCGGCCATGCCGTCGGGCAGGGTTCGAACCCCAACGTCGGCCTGTCGATCCTGGCCACCGCGGTGGTGGCCGTGGCCTTCCAGCCGGTCCGGTCGAAGGTCCAGCGGTTCGCCAACCGGCTGGTGTACGGCAAGCGGGCAACCCCGTACGAGGTGCTCTCGGAGTTCTCCTCCCGTATGGCGGGCACCTACGCGAACGAGGACCTGCTCCCGCGCATGGCCAGGATCCTCGCCGAGGGAACCGGCGCGTCCGCGTCCCGGGTGTGGCTGCGGGTGGGCGACGAGCTGCGCTGTGAAGCCGCGTGGCCGGAGGGCGCAGCCGCGGGCGTCGATCCCCTGCCGGTCGCTGACGACGGCGGCGGAGATCCCGTGTTCGCGGGAGCGACGGCCTCCTACCCCGTCCACCACACCGGCGACCTGCTGGGCGCGCTCACACTCACCAAGCCGCGGGGCGAACGCCTGTCGCCCGCCGAGGACAAGCTGGCCACCGATCTGGCCTCCCAGGCCGGTTTGGTCCTTCGCAACGTCCGCCTCACCGAGGAGCTGCTCCAACGGCTGGACGAGCTCCAGGCCTCCCGCCAGCGGATCGTGGCCGCCCAGGACCAGGAGCGGCGGCGGCTGGAGCGCAACATCCACGACGGCGCCCAGCAGCAGCTCGTGGCACTGGCGGTGAAGCTCCGCCTGGCCAGGGGATTCATGCAGAAGGACCACGAGCGGTTCGATGTCCTCATGGCGCAATTGGAGGAGGAGTCGAGGGGCGCGCTGGAAGACCTCCGCGACCTGGCCCGGGGGATCTATCCGCCTTTGCTGGCCGATCAGGGGCTGGTCGCGGCCCTCACCTCCCAGGCCCGCAAAGCCGCGTTCCCCGTCCACATAGCAGGGGATGGCATCGGCCGCTACCCGCAAGAGGCCGAAGCCGCCGTGTACTTCTGCGTCCTGGAGGCGCTCCAGAACGTGGCGAAGTACGCGGGAGCGACTCGCGCCGTGGTCAAGGTGCACGAGGACGCCGGATGGCTCGCTTTCGAGGTGGCCGACGATGGCAGCGGCTTCGATCCCTCGACCACTTCGTACGGGACCGGCCTGCAGGGCATGGCCGACCGCCTCTCGGCTCAGGGCGGAACCCTGGAGGTGGGCTCCGAGCCGGGCCACGGCACCACCTTGATGGGGCGGGTTCCGGTGCCGACCATGGAAGTGGTGGGTGGATGACGAGTCGCTCTGCCCAGAGGCTGACCTGGGGGCTCGTCGGGCTGGCGGTCGTGCTTCTCGCGGCCCGCCTTGCTCTCGGGTTCTACACGGGGAGCCTTGTCGACCAGGGCGGCTATTTCTACCCGTCAGCGTTTGTCTTTCTGATCGTTGCGTTCGTCCTCGTCGGCGCGTTCATCGTCATGCGCCAACCACGGAACACCATCGGGTGGCTCCTGATGGCGATCCCGTTGATGACTGCGGTCGCGTTCTTGGTGGGTGACTACGCCACGTACGGTCTGGTCACCCGACCCGGCAGCCTCCCCGCAGCTCGATGGGCAGCTTGGGTCGACCGGTGGGCCATCGTGCCCATGTTCGCGAGCTTCATCCCGCTGTTCCTGCTCTACCCGGATGGCCGGATCCCGTCACGGCGCTGGCGTCCCGCGCTCTGGCTGGCCGTCGCCGCCCCGACCGTCGGAACCGTGGCATTCGCCCTGACTCCGGGCCGGATGACGGGATCCTTTGCCGACATCGAGAAGATCGATGTGATCAATCCGGTCGGGCTCGATGCCCTGGGAGGCATCGTCAAGGCCCTCACGGGGATCGCCGGCTTCGCCATCTTGGGGGCTGCGTTCCTGGCAGGTGCGTCGCTGGTGGTACGGTTCCGAAGCCGCCGAGGCGACGAGCGCCAGCAGGTGAAGCTGCTTGCGTTCGTGGGCGTGGCCTTCCTGAGTGCGCTCGTGTTGACCATGGTCTTGTCGAGCTTCTTCCCCGACAAGAGTGATGCGAGCAACCTGGTCGGGAACCTGGGCTTCGGGGCCATGGTCTTCATCCTGACGGTGGGGATCCCTGCGGCGTGCGCGATCGCCATCCTCAAGTACCGTCTGTACGACCTCGACGTCGTCGTCAACAAGACCGTGGTCTACGCGCTTCTGGCAGCGTTCATCACCGCGGTATACGTCGGGATCGTGGTGGGGATCGGCGCCGGCATCGGAAACAAGCGGAACCTGGGCCTGTCCATCCTCGCCACCGCAGTGGTCGCCGTGGCCTTCCAGCCGGTGAGGGATCGGGTGCAGCATCTCGCCAACCGCCTCGTGTACGGCAAGCGCGCGACTCCGTACGAAGTGCTGAGCGAGTTCTCGGAGCGGATGTCCGGCGCTTACGCGACCGAGGACCTCCTCCCCCGCATGGCCAGGATCCTGGCCGAGGGGACCGGAGCGGCCAGGGCCGACGTGTGGCTGCGGATCGGCTCCGAGCTCAAGCCCGAGGCGACGTGGCCCTCTGCCGGCACCACGGCTGCGCCAACCGTTGCGATCTCCGACGGAGAGCTACCTTCGATCGGAGGGGTGGACCGGGCGCTGGCCGTCCGCCACCGGGGCGAGCTGCTGGGGGCCCTGTCGGTCACCAAGGCCCGGGGGGATCCGCTGCGACCCGCCGAGGAGAAGCTCATGGAGGACCTCGCCTCTGGAGCCGGTCTGGTCCTTCGCAACGTCCGCCTCACCGCCGAACTCCTCGAGCGCTTGGAGGAGTTGCGCGCCTCCCGGCAGCGGATCGTGGCCGCCCAGGACCAGGAACGCCGCAAGCTGGAACGCAACCTCCACGACGGAGCCCAGCAACAGCTGGTCGCCCTCCAGGTACGTCTTTCCCTGGCCGAGCGATCGGCCGAAGGGGGGTGCCTGATCAGGGATTCTCTGGTCTCGCTGAAAGCCGAGGCGGCCGAGGCCCTGGAGAACCTCCGGGACCTGGCCCGGGGGATCTACCCGCCGCTTCTGGCCGACCAGGGCCTCACCGCGGCCGTTGCCTCCCAGGCCCGCAGGGCCGCCATCCCGGTCGAGCTCGCCTCCGACGGGATCTCACGCTACCCCCAGGATCATGAGGTTGCGGTGTACTTCTGCGTCCTGGAAGCCCTCCAGAACGTCGCCAAGTACGCCGGGGCCACCCATGCCACCGTCCGGCTGTTCGAACCGAACGGCTCGCTGGCGTTCCAGGTCGCCGACGACGGGACGGGTTTCGACACCTCCTCCGTCTCCTACGGCACCGGCATGCAGGGCATGGCCGACCGGCTGTCGGCTCTTGGCGGCGAGCTGGCCGTCCGGTCATCTCCGGGGGCTGGGACGGTGGTCGAGGGCCGTCTTCCCAAGCCCGACCGGGCCATGCCAGGGGTGAGCGCATGAACCGGGTGGCGACGGCACGGGCGGCGTGGTTCGTCTCCGGCGCCACGGTCCTGCTCGACGCAGGGACCATCCTCCTGATCGTCCTGAACCATGGAGGGAACTGCTGCCCGAACGTGATCGCCGCGGTGGCCGGGTTCGTCTACGCGCTGGTCGGCGCGCTGATCGTGTCTCGCCGGCACGCCGTGATCGGGTGGAGCTTCATCGTCGCCGGGCTCTTCGCCGTGCTCTCGGCGGGGAGCCTCGAGTACCTGCTGCGGGGCATCGTCAACGTTCCCGGTTCGCTACCGGCCCTGTCCGTGGCGGCCTCTCTTTGGAAGTGGGGCACGGTTCCGATCATCACTTCGATCATCCTGATGTTCCTGTTGTTCCCTGACGGACGGCCGCTGGGGCCCCGGTGGCGTCCGGTCGTCTGGTTCGTCCTCGCGGCCGGCGCCCTCTCCGTCCTCGGGCTCATGGTGGAGCCGGGAAGGGTGCCGGGCAACTTCAACGACGTCGGCAAGCACATCGCGAACCCTCTGGGCATCCCTGCCCTGCAGAGCGTGCTGCAAGTGATCCGGGCGGCCGGCAACATCGCGCTCGTCCTGGGAGGCGTGGCAGCCCTCCTCTCCCTGGTCCTGCGGTTCCGGCGGTCCGTGGGCGAGCAGCGCGAACAGCTCCGATGGCTCGTCTACGCCCCGCTCGTCGGGATCCTGTGCTTCGCTTTGACCGGACTCACCTCCGCGTTGAACGTCCACTTCAAGCCCCTGGACATCTTCCTGTTCCTGTTCGGCCTGTCGGCCATCGTCATCGGGATCCCCGCGGCCGCCGCGGTGGCCATCATGAAATACCGCCTCTACGACATCGACATCGTCCTCAACAAGACGGTCGTGTACGCGGCGCTGGCCGGGTTCATCACCGCCGTGTACGTGGGGATCGTGGTCGGCATCGGCCATGCCGTGGGGCAGGGTTCGAACCCCAATGTCGGGCTGTCGATCCTGGCCACCGGGGTGGTGGCCGTGGCCTTCCAGCCGGTCCGATCGAGGGTCCAGCGGTTCGCCAACCGCCTGGTCTACGGACAGCGCGCCACGCCCTACGAGGTCCTGTCCGAGTTCTCCTCGCGCATGGCCGGCGCGTACGCGAACGAGGACCTGCTTCCCCGCATGGCGAGGATCCTGGCCGAGGGGACGGGTGCGTCCGGCGCCAAGGTGTGGCTTCGGGTGGGCGGCGAGCTTCGGTGCGAGGCGGCCTGGCCTGCCGGGTCGACCGCCGGCCCGCGTCCCGAGTCGGTTGCGGTCGTGGACGGTTTGGATCCGGTGTTCGACGATGCGACGGCCACGTACCCCGTGCACCACGGCGGCGAGCTCCTGGGCGCGCTCACGCTGATGAAGGTCCGCGGCGAACGGCTGGCGCCCGCCGAGGATAAGCTCGCCACCGACCTCGCGTCCCAGGCTGGGCTGGTCCTTCGAAACATCCGGCTCACCGAGGAGCTGCTGCTGAAGCTCGACGAGCTGGCCGCGTCCCGCCAGCGGATCGTCGCCGCGCAGGACGAGGAGCGCCGGCGGCTCGAACGCAACATCCACGACGGCGCCCAGCAGCAGCTGGTGGCGCTGGCGGTCAAGCTCAGGCTGGCCCGAACCCTGGCGGCGAAGGACCCGGTCAAGGCGTCCGGCCTGCTCCAGCAGGTGGAGAGCGAGGTGACCGAGGCCCTCGAGGACCTCCGGGACCTGGCCCGGGGCATCTACCCGCCGCTGCTCGCAGATAAGGGGTTGGTCGCGGCCCTCCAGGGCCAGGCCCGCAAGTCCCCCATCCCGGTTCGGATCGAAGCCGACGCGATCGGCCGCTACTCCCAGGATCTGGAGGCCGCAGTGTACTTCTGCGTGCTGGAGGCCCTGCAGAACGTGGCCAAGTACGCCCGGGGTACCCAGGCGGTGGTGCGCCTGACCGCAGCAGGCGGACGGCTCGCGTTCGAGGTCGAGGACGACGGGGCGGGCTACGACACGTCGAAGACCTCGTACGGGACAGGGTTGCAGGGCATGGCCGACCGCTTGGCCGCACTCGGGGGAGACGTCGCGGTGACGTCGGTACCCGGCCACGGCACAAGGGTGCACGGACGCGTGGCGGTCGCGGAGCTCGAACCCGTCGGTTGACCCAGCGATCGGATCTCAGCCCTACCAGGCGACCCGCCACACGCGCCACAGCGCCGACGGGTCGGACAGCGGATCGCCGTGGACCAGGAAGAAGTCAGCGGGTCCGCCTTCAGCGATCACGCCGGCGGACGGTTCTCCCAGGACCAGCCCGCCGTGCCACGTCGCGGCGGCCACCGCTTCCCACGGCTCCAGGCCCGCCTCGACCAGCGCTTCGACCTCCCATGCGAGCTGGTTCGCGCGCAGCGACCCACCCCCGAAGTCCGTCCCCGCCGCGATCAGCACGCCGGCCCGGTGGGCGTTTCGAACGCCCTCCTGAGCCACGGCCAGCCGGTCCCGGATGCGCCGCTCGCTCTCCTCGCCCACGAACCTGGGAAGGGTGGTGGTTCGGCCGAAGGTCAGCCAGGACTTCATCACGGCGAGGGTCGAGGACAGCGCCACGCCGCGCTCGGCCATCAGTCGGGCCGTGTCCCCGTCCAGCTCAAAGCCGTGCTCGATACAGTCGACACCCGCCTCCGCGCAGACCCGGGTGCAGGCGGAGTACGTGGCGTGGGCGGTGACTTTCGCGCCGCGGGCGTGGACGTCTTCGACCACCGGCCGGACCTCCTCAGCAGTCCACGGCGCCACGCCCGGCTCGGGTCCGTCCAGCATGAGCTTCACGAAGTCGGCGCCGTCGTCGAGCTGGCGCCCGGCCGCCGCGCGCAGCTCGCGGGCGTCGCTCGCTTCCACCGTGAGGGCCGGGAGGTAGCCGGCCTTCGCCACCCAGGTGCCCGCAGCCCGCACGTACGGGCGGTCGGTCCGGCCGCGCCACTCGTCCCGAACCCCGAGGGAGAGCGCGCGCCGCGTGCCTTCGTCATCCGGCCCGGGGGGCGAACCGACGTCCCGCGCCCACCGCACGCCGGCCCGGCTCATCAGCTCGCCGTTGTGCTCGGCGACCCGGAGGAGCTGTTCCGGAGGGTCGGACCCCCGCTCGATCCAGTGCGATCCGCCGGGCAGGGTGAGGTGGCTGTGCGAATCGACCATGCCCGGGACGAACGCTGTCCCGCCGGCGTCCACGACCTCCAAGTCGCCCCCCGGCCCCGGGTCCGGCTCCCCGTCGGAGGGCCGGATCCACGCGATGTGGCCGTCTTCGACGAGCACGCTCACGCCCAGTCGCAGCTCGGCGGATCGCCCGTCGGCCAGGGCGCCGTCGCGGTAGAGGGTTCGGCGAGCCATTCGGTGCGCGGAGTCTACGACCCCGACCCGCTCGACCGAGGGCTCAGAACCCGCAGTAGGCCCCGTCGCCCTGCCAGTCGGACCAGCCGAAGTGGGCGACTTCCCATTCCGCGGAGCCGACGTTCGCCGCAGCGTCGAAGACCGACCGGCCTCCGTACCCCGCGGCCTCCGACACGCCCGGCCAGGTCTGCGGCAGGAACTGGAACACGCCGCCCGCGCCGCTGTACGGGTTGACGGCGCTGGCGCTGAAGCCCGACTCGCGGCCCGCCACGCACAGGGCTTGGGTGACCGTGGTCTGCCCGAGCGGCGCGAAGTCGCTCGCGATGATGTCCTGCACGCTCCCGGTGGGCGGTGGGGGAGGAGGAGGTGGCGGGACCGGAGGGGCCGGAGGATGCTCCTGCCGAAGCTTCGCGGCGGCGATCTCCCGAGCCCGCTTCGTCGTCAGGACCTTGATGAGCGCCTGCGCGTCCTGGACGTCCTGGCCCAATGTCGCCACCAGGCTTTGCTGCTGAGCCAGGCTGGCGGTCAGATCGGCCGCCTCCGAGCTGAGGGACGACTGGGACGCCTGAAGGGAGGACTGTTGGCTGGCCAGTTGCGAGCGCGCGGCATCCAGGGCGGCGATGGCCTGCGCCAGGCTGTTGAGCAGGTCCCGGTCGCTCTGGCCGACGGCGCCGACGTACGCCACGCGGTCCTGCAGGTCGGCCAGCGAGCTCGAACCGAGGATCACATCGATGGAACTGAGAGGGTTCATGTAGGCTTCTGCCGCCCGTTGGTCGACCAAGGCTCGTTCCGCCGCGACCTGGCCCTGGGCCGCGTCCTCTCTTTGCCGTGTCGCAGCCTGCTGGGCGCCGGTGGCCTCGATCTGGCGCCGCGTCCCGTCGATCCGCACGAGCAACGCCGACACTTGCTGCTGCAGCGCCGCGCTCTGGGCCTGGGCCGAAGCGACCTGCGCGAGCAGCGCGTCGAGCTTCGCCTGCTCCTGCTTGATCTGCGCGGCCGTATCGGCCCGGGCAGTCGGGGCCCGGAGCGACGGCCCTAGGGCTCCCAGGGCGAACATCGCGATGACGGTGAGCGTCGCCCGAAGCGTTCCGTCCGCCCGTCGCCCGATGCGCATCCTCCTGTCGTCCTCCGGTCGCGTTCGTTCCACGCCGCCGGGGACCGCCCACGCAGCCGACGTCGAACGACGGGTTGGGAGTGGGGTGGCCCGGGGCGGCGGCCCGATGGGGTCGAGTGGCCGAAACCCTATCAACGCAAGCGGGATTCGCGCCAGCCGGACAAGCGAACGCGCGTTCGACCCCGGCGCGGCCGAACGGTTAGCTGCCGGGCAGGGGTGAGGAGCCTCCGCCCTCACTCGCCTCGCGCAGGAAGCGTTCGACCTCCGCGGCGATGCTCTCGCCGGAAGGGACACCCGCCTGGTCGGCGATCTCTTCGAGCCGCGTGAGGTACTCGACGGCCTCGGGGCTGGCCGCGACCGCTTCGTCGAGCTCCTGCCGCTGGGTCCGGGCGCGCTCCTCGAGCTCCCCGGCGGGGAACGAGGTGCCGAGGTGCTGGCTCACACGCTCCAAGACGGCCAGCATGCCCGCGTAATAGGGCCCGCCGGCGTAGTGGGGCACCTGGCCCCAGAAGCCGACGCTGGGGATCCCGAGCTCGCCCATCCGGAGCTCGACCACGTTGATGGCCGCGGCGGGCACGCGCAGGAGGCCGGCCGGGATCGTGCTGTCGTCGGAGAGCAATCCGGGCCGCGACGCCGTGGCCAGCACCGGCGTCGGGCGGGTGTGAGGCACGGCCGCTTGGATGGCGCCCACGCACACGGAGGCTTCGAACCGGAATCGTCCCGCCAGCTCGGCGATGGCATCGCCGAACTCGTGCCATCGGAGATCCGGCTCCGGTCCCGTCAGCACCAGGACGTCCCGCTCGGGTGCCCGGACCCACCGGATCGCCAGCTCCGGCCAGGTCATCTCCTTCATGGCGCCGTCGACCACGTCCAGGATCGGTCGCCGGGATCGGTAGTCCAGGAGCTGGTCGATGTCGAACGTGACCAACACCTCGGCCTGCTGGCCGATGTGCATCGCCGTCCCCGATCCCACCGCGCCCGCGTCGACCCAACCCTCGATCCCGGTGACCAGGACGGGCGAACGCAGTTCGGGCTCCTGCTGCACGCGATACAGCACGAACCCGAGCATACGTTCCGCGGCCCGGACGGAGTGGCGCTCCTCCAGACCCTCGGTTAGCAGTCCCGCCTCCTGAGTGCTAGCATTCTCCCTGTACGTTCGCGAATCGACACCAGCAGGACAGAAGGAGGAGGTGGCATGTCAGCCAAGCTCATCACGTTCGACGAGGAGGCGCGGCGGTCGCTCGAGCGAGGGATGGACAAGCTCGCCAACGCGGTCCGCATCACCCTCGGCCCGAAGGGGCGAAACGTCGTTCTGGAGAAGAAGTGGGGGGCGCCGACCATCACCAACGATGGCGTCTCCATCGCCAAGGAGATCGAGCTCGAAGACCCCCAGGAGAAGATCGGGGCCGAGCT
>DHWS01000108.1:0-272 GCA_002413305.1 Actinobacteria bacterium UBA5176 | reverse complement strand
GTCGCCAAGAAGACCGACGACGTGGCCGGTGACGGCACTACGACCGCCACGGTCCTCGCCGCGGCCATGGTCCACGAGGGCCTGCGCAACGTGGCCGCCGGCGCCAACCCGATGGCCTTGAAGCGGGGCATCGAGGCGGCCGTCGACCGCGCGGTCGAGTCCATCAAGACCCAGGCCAAGGACATCGAGGAGAAGGACGACATCTCCCACGTCGCTTCCATCTCCGCCGCCGACGACGAGATCGGCGAACAGATCGCCGAGGCCATGGACAA
>DHWS01000068.1:2278-4132 GCA_002413305.1 Actinobacteria bacterium UBA5176 | reverse complement strand
GTTCAGGCCATCTGCGACCAGGACGCGCAGCGGTGTGATCGCCCGGTCTCCGTGGAGTCGTGGCCTCACCATCGCGAGGAGGGTACCGCCGGGACCCCGGCACCGCCAGCAGCGGGCGCGGGAGGACATGACCAACCCGGAGCCACGAATCGCTCTGCGGCCCCCTCGACGTGCTACGGTAGGGATGCGCAGGCCCCAAGTCACGGCCCTCGCGCCAGACCCGAACTCCCGGTCCCAGTACCAGAGCCGCCCCCCGCTCGGGGATGAGGCGGTCGGGCCGAGGAGACTTGGGTGCTCGGCATGAAAGCCCAGATAGACGCACCGTTCGGCGTGTCACGCGACCTCCGCGAGGGGTTCATCCGAGTCGGCGTACACGGCGACCTGGATCTGTTCACCGCTCCACTCCTCGAAGGCGAGCTGGCCTCCCTTGAGCGCCGGAGCGATCCGATCGTGGTCGACCTGAGCGATCTCTCGTTCATGGATGCGAGCGGCTTGCGTCCGCTGGCGGGCGCCAGGAACCGCGCGGGCGCCAGAGGCCGCCAGTTCACCATCGTCGGGTGCCGTCCCGCGGTCAGGAAGGTCTTCGAGCTGACCGGCTTGACCGGCATGCTCGGCGAGGCCGTCCCCGAGCTGTGGGAGGCGAACACCGGTGGCTGACTGGCGCGAGCTGGAGGTCGGCAACGAGACGCGCTCCCGGGACATCAACGAGATCGAGGACGCCTACCTCGAGCACCCCGGTGGCAGCGCCACTAGCCAATCGCACGCGGGCGTGGCGGCCCGCTTGGAGACATGAAGGAGGACTTCCGTGCTCGGGTCGATCTGCTCCATCTGCTGGGAACGATACCTCGGGAAGGACCACCATGAGATCGTCGGAACCGCATCCTCCGGCGACCAGCCGGCGCTCATCGCGGAGCTTTCGAGCCTCGGCGTGCCATGGCCTCGGGGTTACGCATCGGACGATCCCGCAGATCGGGCTTACGGCCTGATGCGCATGTTCGACGACGCCGCCACGGTTGGCCTGGATTGCAGCGAGGTGGCCGGCCAGTGGGTGATCACCCGTTCGGTCCGAACACCCGACCTGCGCTTGGCGCCTGACTCCCAGCTGCCTCTATCGGCGTGATGCGGCCGGGGTCGGGATCTGGACCGAGGCACATCGGGACCTGAGAGGAGGGAAGCATGTTCACGCAAATGCTGGCGAGTCTCGTGCACGGCGGTGCCACACCGCTGGTCGTGATCATCGGACTCATCCTGATCGTCGTCGGGGTCGTCATGCTGTTTAGAGGCTCCGTGCTGATGGGGGCGCTCGCGATCATCGTCGGGGTCCTGCTCGGCGGGTTGAGCGTCTTCTAGGGAAGCTGACCGCATATCCATCGCCACACGACAGAAAGGTGTCGAGAGATGCCCTCACCCGAAGAAAGCCCCGAGCTGGTTCTTCCGGCTCCAGACGGAGCCGAATGGCCCACCACCTCCCCGGACGACGCCCCGGCTCCTCCGGGCAGGGTAGTCGCGGTGGACGCCACGGTGTTGGCGCCGCTGGAGACCGACGGCACGGCCCAGGTAGAGATGTGTTGCGATGGCTCCGGCCGGACGGCTGAGCAGCACCGCGCCGAGTCGGCGGATCACAAGTGCTGTGTCGACAAGTGAGGTAGCGGGACCTCCGCGTGTCACCCGGAACCGGACGAGGGATCAAGGAAGGTGGGCCATAAACAGAGGAGCAGGCACGGGCTTGATGGCGCTCGGCATCGTACTGGTGGTCGTCGGCGCCATCATGAAATTCGCCGTCTCGGCCACGACGCATGGATTCGACATCCACAAAGCTGGCATCATCCTCCTCCTGGTCGGGATCGGAGTCTT
>DHWS01000068.1:0-2041 GCA_002413305.1 Actinobacteria bacterium UBA5176 | reverse complement strand
CTCCTGGTCGGGATCGGAGTCTTCGTCGTGAGCGTGCTCGTTCTTGCGCTGGGAGGCCGGAGCCGAACCACCACGCAAACGGACGTCCGGGAGACTCCCTCAGGCCAAGCGCGGACCGAGCAGCGGGACGACTGGACCACGTAAGTACCTCCTACCTACGCCGAGAACGCGAAGGCCTCGTTCCTCGCCGAACGTGGCCGCGCGGCTCGCGCATTGCGCGGGCGTCGCCGGCCGCCCCAACGCATGCTTACGCGAGACGACCAGTCGGGCAGACAGGGGCAAGTTCCATGCACGACGATGAGGCGATTGCCAAGTGGTTCCTGCTTGCCGAGCAGCGTGGCAACCCGGGGACCCGGATCGATCGGCGACACTTCGATGGCCTTGCCTGGACGGAGGGGAACCACGTCGAGGCGCTGGTTCATGGAGCGAAGTATTTCGCCAGACTGCACGCTTGCCTATCGGACCTCGCCCCAGGTGACCGGATGTATTTCACCGATTGGCGGGGCGATCCCGGACAGCGGCTCCGCGGTCCCGGCACCGAGCTAGCGACACTTCTTGGAAGCCTCATCCGTCGAGGCATCGCGGTACGGGGGCTCGTGTGGCGCTCCCATCCCGATCAAGGCAAGTTCAGCGAACAGGAGAACCAGGAGCTCGGAAAGGCGGTCAACGAAGCAGGCGGGGAAGTCCTGATGGACGAGCGGGTCCGCAGAGCTGGGTGCCACCATCAGAAGCTGGTCCTGCTCCAGCACCTCGGACACGAGGACGAGGATGTCGCCTTCGTCGGAGGGATCGATCTGTGCCACGGCCGGGCCGACGACGAGCATCATCACGGTGATCCCCAGGCGATCGCGCTGGACAAGCGCTACGGTTCCCGCCCTGCCTGGCACGACGTTCAACTTGAGATCCGCGGGCCCGCCGTCGGAGACATCGCGGAGACCTTCCGGGAACGCTGGGAGGATCCGACGCCGCTCGATCACCAGAACCCTTGGCGGGCGCGACTGGCCCGGCTCGGGAGGAAGCCTCGCCGAGCGCGACCCCTCCCCCCCATGCCTCCGGATCCGCGTGCGACCGGACCCCTCGCCGTACAGGTCGTTCGGACCTACCCTGCCAAGCGTCCTGCCTTCCCGTTCGCTTCTCAGGGAGAGCGGAGTGTGGCTCGGGCGTACCTGAAGGCCTTCCGCCGGGCCCGCTCGCTGATCTACCTGGAGGACCAGTACCTCTGGTCGGATGAGGTCTCGGGCGTGCTCGCGGCGGCCCTGGAACGCGCGCCGGAGCTGCGCCTGATCGCGGTGGTGCCACGTTATCCGGACTCGGATGGTTTCCTGTCGGGGCCTCCCAACCGGATCGGCCAGCAAGCAGCCCTGAGACGCATACGCAAGGCCGGTCGAGAACGGGTGGCCTTCTACGACCTGGAGAACGACCAGGGATTCCCGATCTACGTGCACGCGAAGGTCTGCGTGGTCGACGATGTCTGGACTACGGTGGGCTCGGACAACATGAATCGCCGATCCTGGACGCACGACTCGGAGCTCTCCTGTGCGGTCGTCGATTCGAGGCGAGACTCGAGATCACCTACCGACCCGGGCGGGATGGGCGACGGCGCTCGGGTGTTCGCCCGCGAACTTCGCCTCGAGCTGTGGCGGGAGCATCTGGGTCACGAGGTCCCCGATGCCGAGCTGCTCGATCCGAGTCAAGGCTTCGAGACCTGGCGGCGAGCTGCTCTCGCCCGCGATGCGTGGCACGACGGTGGCCGGAAGGGACCGCCTCCGTCCGGCCGCGTGAGGGAGCACCTGACCGAACCGGTGCGTCCCTGGACAGCCTGGTGGGCAGCTCCTGCCTACCGGATCTTGGTCGACCCTGACGGTCGTCCCTCCAGGCTCAAACGAGCCCGTCACTTCTGAACTCAACTCTCCATCACTCGGCTGCGTGCGCACCATGGTTCCCTGGGAAGGGGTACCGTAGAGATGATGTTCGAGCACCAGCTGCCGTCATCGATCAGAGCACGTGGGGATCGAGCCTTGGCGTTCCTCGCATCGCCCGC
>DHWS01000031.1 GCA_002413305.1 Actinobacteria bacterium UBA5176 | reverse complement strand
TCCAGATCTGCCCGGTCGGCGCGCTGACCGCCACCACGTACCGATTCGCCGCCCGGCCCTTCGACATCCGCTCCGCCGACACGATCTGCCCCCACTGCGCGTGCGGCTGCAACCTGAAAGTCGACCTGCGGCGGGGCGAGGTCGTCCGTCACCTCGCCCGCGACAACGAGGACGTGAACGACGCCTGGCTGTGCGACAAGGGGCGGTTCGCTTTCCCGTGGGTGGACCAGCCGGATCGCCTGACCACGCCGCTGCTCCGCGACCGAGGGCTGGAGCCGGTGTCCTTCGGGGAAGCGTTCGACGCGATCGCCTCGTGGTGCCGGGGCAAGCCGGTGGCGTTCCTGGCCGGCGGCCGCCTGTCCGATGAGGACGCGTACTCCCTGTCCAAGCTGGCCCGGGTGGCCTTCGGGACGAACGATCTGGACCATCGGCCGACCGGCGCGGGGGACGTGCCCCTGGAGATCGAACAGGCACAGGCCGCCGGGATCCCCGTCACCTACCGGGACGTGGAGCAGGCCTCGGTGATCGTGGTCGTCGGGTTGGACGCTGAGCAGGAGCTACCCATCCTGCACCTCCGCATCCGGAAGGCGGTCCGACGGCACGGGGCAAAGGTGTTCGTCGTCCATCCCCGGGTCACGCGGCTGTGGGACGAAGGCGAACACCTCCTCTGCCGGCCCGGCGAGGAGGCATCGGTCCTCGCGGGGCTGACCGGCGCGGATCCCGATTCACCGGGGGGCCGGTTGCGCGCCGCGCTCGGAGACGCCGGCGGTTCGGTGCTGGTCCTGGCCGGGCCGCGGCTGGCGGAGAGCCCCGGCGCCGTGGCCGCCTCGGCCGCGTTCGCATCCGAGTACGGGGGCCGGTTCGTCTACCTGTGCCGGAGGGCGAACGACCGCGGCGCCCTCCAGGCGGGGCTGCACCCGGGCCTGCTGCCCGGGGGGCGGGCTGTCCAAGACGCGGGCGGCCGTTCGCAGGTCGAGAGCGCGTGGGGCGCCGAGCTGCCGCGGCACCCGGGCCGGGACACCGCGGCGATCCTTCGCGCCGCCGCCGACCGCGAGATCGAAGTGCTGTTCCTGGTCGGCGTGGACCCGCTCCGCGACTTCCCGGATGCGGCGCTGGTCCGCCGGGCCCTGGAGAACGTGCGCTACAAGGTGGTCGTGGACGCCACGCAGGACACCATGGCGATCTACGCGGACGCCATGCTTCCCGCCGCCCCGTTCCTCGAGAAGGACGGCCACTACACGGACTGGGAGGGCCGAACCCAGCGCCTCCGGCCGGTCCGGTCTCCCCTCGGCATGGCGAGATCGGACTGGCAGATCTTCCAGGAACTGTCCGAGGCGATGGGCTCCGACCTCGGCTTCGCTTCCCTGGATGACCTCCACGAGGAGATGGGACGGCTGGCCCGTGTCCCGGCGGTCGGCCTTCCCGCTGGCGGGCCCGGAGCCACGACCTGGGCGACGGCCGCTCCGGCACCCTCGGAGACGGGATCCGCGCTCACATTGTTCAGCTATCCGCTGCTCGTCGACGAAGGGCGACTGTCGACGGGGGCCGGGATGCTCAAGGCGGCGCTGGAGAAGCCGGCGTTCGTCGAGCTGCACCCTGACGATGCCTCCCGTCACGGCATCTCGGACGGCGACGAGGTCCTGGTCGCCACGCAGGCCGGCCAGGCCAGGGTGCCCGCGGTGGTGACCGACCGGATCGCTCCCGGGGTGGCGTTCGCGCCCTGGAACCAGCCGGGGCTGGAAGCGAACACGCTGCTCAGCGGGGCGCGGTTCACGCCGGCGACGCTCGAGCCCGCCACGGCCACGCAGGAGGCGACGGTCTAGATGCTGGCGAAGATCGACTGGGTGGGCTGGATCCTCCTGGTGGCCCGCATGGTGGTCATCTTCGCCGGGCTGCTCGTTGTGGTGATGCTGGTCATCTGGATGGAGCGCAAGGTCGTGGCCGACATGCAGATGCGGCCCGGCCCCAACCGGGCCGGCCCGGCCGGCATCCTGGTGACCCTCGCCGATGGCGCGAAGCTCTTCTTCAAGGAAGGGATCATGCCGATCACCGCGGACCGGGCCGTCTACCTGGTCGCGCCCGTGGCGGCGCTCGTTCCTGCCTTCCTGGCGTTCGCGGTGATCCCCTTCGGCACCGGCGTCCGGCTGTTCGGCCACCGCATCCCGTTCCAGGGGACCGACTTGAACATCGGCATCCTGTGGATCCTGGCCATGGCGTCACTCGCTGTCTACGGTGTTGTGCTGGCCGGCTGGTCGAGCGGTTCGAACTACCCGCTGCTCGGCTCCATCCGGGCCACCGCGCAGATGATCTCCTACGAGGTCGGGATGGGCCTGGCCCTGGTGGCCGTGATGCTCTACAGCGGCACGCTCACGCTCTCCAGGATCGTGGCGCTGCAAGGACGGCACTTCGGCGTGTCCTGGCTGACGTGGCTCCCGAAGTGGAACCTCTTCCTGCAGTTCCCCGCCTTCCTGATCTACATGACGGCAGCCCTGGCCGAGACCAACCGGCCTCCGTTCGATCTCCCCGAGGCGGAGACCGAGCTCGTCGCCGGGCACCACACCGAGTACAGCGGGATCAAGTTCGCGATGTTCTACCTGGCCGAGTACCTGCACATGGTCACGGTGTCCTCGGTGGGCGTGACGCTCTTCCTGGGGGGATGGCGAGGCCCGATGTTCCACGTCGTGCCGTGGCTGTGGCCGTCGGTGTGGTTCGCGGTGAAGCTGGTCGCCGTCGTCTACGCGATGATCTGGATCCGGGCCACGCTCCCGCGGTTCCGGTACGACCGGCTGATGAGCTTCGGCTGGAAGGCCCTCATCCCCATCGGGCTGCTGTGGATCCTCGTCACCGCCGCGGCGATCCAGCTGCCGAAGGTCTATGGGAACTGGAAGGCGGCCTATGTCACCTTCCTGGCCACCATCCTGGTGTTGCTCCTGTTCGCGCCCGCCCTGGTCGGGAAGCCGCGGAGCGCCGAACCAGAGGGTCCTCCGGCGCCCCCGGTGCCCGTGCCGGCCATCCCCGCCAAGCCGGAGGTCGAACCGTGAGCGAGCGCTCACCGATCGAGCACGTCGCCGGGGAGGAGCTCCAGCTCGGCCGGGCGGTGGCCCGGGGAGCGATGCGCATCGCCCAGGGCTTCTCGGTCACGTTCCGCCAGATCTTCCGGCGCGACGTGACCCAGCAGTACCCGAAGGTCATCCCCACGATGCCTGCCCGGGCCCACATCGGCCGCCATCAGCTCAACCGGCACGAGAACGGCTTGGAGAAGTGCATCGGTTGCGAGCTGTGCGCGTGGGCGTGTCCGGCCGACGCGATCTACGTCCAGGGTGCCGACAACACCGAGGACCACCGGGTCTCGGCGGGGGAGCGGTACGCGGCCGACTACCAGATCAACTACCTGCGGTGCATCATGTGCGGCCTGTGCGTCGAAGCCTGCCCGACCCGCGCGCTCACGCTCACCAACAACTACGAGATGGCGTTCGAGACCCGGGAGGATGCGATCTACGTGAAGGAGCAGTTGCTCGAACCGCCCCCGCCGCTCGGCACCGCGCCGGGGACCGAACAGGGCAAGCATCGGACCGCGTTCGCGCGGCAGAAGCGGAGCGGGAGGAGGTCGTCGTAGTGGCCGACTGGTACGCCTTCTGGGTGACCGCGCCGATCTCGGTGCTGTCGGCCGTCGCGATGGTGCTGGCCCGCAACGCCGTGCACGCCGCCCTGCTCCTCGTCGTGAACTTCTTCACGCTGGCGGTGTTCTTCCTCATCCTCGGCTCGCCGTTCCTGTTCGTGGTCCAGATCATCGTGTACGCGGGCGCGATCATGGTGCTGTTCCTGTTCGTCATCATGCTGCTCGGCGTGGACCAGGTCATCCCCCTGCGGGACCAGATGAAGGCCCAGCCCGTGGCCGCGGTGCTGCTGGGCGCCGGCCTGATCGCCGAGATCGTTCTGGCCGTTCGTATCAGCATCGGGTTCAGCCACAAGGTGCTCCCGGACTTCCGATCGGTCAACGCCGGCGGGAACGTCCAGGCGCTGGCGAAGGTGCTGTTCAACTCGTACTTCTTCCCCTTCGAGGTGACGTCGATCCTGCTGATCGTGGCAGCCATCGGGGCCATGCTCCACGGCCGCCGGAAGATCGGCGAGGAGGAGACCATCGACGTCCCCGAACCCGCGCCGATCCCTGCCCCCGCCGCCGAGGGTACCGCCCGGTGAGGACGCCGATCTCCTACTTCCTGGTGGTGTCCGTGCTGCTGTTCACCGTCGGCACGGTCGGCGTGCTCATCCGGAAGAACGCGCTCCTGATCTTCATGTCGGTCGAGCTCCAACTGAATGCCGTCAACCTGGCCCTGGTCGCCTTCTCCCGCCAGCTCGGGAACCTGACCGGCCAGGTGCTGGCGTTCTTCTCGATGGTGGTGGCCGCGGCCGAGGTCGTGGTGGGCCTGGCGATCATCGTGTCGCTGTACCGGAAACGCCGAAGCGCCGACGTCGACGACGCGAGCCTGCTGAGGGGATGACCGGAGCGTGAGCCTGCCGCTGACCCCTTTCATCGTGCTGCTGCCCCTGGCCGGCGCGGCCATCCTCCTGCTGACCGGCAAGCGGTGGCCAGGATCGTCGGCCGGCGTGCTGGCCTCGACGTTGGTGGGCGGATCCTTCGTGCTGTCGGTCATCACGCTCTTCGGTCTGCTCGGCCGGTCGGGTTCGGACCGCCTCGCCGTCACCCATCTGTGGACCTGGATCCACGTGGGAACGTTGACGGTGAGCGTCGACTTCCGGGTCGATCCCCTGTCGATCGTGATGGCCATGACGGTAACGGGCGTGGCCGCGCTGATCCACGTCTACTCGATCGACTACATGCAGGGCGACCCCCGCTTCCCACGGTTCTTCGCCTACCTGAATCTGTTCGTCTTCTTCATGCTCACCCTGGTCCTGGCCGACAACTTCCTGCTCCTGTATCTGGGCTGGGAGGGCGTGGGGCTGTGCAGCTACCTGCTGATCGGGTTCTGGTTCGAACGCCGCGCGGCGGCATTCGCGGCGAAGAAGGCGTTCATCGTCACGCGGATCGGGGACTCGGCATTCCTGATCGGGATCGTGTTCATCTGGCTGAAGTTCCACTCGCTCTCCTTCGCCACCGTGTTCGGCCGGGCCCACGGCCTGGCCAGCGGGACCGCCACGATCATCGCCCTGCTGCTGTTCGCCGGGGCGTGCGGCAAGTCGGCGCAGCTGCCCCTCCACGTCTGGCTGCCCGACGCCATGGAGGGGCCCACGCCCGTCTCGGCCCTGATCCACGCGGCCACCATGGTCACCGCCGGGGTCTACCTGGTGGTTCGGACACATCCGATCTTCGAAGCCAGCGGGACGGCGCTCACCGTGGTGGCGGTGGTCGGCATCGTCACCGCCATCTACGCGGGCTTCAGCGCGATCGGCCAGGACGACATCAAACGCCTGCTGGCGTACTCAACGATCAGCCAGATCGGCTTCATGATGTTCGGCGCCGGCGTTCGCGCCTACGCAGCGGCGATCTTCCTGCTGGTCACGCACGCGTTCTTCAAGGCCCTGCTGTTCCTGGGCGCCGGCAGCGTGATGCACGCCCTCCCCGGCGACGAGACCGACATGACCAGTATGGGTGGCCTCCGCGCGGCCATGCCGATCACGGGTGCCACCTGGACGATCGCCGCGCTGGCCATGGCCGGCATCCCGCCCTTCGCCGGATTCTTCAGCAAGGACCAGGTGGTGGCCGCGGCCAGCGGGGCCGGCCGGTACGGGCTGTGGGCGGCGGCGCTGTTCGGCGCCCTGCTGACCGCGGTCTACATCTCGCGGGCGACCTTCCTGACCTTCTACGGGAAGCCCCGGTTCCGGGGTCACCCGCACGAGCCCGCATTCCGGATGCGCCTGGCGCTGGTCCTGCTGGCGATGGGTGCCTTCGCGGGCGGGGCGCTGGGGATCACCGCGACGAACGGCATCCTGGCGAAGTTCCTTCGGCCCGTGGTGGGAAGCGTGGCCGAAGCCACTCACGGGCTCTCCGAGCTCTGGCTGGCGGTCGTGTCGGTGGTGGTGGCCATGGTCGGGATCGGGCTGGCGGCGTTCGTCTACCTCGGGAAGGTTGACTGGCAGGCCCTCCGGGTCCGGTTCGCCGGGCCGAAGCGCCTTCTCCAGCGCGGGTTCTACGTGAACGACGCCTACAACGGGCTGCTCGTGGCCCCCGGCCAGGCTGCCGCCGCGTTCCTTGCCTACGTATTCGACGCGAGGGTGGTCGACGGTGCGGTCAACGGGCTGGGGACGCTGTTCCGCGCGGCGGCGGGCGCCGGCCGGCGCGTCCAGACGGGTCTGGTCCGCAACTACGCGCTCGGGGTGCTGGCAGGGGCAGTGGGCGTGCTGGTCTACCTCGCGGTGAGGTTCTGACGTGGTCGGCCTGATCACCTCGCAACCGGCGCTGGCTTCCGCCGGTTCGCACTTCCCGTGGCTGACCGTCCTGACCTTCCTGCCGCTGGCCGGCGCGATCGTCCTGGCCTTCTTCCCGACAGCGAACCACCAGCTCCACCGACGGTGGGCGCTGCTGGTCACCGTGGTCACCTTCGTCTTCTCGGTGATCATGGCCTGGCAGTTCAAAGGTGGGACGGCCGGGTTCCAGCTGGTCGACCGGGCTACGTGGGTCCGGACCCTTCACTTCGAATTCTTCCTGGGGGTCGACGGCATCAGCCTGTTCTTGGTCCTGCTTACCACGTTCCTGATGCCGGCCGGGGTGCTGATCTCGTGGCGGATCGAGAACCAGGTGAAGTACTTCATGCTGGCCTTCCTGTTCCTGGAGACAGCCATGATCGGGTCGTTCCTGGCCCTCGACCTGCTGCTGTTCTTCTTCTTCTTCGAGGCGCTGCTGTTCCCGATGTACCTGATCATCGGGGGGTGGGGGAGCGACCGGCGGATCTACGCCGCGGTGAAGTTCTTCCTGTACACGATGGCCGGCTCGGCGTTCCTGCTGCTCGGGATCCTGTTCCTGTACTTCAAGGCTGGGGCGCAGTTCGGCGTGCCGACGTTCGACTACACGCTGCTCCAGCACCTCTCGCTCCCGGTCTCCACGGCGCGATGGCTGTTCCTGGCCTTCTTCGTCGCCTTCGCCGTGAAGACGCCGCTGTTTCCGCTGCACACGTGGTTACCCGACGCGCATACCGAGGCGCCGACCGCCGGGTCGCTGGACCTGGCGGCGGTGGTGATCAAGGTCGGGGCGTACGGGCTGATCCGGTTCAACCTGGGACTGTTCCCGGAGGCGTCGAACTTCTTCCGGACGTTCGTGATGGTGCTGGCCGTGATCGGCATCATCTACGGCGCCGTGGTGGCGCTGATCCAAGTGGACCTGAAGCGCCTGGTGGCCTACTCGAGCGTGTCCCACATGGGGTTCGTGGTGCTGGGGATCTTCGCGTTGTCCCTCCAGGGGATGAGCGGCGGCGTGCTGGCGATGGTCAACCACGGCCTCTCGACGGGCGCGCTCTTCCTCCTGGTCGGGATGCTGTACGACCGGACGCACACCCGCGACCTGATCCGGCTGAACGGGCTGGGGCGGATCCTGCCCGTGTACGGCGGGGTGCTGCTGTTCGTGGCGCTCTCCTCGATCGGGTTGCCCGGGCTGAACGGATTCGTCGGGGAGTTCCTGATCATCCTGGGCACGTTCGTCGTGTCGAAGGCGTTCGCCGTGGCCGCGGTGACCGGCGTGGTGCTGTCGGCGATCTACATGCTGTGGGGTTATCAGCGTCTGATGCACGGGCCGCCGGTGATCGCCGGCGGGGCGATCGACGGGAACGGACACGGAGGGTCTTCGGAGTCCGCCGGCCCGTGGGCGCACCTCAAGGACCTCGAGCTCCGCGAGTACTTCGTCATCCTGCCGATCATGGCCGCGATCCTGTTCATCGGGATCTATCCGAAGCCGTTGCTCAGCAAGATCGAGCCTAGTGCGCAGCACGTCGTCACCTGCGTCGGTGACGTCAAGGCCTTCTCGCGCACCATCGTTCTCAACCCCGGTGTGTTCGCGCCGGGCGGTGGCTACTTCGCCTGCATCACCCCCGTCGTCAGGAGCCCCTGACGTGCTCGCGCTGAGTATCCTCGCCCAGGCCCCGCCGGCCACGCCGCAAACGGCCACCGGACACGGCCCCCTGATCTTCACGCCGGTCGCGCCCGAGCTGATCCTGGTCGGGGTGGCGCTGATCCTCTTGCTGTACGACGCGCTCGAACCGCAGAGGCCGCACCTCGCGCTGGCCCTTGCCACGCTGGCCGGCATCGCCGGCGCGGCCGCGTACAGCGTCTATCTGTGGTTCTGGGTCCAGCGGCCCGACAGCCCTTCGAGTGTCCTCCAGGGCATGGTGGCTGCCGACCGATTCACGGTCTTCTTCCGCCTGGTGATCTTGGGAGCGGCGTTCATCGCCACGCTGCTCGGCTACCTCTACCTCGAACGGGCGGGCGAGGTCCGGGGCGAGTACTACCCGCTGCTGCTGTTCGCCACGGCCGGCATGACCCTCATCACGGCGGCGAACGACCTGATCATGGTGTTCCTGGCCCTGGAGATCCTCAGCCTCTCCCTGTATCTGATGACCGGATTCTCCCTGCGGCGGCTGGCCAGCGCCGAGGCATCCATGAAGTACTTCCTGCTGGGCGCGTTCTCCAGCGCCTTCTTCCTGTACGGCATCGCCTTCGCCTACGGCGCCACCGGCACGACGAACCTCCCCGCCATCGCCCATAAGCTCTCCGGTCAGGTCGGGCCGCTGGCCCTGGCCCTCGGCGCGACGGGCCTGCTCACCGTCGGCTTCGCCTTCAAGGTCGCCGCCGTCCCGTTCCACATGTGGACCCCGGACGCGTACCAGGGCGCACCGACCAGCGTGACCGCGTTCATGAGCGCCGGCACGAAGGTGGCTGCGTTCGCCGCGTTCCTGCGGGTCTTCGACGTGGCACTGAGCCCGCTGGTGTGGGACTGGAAGCCGTTCGTGTGGGCCCTGGCCGCGATCACTATGGTCGTGGGCGGCGTGCTGGCCATCGCCCAGACGAACATCAAGCGCATGCTCGCGTACTCCAGCATCGCCCATGCCGGCTTCATCCTGGTCGGGGTCACGGCGGCCAGCCGGCAGGGGATCGAAGCCTCGATGTTCTACCTGGCCGCCTACGCCGCGATGATCGTCGGCGCGTTCGGTGTGGTGATGCTGGTCAGCGTGCGGGGCGAACGGAACCTGAACTTCTCCTCCTACGCGGGCCTGGCCCGCCGGGATCCATTCCTGGCCGCCGTGCTGGCCGTGTTCATGCTCTCCCTGGCCGGCATCCCACCCACCGCCGGGTTCATCGCCAAGGTGTCCGTCTTCGAAGCGGCCGTCCAGGCCGGCCACTGGCCGCTGGTCCTGATCGGGGTGCTCACGTCGGTGATCGCCGCCTTCTACTACATCCGGGTCATCGTCCTGATGTACATGCAAGAGTACCTGCCCGGTCAAGAGGAGACCGAAGGCCTCGGCCGCGAGCCGGTGGGACGGATCGCGGTCGCCATCCCCGCCCTGCTGACGCTCCTGTTCGGCGTCTTCCCCGGCGTCCTGTTCGGCCTGCTGAAGGCCGCGTCGGTGATCCGGTTCTGATGCGGGGCGCGGCGACCCGACGTTGCGGCGGTGGCCGCCCGGTGCCGCCCCGGTTAGCATCGATGCGGATGGATGAGGGTGGCGGCTCGTGACCAGGTCCGAGACGCGAGGGTTGGTAGCTCCGGACCCGGCGCTGGAAGAGGCGCTCCGGGCGAGGCTGAACGACGTCGAAGCCACCCTGGAGAAGGTTGTCCGTTCGGACACCGACTTCGTCTCCGACGCCGCTTCGTACCTCCTGCAGGCCGGCGGGAAGCGGTTCCGGCCGATGGTCGTGCTCCTGTCCGGATGTTTCGGCGACGGCACCGATCCACGCCTGGTCCAGGGTGCGGCGGCCATCGAGCTCACCCACGTCGCCACGCTGTACCACGACGACGTGATCGACGAGGCCGACCAGCGGCACGGGGTGCCATCGGTCAACGCGCGGTGGGATAACACCGTGGCCATCCTGACGGGGGACTTCCTCTTCGCGAAGGCCTCCGAGATCTCCGCCGACCTCGGGACCGAGGTGACCCGCCTGCTGGCCCGCACCATCGCCACGGTCTGCGACGGCCAGCTCCGGGAGGTAGAGGTCTCAGGCAAGCTCGATCAATCCGAAGCGGCCTACCGGGAGATCATCCGGCGGAAGACCGCGGCCCTCATCGCCACGTCGTCGCGGCTGGGCGGCATGCTGTCCGACGCCCAAGTGGAGGTCATCGAGCTTCTGGACGACGTCGGCATGGCGCTCGGCCTGGCCTTCCAGCTCTCGGACGACATCATGGACATCATCTCGACCGAGGTGGAGCTGAAGAAGCAGCCCGGCCAGGACATGCGGGAGGGCGTCTACACGCTGCCGGTTCTGTACGCGCTCGAGGACCGGGACCGGGGGCGGGAGCTCGCTGCGGTGCTGGCCGAAGGGCCGCCGTCGGGCGATCGCCTCCACCGGGCGCTGGACCTGGTTCGCAACGACGGCTCGCTCCTCCGGGCGCGCGATGCGGTCACCCACGAGGTCCGCCGGGCCATGCGCCTCACCGAGGGGCTCGCCCCCGGCCCGGCCCAGGACGCCTTCCTCCATATCGCCCGGTTCATCGCCGAGCGGTGCGGCGCCGAAGCCTAGCCGCGCTTCGGCCGGCTGCGCCCACGTGCGATCCGGGCCCCGATTCGGCCCCAGCCCCCTCTTTGTATAGAATCCTCCCGCTTGAGAAAGCGTTCACAAGCTCCGGGAGACTGAAAGGCGCCCGTGGCAGAGAGCTTCTACCAGTCCTACGGTGTCGTGGTGGCCCTGCTGATCGGGGGCTTCGGCTTGGTCGCCGTCGCCTTCACGGCGGCCAGGCTGATCGCGCCCCGCCGCCAGACCGCCGAGAAGCTCATGACCTACGAGTGCGGGATCGATCCCGTGGGCGAGGGCTGGTCCCAGTCCCAGATCCGGTACTACATCTACGCGTTCCTGTTCGTGATCTTCGACGTCGAGAGCGTCTTCCTGTTCCCGTGGGCGAACATCTTCGTCCGCCTCGGCTACCAGGCCGTGGTGGAGATGGCGATCTTCGTGTTCGTCCTGGCCCTGGGCCTCCTCTACGCGTACAAGAAGAAGGTGCTGCAATGGGTGTGATCGACCAGACCCCGCTGGCCGATGTCCAGCCCATCAAGTTCATCCTGAACTGGGGCCGGAAATGGTCGCTGTGGGTGTTCAACTTCGGCTTGGCCTGCTGCGCCATCGAGTTCATCGCCACGTCGGCCAGCAAGCACGACTTCATCCGGTACGGCGTGATCCCCTTCGCGCACGGGCCGCGCCAAGCCGACCTTCTGGTCGTCGCCGGCACGCTGACCGACAAGATGGCCCCCGCCATGAAGCGGGTGTACGAGCAGATGCCCGACCCGAAGTACGTCATCTCGTTCGGGTCGTGTTCGAACTGCGGCGGCCCCTACTGGGACAGCTACTCCGTCACCAAGGGGGTCGACCAGATCATCCCCGTGGACGTCTACGTGCCCGGATGCCCCCCGCGGCCCGAAGCGTTGCTCCACGGGATCATCAAGCTCCAGGAGAAGATCGGGCAGGAAGACATCAGGGAGAAGTGGAGTGGCAGACTCTCGACGCCCCCTGTCGCCGGCTGACGTCATCGAGCGGGTGCGAGCCCAGTTCGGCGAGGACGTCTCGGGCGCCGAGGAGGTCTTCGGCCATCCCGTGATCACGGTGATGGCCGGCCGGTACCACGAGCTGGCGGAGTTCCTCCGCGACGAGCCCGACCTCGACTTCGACTACTTCGACTTCCTGACCGGGATCGATTGGCGGCCGAAGGGGCGCGGCTTCGAGGTGGTGACCCACGTGTTCTCCACGTCGCACAACCACCACGTCCGGGTGAAGGTCGAATGCGACGGTGAGGATCCGCGGTGCCCGAGCATCTTCGACGTCTGGGACGGCGCGAACTGGTTCGAACGGGAGACGTGGG
>DHWS01000043.1 GCA_002413305.1 Actinobacteria bacterium UBA5176 | reverse complement strand
GGGGGGGCGCGGGCCCCCCCCCGTGCGGGCAGGCGGGGGGCGGCCCGGGGGGTGCGGTGGCCATGCGGCGATCATCGCGCAGTCGCCGGCTCAGCCCGACAACGACGTCGTACTCGCTGGCCCGGAGCCGCCAGGCGCGGCCTGGCGCTGGGCGCGACGGCCCTGGCGGCGATCGTGGCGTTGGTTGCGCAGGCTGGCCCGCCAGTCGCCGATCGCCTGGCGCGCCTCGGGATGTTTCGTGAGCCAGGTCTTGATCTCCGCGCGGCGCTGGTCGGCCGGCAGGGCCTTCACCTTGGCGATCTCGGCGGCGATGTCCGGGTGTGCCTTCAGGAATGCGTCCCAGGCCGCAGCGCGGTCGGCCAACGCGTGGGCGAGCAGCGGGTGGTCGGCGAGGAAGCCGTCGATGGCGTCGAGCGTCTCCCGGGTCGCTTCGAACTGCGGCACGTGCCCGACCCCGGGCAGCACCATGAACGTCGAGTTCGGCAGGTGCTGGGCCAGCCGGACCCCGAGACGGGGCGGAACCAGCCGGTCGTCGTCGCCGAACAGCACCAGCGTGGGCTGCTTGATACGGCGGAGCGTGCCGAAGAATTGCTCGGGAGGCTCGGTCAGGATGTGCCGAAGCGAGGAGAAGAAGGCCATGCGCGCCGCCGGGTCCCGGTAGATCCGGATGAACTCGCTCGCCCCGGCCGCGAAGGCCTCGTCGGACAGCACCTCGGGATGGGCGAACAGCCGGCGGATGATGGCCCGCATCCAGCGCTCCCGGACCATGAACGGAACCGCGCCGAGCTCCGTGGGGAACACCCGCGTGAACCCGAACACGTACCGCCACCGCAGCCCCGGAACCGACGGGTCGAGGAGGATCAGCGAGGAGACGCGGCTCGGCGAGCGGAGGGCGAGCTCCAGCGTGATCCTCCCGCCCAGGGAGTTGCCGATCACGGCAGCCTTGTCGACCCCCACCTCGTCCATGAGGTGCCGGAGCACCCGGGCGTAGAAGCGAGGCGTGTAGTCCTCGCGGGGCTTCTCCGATTCGCCGTGGCCGGGGAGGTCTGGGACGATCAGCCGGTGGCGCTCGGCCAGCTCCGGCAGCAGCGGGAACCAAGTGATCTTCGTTCCGCCCAGGCCGTGCAACAGGAGCAGCGGGTCGCCCTTGCCCTGGAGATACGTCGAGATGCGGAGACCGTCGGCTTCGACCTCGACCTGGTCGAGGTCCGAGAGGTGGCGGGCACGCCGGTAGGGCCGGAACAGGGTCTGCATGCGCACGGCGAGATCCAGGTTGCCCTGGAGCACGAGCCGCTTCTCCAGGAAGGCCTGGCCACCGGTGATCCGGCCCTCGTCGATGGCCAGCCACGTCTCGGGCTCGGTGGTAACGATGGTCTCGGGCGCAGGGCTCGGGCCGTCGGCGACCATACACGCGTGGTCCGTCACGGAGATGGCGAAGGTCTGCGAACCCACGCGCAGCTCCCACTGGGCCACGAGGCCGTTCACGGATTCGCGCCGAAACCTCTTGGGCAGGCTGTAGACGCGGTCACGCACGGTGTCCTGCGGTGCCGCGCCCCGCCCGGGGCGAACGCTCATCGAATGCTAAATGTACCCGCTCGAGAGCCTCGCAGGCCAGCGGTTCGAACGAAGTCTCAGAACGAACCGGGCCGCTCCTTGAGGTACGGGCCGCGCACGGCTACCCTTGCCGGGCCTCGGACCGCCAGAATGGAGCTTGATGCAACCGCGAAACCTGGTGCTGATCCTGACTTCGGACCTGGCCGACAAGCTGGCCACGGCGATGTTCGTCGTGGACCACGAGGGCACTCTCCTGTACTTCAACGAGCGCGCCGCCGACATCCTCGGCCGGACGTTCGGGGACACCGGCCGCCTCCCCGCGGACGAGTGGGCGACCATGTTCGACGCACGCCATCCCGACGGACGGCCGATGGCGCCCGCCGAGCTGCCCCTCATGCGGGCCATCACCGAACGGCACCCTTCCCACCTACGGTTTCGGATCACCGACGTGGATGGGCAGGAGCGCGACATCGCGGTGACGGCCTTCCCGCTGTTCAGCCACCCCGACGAGTTCGTGGGCGCGGCCGCGATCTTCTGGGAGGAGGGCCTGGTGGGGGGGACGGAGTGATGCGCGCGAAGGTGTGGGGTTGCCGCGGCTCGCTGGCCTCGCCCGGACCGGAGACGGTGCGGTACGGCGGGAACACGTCCTGCCTGGAGGTCCGCCTGTCCGATGACCGCATGCTGGTGATCGACGCCGGCACCGGGATCCGGGGCCTCGGGGTGCACCTCGGTGCCAACCCACCCGCCCGCATCGACCTGCTGCTCTCCCACCTCCACCTCGACCACATCGAGGGCATCGGGTTCTTCGGCCCGATCTGGAACCCCGAGAGCGAGATCCACTTCTGGGGCCCCCCGTCGCCGACCCATTCCCTCCGCGAAGGCATCGGGCATTACTTCTCGCCTCCGCTGTTCCCCGTCCACATCGACGACATCCCGTCGAAGCTGGTGTTCCACGACGTGGGGTCCGAGCCGTGGGAGATCGGCACAGCGGTCGTTCAGGCCCGGCCCGTGAACCACCCTGGCCCGACCCTCGGCTACCGCATCCAGGAGGGCGACCGCGTCCTTACCTACATCTCCGACCACGAGCCATCTCTGGGGATCGACCTGACCACCGCCGACACCGACATGGTGTCCGGCTATGGGCTGGCCTACGGCGCCGACGTACTCTTTCACGACGCGCAGTACACGGAAGACGAATACCCGGTCCGGGTCGGGTGGGGCCATTCGAGCATCGCCCACACGGTGCAGTTCGGCCTGATCACGAAAGCCCGGAACCTGTTCCTGTTCCATCACGATCCGATGCATACGGACGCGCAGCTCGAGGCCATGCTGGTTCGGGCCAAGGAGCTGTGGGGAGCCGAACGCGACGGCGGCCTAGCCATCTCCTTCGAGGGCATGGAGATCGAGGTCACGTAGCAGCCGCCTGTCCTAGACTTCCGACCCGATGCTGCTCGAAGGCAAGAAGCTCGTGATCACCGGCGTGCTGACGCCGGCCTCGATCGCGTTCGCCGTGGCGAAGGTGGCCCAGGAGGAAGGCGCCGAGGTCGTGCTGACCTCGTTCGGCAAGGCCATGGGGCTGACCGAGAAGTCGGCTCGACGGCTCCCGCAGACCCCGGACGTGCTGGAGCTGGACGCGAACGACCCTGCGCACATCGAGCGCCTGGCGGCGGACCTCACCGAGCGGTGGGGCCGGGTGGACGGGTTCCTGCACGCCATCGCCTTCGCCCCCACCGACGCGCTGGGGGGTGCGTTCCTGGACACCCCATGGGAGAGCGCGGCGACGGCGTTCCGAACGAGCGCCTTCTCGCTGAAGGCGATCGCCGTCGGGCTGCTGCCCCTCATGCGGGAGGACGGCGGGGCGATCGTGTCGATGGACTTCGACGCCAACCAAGCGTGGCCGATCTACGACTGGATGGGGGTGAGCAAGGCCGCGCTGGAGGCCATCACCCGCTACCTGGCCCAGTACCTCGGGCCGGACCGGATCCGGGTGAACTGCGTGTCGGCCGGCCCGCTTCGAACCATGGCCGCGAAGGGCATCCCCGGGTTCGACTCCCTGGCCGCGCAGTGGGGCAAGCGCGCCCCACTGCCGTGGGACATCCACGACCCGGAACCGGTCGCCCGAGCGGTCGCGTGGCTGCTCTCGGATTGGTCGCGCGGCATCACGGGCGAGATCGTCCATGTGGACGGGGGATACCACGCGATCGGTGCGGAGCGCGTCGAGTCCCCACCGGGCGAGACCAAGCCGCGAGACGAGCCGTAGCTCGTCCGCGCTGGGGCTCGGCTACTCGGAGGACCCTGCGGAGACCTCCTCGTCGGCCCGCTCCGAGGTTCGGAAGGCCTGGATCACCGCCGTCCGGTGGGACGCCAGCGCTTCCAGGTTCCTGCGGTCCAGCTCCCGATTCCCGTACCGGACCTCCTGATAAGCGAGCGTCAGCAGGTGGAAGCCCTCCCGGCAGGCGGGGAAGGCTCGAACGACGTCACCTTCGAACTCGCCCGGCGTGACGTCGGGCGGGCGGAGGAGCCCGCGGTCCTCGAGCACCAGGAGCGCCTCCGCGTACCAGCGACGGATGGTGGCCGCCGGAAGCTCGCGGCGTGGCGCGCGCCCGAACAGCGGCGCGCGGGCAAACGGTTCGGCCGGTCCGGCCACCCCGGGAGGCTGGGCCGGGCCGAATCCCCGCCATCCCCCCCGTCGGACGCGCTCGTGGATCAGCCGGTAGGCGGCGAGGACGAGCACCGCCGCCAGGGCGGCCGCGAAGATGCGAAAACCCAGGTCATACGGCTGCTGGCCGCGCGGGTCCCGGAAGAAGCCCAACGTGTCCTTCACCCGCCTGGGGTTCCGGCGGCCGAAGATGATCAGCAGGGCGATGTCGAGGAAGATGAGGCCGAACACCGCCGCCACCAGCCATCGTTCGCCCTTCTCGGCCGGCCGCTTCCGGACCTCGCCTCCCTTCTCGGTCATCGCGAAGGCCACCAGCAGGACCACTGCGATGGCCGCGGGGATCACAGCGCCTCCGGAGAGCCGGAGCAGGCCGCCTCGGGCGCCGACCGCCACCGCCAGTCCCATGCCGAGCCCCACCGCGCCCAGCCACGCCACCGTGACGGTGGGCCATCGGTTCGGCGCTCCGCCCTCCACGGTCCGTCCGGACCACACGCACACCGCCCGCGACACGAGCGAGCCGGTGAAGAACCCGGCCACCACCCACGGCATCTCCACCGACCATCCGGCCCGCCTCGCGAACCCCGTCTCGACCAGGACGGCGATCGCCTCCAGGCCGAACGAGAGGCGGATCGGATCGCGCCAGTCCCGAAGGGCCAGGGTCGAGGTGCGCAGCGCCAGGGCCAGCGCCAGCAACAGGGCGGTGAGGACGTCCGACAGGTCCGTCGGCCCGAACGCGAACGCTTGCACGACGGCCGCAACCAGCCACGTCGCCCCGACGGCCGGAGGGACGATCCCAGGGCGTGGCGATGCTGCCCCCAGCCCGACGACCAGCACGAACAGCGGCACGAACACCCAGGGCGTGGTGAGCGGCCCCGCTCCGCCGAGGAAGCCCGTGATGGGCAGGAAGAGGAGCCCGGCCTCGGCCAGAGCGGCGGACCCGGCCGCCAGGAATGCCCGGCGGCCGTCGAACACCGCCCGCCGCCCATCGGGTTCGGTCCGAACCGCGACCTCGCTCATCCGGCCCCCTTCGGCGTGCGGGCGAAGGATTCGAGCGGGGAGACCTGGGTGACCTCGACGCCGCGGCGGCGGAGGAGCGCGATCTCGAGCTGGAGCCCCGGCCCGGGCCGGGGCGACAGGATCAGCGCGGTGCTGTCCCGGCCCAGGCTTCGACCTACCTCACGGAGGACCGGCCCGAGGTCCGACGTCGGTTCGTTCGGCATCATGGCCAGCGCGGCGAACAGCATCGCCTCGTGGCCGGCCACGGACGACGGGGGCACCCGGATCGGCCCCCGCCCCCGGGTGAAGTGGGTGTTCGCGATCAGCCCCACCCGCCAGCCCGACTCGATCGCCAGCCGGGCCAGGAAGCTCGCCCAGCCGATGGTGTTCTCGGCGATCCGCGGATACACCGAATCCCAGAACGGCTCGCCGGCCGCCATGTCCAGGACGAGGAGCACCTCGGCGCTGCGGGTCGGCTCGAAGATCTTAGTCTGGAGGTTGCCGGTGTGGCCGGTCAGCTTCCAGTGGATCCGGTTCAGCGGGTCGCCGGGCTCGTACGGGCGGATGCCGCCGAACCGTTCGCGCTGCTCGAACATCCGGGCGGCGGGCGCCGGCGAGCCGAACGGAAGCCGGCGGCGGATGTCGACCGGCACGCGGATCGTGGGCTGCGGGAGGACCATGACGGCGGTCTCCGGGAACACCTCCCCGCCGATCGGCGCCAGGTCGAACGGGTCGGCGAGCTCCATCCGGACCCGATCCAGCCAGTACTCGCCGCGGCGGGAGGTTCGCACCGGGAACTCGAACACGACCTCCGAGCGAGGGCCGAGGAAGAACCGCCGGGAGAACCCCCGGATGCTCGTCTCCTGTTCGAGCGCGGGGTGGAGGCCCTGCGGGAGCCACACGGCCATGCGCACGACCGGCACGGGGATCCGTTTGCGGTTCGCCACGCGGACGACCAGGGTGGTCGGCTCGCGCCCGAACACGCGCGCCGGCGCGAACCGCGCGGTGACTTCGACCCCCCGCCACGCCGCCCAGCTCCACAACAGCAGGATCCCCGAGAGCGTGGCCAGGGCGCCGGCGAACAGCAGGAGCCCCACGTTCGCCGTGGCCACGCCGATCCCCAGCAGGACGAACCCGATGACGAACAGCAGCCGGCGGCGGTCGGAGGTGTCCACGCCCTACACCAGAGGCCCGGCCGTGGTTCAGGCTCCCTGGAACTCGACCGGCACGGGAACGGTTCGAAGCACCTCGTCCAGGACTTCCTCTGCCCGGCGGTCCCGGATGCGCGCGTCGGTGGTGAGGACCAGGCGGTGGGTGAACAGCGGCGCGGCCAGCGCCTTCACGTCGTCGGGCAGGACGTAGTCGCGGCCCTCCAGCAGGGCGCGGGCCCGGGCCGCGTCGCCCATGTGCTCGATCGAACGCGGGCTGGCCCCCACCTGCACGTCCGGGTGGTCGCGCGTGGCCCTGGCCACTGAGACGATGTACTGGCGGACGGGATGTTCGATCTGCACGGCCTGGACCAGGCGCCGGAGGTCGAGCACGTCCGGCGCGCCGGGGAGCGCGTCGGTGGGCAGGGTCCGGTCCTCACGCCCGACAGTGAGGATGCGTTCCTCTTCGTCCTGGTCCGGGTAGCCGACCCGGACCTTCAACAGGAACCGGTCGAGCTGCGCCTCGGGCAACGGGAACGTGCCCTCCAGCTCGACCGGGTTCTGGGTGGCCAGGACGAAGAAGGGCTCGGGCAACGGATAGGTCACGCCATCGACCGTGACCTGGTGCTCCTGCATGGCTTCGAGCAGGCTGGCCTGGGTCTTCGGCGTGGCGCGGTTGATCTCGTCGGCCAGGAGGACCTGCGTGAAGATCGGCCCGGGGCGGAATTCGAACTCTCGCGATTTGAGGTTGAGGATCGACGTACCGGTGATGTCGCTCGGCATGAGGTCGGGGGTGAACTGCACGCGCGAGAACTTGAACCCGAGCAGGCCGGCCAGCATGCGGACCAGCGTGGTCTTGCCGACGCCGGGCACGTCGTCGATCAGGATGTGCGAATCGGTGAGGATGCCGACCAGCACCAGTCGAAGCGGTTCCCGAACGCCGAAGAGCCGGGCCTCGACGCGCGCACTCAGCGCGGCGAAGAACTGCAGTGCGGCGTCCGGCTCCAGCATGCGCTCAAGGATAGCCCCGGCTGGGGGCCCGAAGTTCGGCCACGTGGCCGGCCGGGACGCTCACCCCAGTTCTACGCAGCCGAGAACGTGGCCGGACTTCTCGCCCGTCTCGGGGCGTGCCGCGTACCGGCCGCTCAGGCGGCCGGGTGACGCTGCTGTTCGCCAGGCATCTCGGGGATGCCGACAAGCGTGGGATCTGCCACCGGGGCGAGGGGTTGCCCCTCGGCTCAGGCCAGGTCGCGGGCGGCTTCGACGAACTCCTTGCGGATACCCGTGACGAAGGGGATCTCCTCCTTCGTGTAGGCCCGGGCCTTCGCGTCACGGAGCCGCCGCAGGCAGTCCACGATCCGCGACACGTCGTCCGATTCGAACGCGAGGATCCATTCCCAGTCGGAAAGGCCGAACGCGCTGGTGGTGTTCGCCAGGACGTCCGGGAACTCCCGGCCGAGCTCGCCGTGTTCGCGGAGCAAGGCCGATCGCTCCTCGGCCGGGAGCAGGTACCACTCGATGGTGCGCACGTACGGATACACGCATGCGAACCTCTTCGGCGGGACGCCCTTCACGAACGCCGGGCGGTGGTCCTTGCTGAACTCGGCTGGCCGAACCACCCCCATGAACGCGTGGGTCAGCTCCAGGCGCCGGCCGAACGCGGTCCGGCGGAACGCCACCAGCAGATCCTGGATGTCGTCGGGCGACCGCGCCACCCACCACATCATCAGCTCGGCGTCCGGCCGGAACCCCACGGTCGAATACGTCCCCCGGACCTGCACGCGTTCGGACCACTCCTTCAACAGGATGTCGGCCTCGTGCGCGATCGAATCGAGATCGCTGGGTGGCCGGTTCCGCAGGTCCTCGGTCGACCGGAACACCGGGTAGTACGCGTAGACCGCTTCGCTCACTTCGTCCATCCGAACGCCTCGCTCTCCATCTCGTCGCCGGGCTGAGCCGTGCCCACGCCGTGCAGGTACGACCGGACCCTCCCGGTCACCTCGCCCGCCTGCCGGACGCAGTCGGCGATGCCGATCCCGTCGTAGGCAGAACCCACCACGAAGACCCCCGGCGTCTTCGCCACCGCGCCCTCGATCCGGGCCAGGCGTTCGAGATGTCCGACCTCATATTGCGGCATCGCCCGGTTCCATCGCACGACGGTGGCGTCCGCGGGCGCCGCACCCAGCGGCGTGGCCTGCTGTACCTCGCGGTCGACGGCGGCGACCAACTCCTCGTCGGACAGGTCGAGCGGCGCGGGATCGACGGCGCTCCCCGCGAAGCACCGGACCACGGCCCGGTCCCCGAACGCATCCGACGGCCACTTCCGCGACAGCCACGTGCAGGCCGTGATCATCCCGTCCTTGGCCGGCACGACGAAGCCGGTCCGGTCCGGCAACCGCTCCGCAGTCCCCTCCGGATACACCAGGACCACGACGGCGGTCGAGGCGTACCGGACGGCGTCGAGCTCGACGGCCGCCTCGGGGTTCACCGGCCGGAGCAGCCGCGCCGATTCGAAGGCCGGGGTGGCCAGGACCACGGCGTCGGCCGTGTGGCGCTCCTCTCCCACCTGCACCACGAACCCGCCGGCCGCGCGCGGTCCGGGCGGGGGCGGCAGGATGGCCGACACGGGCGACTGCAGGTGGATCCGCGACGGACGGATCGCGTTCTCGAGCGTTTCGACCAGGCGGATCAGGCCTCCCCAGACCGTGGCGAACATGGGCCCGGCGGCGGCCGGCTTCGCCGCGAGGGATCGGTCCTCGGTGGCGTCGCCCAACCTGGCCGCACCTTTCAGCGAGGCTCGCGCACCCCGCATCAGGCTGCCGTGATCCCGCTCCCACCGCTGCAGCTCGGGGAAGGTGGCCTGGACCGACAGCCGGTCGACGTCTCCGGCGTGCAGGCCGGCCAGGAGCGGCGCGACCAGTATGTCGACCGCGTCCCGGCCCATCCGCCGGCCCACCAGCGAACCCAGGGACTCGTCGGCTTCGTCCTTCCGCGGCCGCTTCCACAGGTCGCCCAGCGCCCGGAGGCGACCCCCGAACGGGAGCCCGGGCCACCGCAGCAGACCCGATGCATCGGACGGGATGCCGAACGCCGACCTCGCCGGGAAGGGGACCAGCCGGCCCCGGGTCCACACGAACGCGCCGGACGTGCCGGGCACGATCAGTTCGCCGCCCAGGCCGACCTCCTTGCACAGGTCGACCGCCCACGGCTTGCGGACGACGAACGAGTCCGCGCCGCCTTCGACCAGGATCCCGGCCACCTCGACGGGCCGGAGCTTGCCGCCGGGCTCGCGGCCGGCTTCCAGGACGGTGACGTCGATCGGGAGACCGTTCGCGCTGCGGACCAGACGGTAGGCGGTGGCGAGCCCGGCGATCCCGGCCCCGACCACCACGACGTGGCGCCGGGATGCCCCGGGGCTCATGCTCCGGACGCGGACGCGGCGAGGTGGTCGCGGATCACCGAGGCCAGCGCGTGGACGAAGGCGGGGTCCGCGTTGGGCATCTCGGTTCGCTCGAACCGGACGCCGGCGTCCGAGGCCACCTGACGAGCTTCGATGTCGAGGTCGTACAGGATCTCCAGGTGGTCGGAGACGAACCCGGCCGAGCAGCTGATCACGGCCGGATGTCCGGCGGCGGCCAGGTCGCGGATGACGTCCTCGACCGGCGGACCCCACCATGGATCGGCCGTCCGGCCCGCGCTCTGCCAGCCGGTCGCGTACTCGGTCAGCCCCAGCCGGCCGGCCACCAGGTCGGCGGTCTCCCGCAGACCCTCGACGTACCGACAGGCCGTCTCGCACGCGGGTGAGGTGCAGAGCTTGCAGCGGAGTGTCCCGTCGCCCAGCTGGCGCGTGGGCAGGCTGTGGGCCGAGAACACCACCGCGGCGCCGTCCCGTTCGTCCTGCGCCAGCCGGCCCAGCGCGTCCGACACCCGACCTGCCAGGAGCTCGACGAATCCCGGATGGTCGAACCACCGCCGGACGAAGGTGAACTCCGGCCCGCCCCGTTCGACCAGGGCCTTCTCCACCCGTTCGACGTAGGTATCCACCGACATGCCGGACCAGTGCGGGGCCAGCACCAGCCCGACCGCGCGTTCGATGCCGTCCCGCCGCATCTCCTCCACGCCGTCGGCGATGAAGGGCGGCGAGTGCTTCATGCCAAGGTACCCGCGGAACGCGCCCTGGTCCTCGGCGTTGAGGGCGTCGACGGCACCACGGGCCTGATCGCGCGTGATGTCGAGCAACGGGAAGCGGTTCCCGATCGCAGCGTACCTGTCCTTCAGCTCCCGGAGGTGCTCGGGTGAAGGTGGGCGCCCGCCGCGGATGTCCGTGTAGTAGCGCTCCACGTCGTCCGGACCGGCGGCGGTGCCGTAGGCCATGAACAGGACGCCGATCGCGCGTGAGCTCACCACGCCTCCTCGCCGTCCTCCATCGGGCGCGCGGTCCGTTCGTGCACCAGGTCCACCAGCTGTTGCAGGGTGGCCACCGGGGTCCCCGGCAGCACGCCATGCCCCAGGTTGAAGATGTGGCCGGGCCGGCCCGCGGCGCGCCGGAGCACCGCCAGCGCTTTCGCCTCCACGGCTTCCCACGGAGCCAGACACGTCGCCGGGTCGAGGTTCCCTTGGATGGCCACGTCGAACCCGACCCGTTCCCACGCCTCGTGCAGCGGCACCCGCCAGTCCACGCCCACGACGTCCGCCCCGGCCTGCCGCATCAGCGGCAGCAGCTCGCCGGTGCCCACGCCGAAGTGGATCCGCGGCACGCCGACCTCGGCCAGCCCGTCGAAGATGCCCCGCATGGTGGGCAGGACGAACAGCGTGTAGTCGTCGGGATCGAGGGCCCCCACCCAGCTGTCGAAGATCTGGACCGCCTGCACGCCGGCCGCGACCTGGGCCAGCAGGAAGGCCAGCACGGCCGCCCCCAGGATCTCCATGAGCATCGCCCACCGTTCGGGATCCCCGTGCATGAACGCCTTCGTCATCTCGTGGTTGCGGGAGGGGCCGCCTTCGACCAGGTAGCTGGCCAGCGTGAAGGGCGCCCCTGCGAACCCGATCAGGGGGACCGCGAGCTCTTTGCGGAGCATGCGGATGGCCTCCAGCACGTACGGCACGTCGGCCTCGGGGTCGAGCGGGCGGAGGCGGCGGAGATCCTCCGGGCCGCGCAGGGGATCGTCGACCAGGGGCCCGACGCCGGGTTCGATCCGCACGTCCATCCCCATCGCCGCGACCGGGACCATGATGTCGCTGAACAGGATCGCCGCGTCCAGCGGCATGTACTCGAACGGGAGGAGTGTGACCCGCGTGGCGAGCTCCGGATCGCGGCACATCTCGAGGATGTCCCGGCCCAGCCGCAGCTTTCGATACTCGGGAAGGTAACGGCCGGCTTGCCGCATGAACCAGACCGGGGTCCGGTCGACCGGCAGACGGTGGCAGGCCCGAAGGAACCGGTCTCCCGGTCCCGAGCCGGTCGCGGCGGGAGGGTCCGGTGGGAGCTCGACGGGCTCGTGCGGCGGGTCGCCCATAGCGACTCCAAGGGTACAGGGAGGCGCCGAGCGGCGGGCACCCGAGATGCCCTGCTTCCCGGGTGGGGCGTGCGCGAAGGGCTAATGTAGGGAGCCATGACACATCTGGTCACCGCGGCGGCGCTTTCGATCGGAGTACTGGGGGCCGTGGTCGTCCTCATCGGCGAGCAGGTCGAACGCACGCTGCTGAAGGTGGGCGGCCTGGTCCTGCTCCTGGCAGCTATCGCCGTGGTGGCCGGCATGAAGGCTCAGAACCCGGCGCAGGCGGCCGATCCGAGCGCCGCGTCGAGTGCGCTGCAGGACGCCTCGCCGTGGTTCTTGCTCTCTCCGTCGCCGAGCCCGTCGCCGTCGCCGATCCCGTCGCCCTCGCCCAAGAAGAAGCCGAAGCCTTCGCCGTCACCGAGCCCGTCGCCGACCACGATCACCTACCAGCCGCCGCCACTCCCGCCGAGCCCATCGCCGTCGCCGAAGCCGTCGCCTTCGCCCAGCCCGTCGCCGTCGCCCAGCCCGTCGCCTTCGCCGAGCCCCTCTCCCAGCCCGAGCCCCACCGACAGCCCGACGCCGACCCCGACCTGACGCGGGATCGGTTCACCGGCGCCGGGCGGGAGCCTCCATCCAGGGCGGCACGTAGCCCCGGTCGACGTCGTGCAACGTGGTCCCCGGCGGGATCAATCCGTCGATCGCGTCGAGCGTCTCGGTGTCCAGCCGCGTGTCGGCGTACCCGAGCAGCTCGGTGAGCTGCCCGGGTGTCCGGGGTCCGATGATCGTCGAGGTGACCGACGGGTGAGCCTGGGTGAACGCGACGGCCAGCTCGGTCACGGTCATGCCGGCCCGTCCGGCCAGCGCGATCAGGTCTTCCACCACGTCGAGCTTGCGGGCGTTGCCCGCCTCTGCCACGTCGTAGCGCTTGACGATGGGCGTCCCGCGTTCGGCGTAGCGCACCGCCCGCGAGTCCTTCGCCACCTCTTGCCCGCGGCGGTAGCGGCCGGCCAGCCACCCGCCGGCCAGCGGGCTCCACACGATCACGCCCATCCCGTACGTGCGGGTCACCTCGAGCACGTCGTTCTCGATGTGCCGCACGAAGATCGAATACGGCGGCTGCTCGCAGACGAACCGCTCCAGCCCGCGCTCCCGGGACACCTGCTGCGACTCGACGATCTGGAAGGCCGGGAAGGTCGAACACCCCAGGTACCGGACCTTCCCCTCGTGGACGAGGTCGGTCAGCGCGCCCAGCGTCTCCGCGATGTCGGTGTCGGGATCCGGCCGGTGGATCTGATACAGGTCGATCCGGTCCGTCTGGAGCCGCCGGAGCGAGTCTTCGACCTCGCGTACGATCCACAGCCGCGAGTTCCCGCCCCGGTTCTGGCCCTTGCCCATCTGGCCGTGGACCTTGGTGGCCAGGACGACGTCGTCCCGCCGGCCCTTCAGGGCCTTGCCGACGATCTCCTCGGACGCGCCCTCGCCGTACACGTCCGCCGTGTCGACGAAGTTGACACCCGACTCGATCGCCGCGTGGATCATGCGGACGCATTCGGCTTCGTCACCGTTGCCCCACGGGCCGAACATCATCGTCCCCAGGCACAGGGCGCTGACCTTCACCCCGGTCGAACCGAGCACGCGGTACTCCATCGCGCCCTCGCTATCGAAGGAAGAACGGGGCCGGGTGCAGGAGATGCCCCGCGGCGATGGCGATCACGTAGCCGGCGATCAGCAACATGCCGGTGGCCAGATGGAGCTGGATGTTCTTCGCCATCCTCGGCATGAGCTGATACGGGCTCTCGTAGAACTCCTGGAGGCCGCGGTACACCGGGAGCGCCAACGGCGCGGCGGCCAGGGCCACGATGGCCGGCACGGGGAGCAGCCCCGAGAGCACGCCCGCCAGGATCAGGCCGAACGTGGCCACGACGCTCGCGGCGTAGACACCGATGACGGTCCGCTTCGACCACCGCACCGGGAGCGTGCGCTTGCCGGCCAGCGCGTCGCCCGGCCGGTCCGGTACCTCGTTCACGTACAGGATCAGGGCGACCAGGATGCCGACGGGGATCGACGCGTACACGGCCTCCCAGCTGAACGCCTGCGCCTGCACGAAGTACGCCCCCAGGGCCATGATCGGGCCGAAGCCGAGGAACACGGCGATCTCGCCCAGCCCCCGATGGACGAGCCGCAGCGGGGGCGCCGTGTAGAACCAGCTGATGGCCGCGCCCAGCGCGCCGATGGTGAGCACGGCCCAGAACGATGTCGCCAGCGCAAGGTAGATCCCGATCCCCAGGCCCACGGCGTAGAAGCCGAGCGACATCGCGGTCATCTGGCGCATGGAGAGCAGCCCGTAATGGATCACCCGCGATCCCCCGCTGAACTGGGTGGGCGTCACGTTCGCCGCGTCGGCCCCGCTGGCCGTGTCGAACACGTCGTTCGCCACGTTGAGCCCCAGGTGGACGCACGCGCCGGCGACGAGGGTCAGGATCGCCAGCCCCCAGTGCCACTGCCCGTGGGAACCCGCCACCGCGATCCCCAGGCCGATCGGCACGATGGTGGCCGACAGGAACGGCAACCGGGTGGCCCGCAGGAAGAGCCAGAACGGCGAGAGCTTCGGCTTGACCGCGCGGCCCTGTTCGACGCCGACCCGTTCCATGTAGCGGTGGGCCTGGGGGACCCCGCGCTCGGAGAACTCGAAGAAGGTCATCTCCTGTTCGTCCCAGCGCTGGACGCTGGTGGGGCGGAGCTCGAGCCGGCCGTCCACCGGCCGAAGCGTCCCCCACAGGGAGACGTAGCGGCGTTCGTCGTAGCCGACCCCCGGCTGCGGGCGGATGTGGCTGAAGACGACGTTGACCTCGCGATCCGTCGGCGGAGCCGCCTCGTCGCCGGCCACCACATCCAGCAGGACCACGCCACGGTCCGGGACGGGCGTGAACCCCGTGGCCACGCTCATCGGGTAGCCGTCGTCGCCCACGAACGCGATGACCGCATGGGTGTAGCGGCCCTCCAGCGTCTCCAGCAGCGTCGCGGTGCTCATCGTCCCGCCTCCAGCAGCTCGAACACCTGCGGAGCCTTCGACGTGTCGCCGTCCTCCCACAGGAAGGCACGCCGGGGGGCGATCTCGATCACGCCGCGCTCGAAGAACAGCGGCAGGGCGACCCGCTTGCCCAGGAAGAAGTCGATGGCCGGCTCCTTCTTGCGCCAGATGGGGAGCACCCGCTCCCAGCCGGCGTGGAGGTCGGCGTCGTCGACGATCGCGTCGCCCTGGATCGTGGCTCGCCGGAACCGTTCGACGCTGACCGCGTTCGGGTCGGAGATCGAAAGGGACACCTTCGGGTTCGCCTTGATGTGTTCGAGCTTCCTGCTGAACAGGATGCTCGAGGTGAGGTAGATCAGGCGGCCGTCGTACAGCGGGATCAGCGGATGCGTGACCGGACGGCCGTGCTCGTTCAGGACGGTGAGCTCGCCGACCAGCGCGGTGTCGAGCAATTCCTCGATGGGTTGAGGCAGGATTCCCATGGCGGTGCGCCTCCCTCGGTGCGGGCGTTGCTTCCACTGGTGACGATAGCCGAAGGAGCACGAACCGTGCTGTTCAGCGCGGGGCGGTGGGCGCAACCAGGAAGATCCACACGTCCCAGGCGACGTGGCTGACGATCAGGGCGCCCATCGGCATGCCGGCCGCGGCGAGCGCGGACCAGTAGGCGCCTGCGACGCCCGCCGCACCGGTCAGCGTGAGGTTCCCGGTTACCACGTGCGCTCCGCCGTAGGCGGCGGCCGCGGCGGCCGCGCCCTTCCACCTTCCCAGCCGGGTTCGCTGCAGGCGCCGCTGGACGAACCCCCGCCAGAAGAGCTCCTCCGCCGGGCCGATGACCAGCGCCAGCCGGGCGGCGATCTCCGGCTTCGGGCGGAGCCGGTCGAGCGCGTAGATCTCGCCGATGTCGTCCCCTCCGGTGGGCAGCAGCTTCCGGGCCAGCCGGTCCCCCGCCTGGAAGACGCCGTACAGGCCGGCCGCGGCGGCCAGCCCCAGCCCGATGTCCTTCTTGCGGATCCGGATGTCTCGGCGGAGGTCGCGTTCGCTCACCAGGGCCAGTGTGCCCAGGACGGTTCCCGCCGACGTCATCCGCTGCCAGAACCGCTCGCGGTCGCCGAGGAACGTGTGGGCGAACGCGCCGTAGGCGAGAGCGAGCCCCGCCGCCAACAGCGGGTCACGCCGGTGTCCTTCCGCGATCACCGGACGGTCGCCGCCAGGGCCACGCCCAGCACCAGCAGCCCGCCGAACAGGGCGTGGAGCTGCGCGGTCTGGAGGTCGATCATGGCGATCGCCCGCTGCTGCCCGGAGGCGCCGAGCTCGGACGAACGGATCTGCCGGACCAGCAGGGGGAGGGAGAGCATGGCCAGCAGCGCCAGCGGGGGGAGGGCCTTCGTCGCGACGGCCATCGAGAGCGCCACGTAGGCCCCGACCACCAGCGAGACGTACCCGATGTGAGCGGCGCGCCGCCCGGCCTTGATCGAGAACGTGGCGATCCCGGCGCGGGCGTCGTCGCTGATGTCGCGCCATTCGTTCCCGTGCAGGATCGCCGCCACCAGCAGGCCGACCGGCAGGCTGAGCACCACGGCCCGCCAGGCGAAGGTCCCCGTGACCACGTAGTACCCGCCGACCACCATCAGCGGGCCCATCAGCAGGAAGACCAGCGGGAGCCCCAGCGCCCGGAACTTGTACTGGAGCGGAGGCATCGTGTACCCCGCCCCGCCGACCAGCCCGGCCAGGCCCAGCAGAAGCACCGGCCAGCCGCGTTCGGCGATCAGCCACACACCGAGCCCGGCCGACGCGGCGAAGGCGAACAGTGCCACAGCGAACGCTTCGCGCTCGGTGAGCCGGCCCTTCAGCAGGGCGTGGCTGGCCCGGGGCGAGGTGATCGTGTCGATGCCCTTGCGGACGTCGTAGATCTCGTTGATCACGTTCGTCCCGATGTGCAGCAGGAGGCCGGCGAACAGCGCCCCCACGAACAGGCTCCAGTGGAACCGGCCCTCGAAGGCGGCCAGCGCCCCGGCCGCGGCAACGGGGACGGTGGAGGCGGTGAACGAGAAAGGACGGACGATCTCGTACCACGCGGCGAGCCTCCGCCGGAGGCGAGAGCCGGTGGTGAGTCTGCGGTCGTCGAACGAAACGGTCGTCCCCGCTTCGTGTCCCCCCACCAGCACGGGCTCACGCGCGGCTTCGGTCCCGTAGTCGACCGCTGCCTCGATGACCTCGGCCACCTGATCGTCCTCCTGCACGACCGGCTGCAGGAGCGGCAGGTTCATGCCGGCCTGGTGGTACTCCCAGGCCCGGGCGGCGACGTCCTCCCGCGTCCCGCACAGGACGAACGCGTCCATCATCTCGTCGGGGATGAGCTGCGCGGCCTCGTGGTAGTCCTCCGCGCGCCAGAGACCGAAGATGCGGTCTCGAAGCTCGAGGTCCAGCCCGGCGCGGTTCAGCGCGACGTCGGTTTGGATGGCCATCATGTAGATGACGAAGGGTTCGCGCTTCGCGCGGTTCAGCGCCTCCCGGCGGCTCTCGTCGACCAAGGTGAACAGGTAGCCGGCGATGTCCACGGCATCCTCGGGCCGGCCGGCTTCGACCGAGGCTCGCCGGACCTTCGGGACCATGCCCCGGAACGACGCCAGCGACTCCAGGGGGCGGGACAGGTACCCGTCACCCTTCTGGCCGGCGAGCCGGAGCATCGGCGTCCGGTACCCGGCCACGTAGATCGGGACTTGATGGACGGGCGGGAACATCGGCTCGACGGGGGGGACGTTCGGCGTGCCCGGCGGGATGCGGCGGCCGGCCCACAGTTCGCGCAGCGTGTCGATCGCTTCGGAGATGACATGGACGGCCTCGGCCGGGTTGTACCGGATGCCCATCTGGGCCAGGCGGAGCGGCAGCGCGCTCCCCAGCCCGAGGATCGTGCGGCCGGGAGCCATGTCGTCGATCGCGCTCACCGTCATGGCCAGCAGCACTCGGTGGCGGGTGAACGGGTTCAGCGCGCCCATCGCCACGCGGATGTCGGGGACCTGCGAGGCGATGGCGCTGGCGTAGGTCACGGCGTCGCGTTCGAAGTAGGAGTCGTGGATCCAGACCGAATCCAGGCCCTCGCGGCGGGCGACGTCGGCCCACCGGACGACCCGGGCGACCTCCCCGCGAGCCGCCAGTCCCAGTCCGACCGGACGAGCCAGATCCGCCATATGGTCGCAATGCTAGCCGCGCCGCACGTTCGGGGCCCTGTCGAGTAGTGTCCTGGGGATGGGACTGGACATGCCGCTCCAGGAGGCGATGCAGACCCAGCGCGCCATCCGCCGCCTGAAGCCCGACCCGGTCGACGACGAGGTGCTCCTCCGGTGCATCGAGCTCGCCCTGAAGGCGCCCACCGGCAGCAACGCGCAGAACTGGGCGTGGATCGTCGTCCGCGATCCCGAGGTGAAACGCAAGCTGGCGAGGTTCTACCGGCAGGCGTGGAGCATCTACGGCAGCCTCGGCCGCCGACGGGTGGGCAGCGACGCCAAGATGCTGCGGGTCATCGATGCGGTGCAATGGCAGGTCGATCATTTCGAAGAGGTGCCGGTCCTGGTGGTGCCGTGTCTCCGCGGCCTCGCTCCTCGTTTCTTCTCGGTGTTCCCGACCGGCGGCTCATCTCACTACGGCTCGATCTACCCGGCGATCCAGAACTTCCTGCTCGCCTGCCGGGCCGAAGGGCTTGGCGCGGCGCTCACGACCCTGCCCCTGTGGTCGGTGTTCCAGGCCCGCCGCGCACTCGGCCTCCCGCTGAACGTCCAGCCCTGCGCGGTGATCCCCGTGGGCTGGCCGAAGGGCCGGTACGGCCCCACGACACGCAAGCCCGTCGAAAAGGTCGTGCATTACGACCGCTGGGGAAACCGCAAGCCGAAGGCCTGAGTCGCTCGGGGGTCAGCACGCTGGCGTGTGCAAGCGTTCACCGATGTTCCTTGTTCGGTCGGTGCAGAAGAACCGTTCAGTGGCATCAAGCGAACTCAGTGAGGTGAGCAGCGACCCACCAGCGATTGTCGAATGGATCATGGAATCCTCCGACACGATCGCCCCAGGGCTGGTTGGTCGGCTCCAGGATTGCGGTAGCCCCTGCCACCAGGGCGGCGCGATAGGTCACATCGACATCATCCGTGTAGGCGAAGAGCACGCACGGTCGCGCAGGATAAGCCTCGCTCGCTTCACTGAGCATCACCACCGAGTCACCGATACGCACGCTGGCGTGCCCGATCCGGCCATCCGATGTCAGCTCCCGCTCCCCGTCTTCTTTGCCGCCGAAAACGGTGGCCAGGAACTCGATCAGGGGCTCCACTCCAGCGACGAGGATGTAGGGGTTGACGCTGTGGTAGCCCTTCGGTAGCGGAATGCCAGCCATTGAATTCCCCTCTATCACGTGAGAAGGTTAGACAACATCTCCCTTCGGGTGCCACGACCGGCGGCTTCCTGAAGGAGGTGTTCTCGGGTCGCATGCGAACATCAACGGCGTCGGTGTGAATCGCCCTGGGTTCGATGGAGACTCGCGTGATTGGGTTTACGCGACCTCCTCTCCCTCGACCAGCGCCCGATAGTACGCCGCTTCGAACTCCACCGGGGGAATGTCTCGGCACGCGGAGTGAAGCCTCCGCTCGTTCCACCACTGAACCCACTCCGCGGTGGCCAACTCGACCTGATCCATCGTTCGCCACGGGCCCCTGCGGCTGATGAGCTCGGTCTTGTACAGGCCGTTGACGGTCTCGGCCAGGGCGTTGTCGAAGCTGTCGCCCTTGGATCCCACGGAGGCCACGGCCCCCGCCTCGGCCAATCGCTCGGTGTAGCGGATGGCCAGGTACTGCACCCCCCTGTCCGAGTGATGGACCAGGCCGTCCAGGTCGCCGGCCCGGGCCCAGATGGCCATCTCCAGGGCGTCCAGGGCCAGCTCGGCCCGCAGCGACCGGGACACCCGCCACCCCACGATCCGCCGGGCGAAGACGTCGATGATGAACGCCGTGTAGACGAACCCCGACCACGTCCAGACATACGTCAGGTCGGCGACCCAAAGGAGGTTGGGGGCCGGGGCGGTGAAGTCCCGGTCCACCAGGTCGGCCGGGCGGGCGGCCAGGGGTCCGGGGAACGTGGTCCGCTTGACCCTGCCCCTGCGGGCCCCCTCGTTCCCCAGGTCACGCATGAGCCGGGCCACCTGGTCCCGGCCCACGGCGATGCGCTCCCGGTTGAGCTGGCGCCAGAGCTTCTTGGCCCCGTAGACGTCGAAGTTCTCCCTCCGGACCCGACGGACCTCAATCTTCAGCTCCTCGTGGCGCAGGGACCGGGCCGAGGGCGGCCGGCTCCTGGCGGCGTAGTAGGTGGAGGGGGCGAACTGCAGGACCCTGCAGATCGGCTCGACCCCCCACCGGCGGCGGTGCGCCTGGATGAACGCCACTACTTGGGCAGTCGCGGGTCGAGCTCCCGCGCGAAGAAACTTGCCGCGGCCTTCAGGATCTCGTTGGCCCGGCGGAGCTCGCGGACCTCTCGCTCGAGCTGGGCAACGCGCAGCCGTTCCTCGGTGCTGATGCCCGAACGGGCGCCGGCGTCGACCTCTGACTGGTGGACCCAGTTGCGGAGCGACTCGGTGCCGATGCTGAGCTGGCGGGCCACCCGGGTGATGACCCCGTGGCGCTCACCGGTGGTGGCGATGGCCTCGTGGACCACTGATCGCCCGCTCACGGAGCTCGGGCGGGTACCTCTTCTGGGACGTGTTGGTTGCCATGGCTCCATCTTCCTTTCCAAGCGATGGAGCCTCCACCATTCCCAGGGCGATTCAGTGGGCTGCTGCGAGTAGCGTCCCGATGTAGGTC
>DHWS01000011.1:922-8890 GCA_002413305.1 Actinobacteria bacterium UBA5176 | reverse complement strand
GTCAGATGTGTATAAGAGACAGCGGGCGGGATGGGGAGCGTTCCTGCCGGAGCGGCGGGAAGTTGCGTGAGCGCCTGCGCCGTGGCCGCGTCCCACACCTTGTTGAGCTCGCTTTGGTAGTAGATGATGCCCGTCCCCGAAACGAAGATGTAGAGGATCGTGCCGAGCACGGCCGACATGGTCGGGGGGTTTCCGGATGTTCGCTGCATGCGCGTGATGTGCCGGTCGCCGAGCTGATAGAACGTGATCCATCCCCAGATCGGGATGATGATCGAGAGCGTCATCAAGCCGGGCTTGATGCTGTCGTCACGAAGATACCGCTTCGCCTCGTCGTGAACCTTGTAGTACCACACGAACAGATAGATCCCGACCGTCACGATGACCAGGATCCACACCCCGAACGGGCTCCTCCGCTTGTACTCCTGACCGTTGATACTGATGACCTCCGCCATCACCCCTCCTCTGGCCTACCCCGTGGCCGGACTGTACGGCCTCCATGAGGTCCGTACAACATGGCCACGGGTACTTGGTCTGGGCGAGGTCGGAGCATACAATCTCGCAGTTCGGCAACCGTGCCGATGAGAAGGGGGTTCGAATGGCTCAACGTCCGGGGTTCGACATGAGCAAGGTTTCGATGAACGACAAGATCCTGCTCGGAGTGACTGCGGCATTCCTCATCGACAGCTTCCTTCCATGGCAGCGCGTCTGCGTGTCTGTGGGCGCTCTGGGGAAGGTGTGCGGGAGCGCCAGCGCGTGGGGCGGAAGCGCGTCCTGGGCGGGCGTGCTCGCCGGCTTGGCGTCGATCCTGCTGCTCGTGACGCAGATCGTTCCGATGCTGGGCGCGAAGGTGCCCCCGGCCCTCGCCACGGTCCCGACGATCGCCATCCTGGCCGGCGCGACCGCGGTGTTCGGAATCCTCAAGTTCTTGTTGACCCTGGGGAACTCCGCCTATCTGTTCGGCTACATCGGGTTGATCCTGGCCCTGGCCATCGCCTACTACGGGTGGCTGCATTTCCGGGCCACGCAGTCGCCGCCCATGCCTCCCAGCGCGGAGCCGACCTCGACGGCGTAGGCGGGGTCACCAGTCGCCCGGCCGGGCGTCCTCTTCGGGCGCACCGGCACCGATCCGCGGCTACGGGCTCGCCCCGATGTGGGAAGCTAGCCAGCCGTGACCGCCGACCAGACGCCGAACGAAACGGAATCGGAGGAACCGGTGGCGGCGCCCGCCCCGGCCGGACTCCCCCACGGCAGCGCGGTCCTTCGGCTCCAGGATGTCGATCTCGTCATCGACCGGCTCCACGCCCGGCTCGCCCAGCTCGAGACGGGCGACGAGCTTCGGGTCGCCCGCCAGCGGATGGCCGACGCCGAAGGACGCTTCTCCGAGGCCCGGTTCGCGGTGGAGGACGTGGCGCGCGAACAGCGCCGGATCGAGGGCGACGTCGATTCGATCCAGCAGAAGACCGATGCGGAGCGCAAGCGGATGGTCGACGGGAGCGTGGCCAACGCCAGGGAGCTCCAGTCGATGGCCGCCGAGGTGGAGAGCCTGACGCACCGCAAGTCGCGGATGGAGGACGGCCTGCTCGACCTCATGGAGCGTCGCGAGGAGCTGGAATCGAAGCTCCCGCCCCTGGAGGCGGAGCTGGCCGAGGCTCGCGACCGGCAGGTCCTGATCGAGGAGACGTCCGGCAAGGACCTGGTGGAGGTCGACCAAGCCCTCAGGGACCGGACCGCCGAGCGCCAGCAGGCCGCGGTTGCGGTGGACCCGAGCCTGCTGGAGCTGTATGAGGATCTTCGCCGCCAGAAGAAGGGCATCGGGGCGGCCGCCCTGGTCGACGGGGTGTGTCAGGCCTGCCACCAGAAGCTGTCGCCCGTCTACATCGACCGGCTGAAGCGGAGCGGTGACGTCTGGAGGTGCGAGTACTGCCGACGGATCCTGGTCCCCGACTGATCGTCAACTGCGACGGCGCAGCCCGCGGGAACCCCGGACCGGCGGGGATCGGGGCCGTCGTCGCTACCCCCGACGGGCGGGTGCTCGCGGAGATCGCCGAGGGCATCGGGGTGGCCACGAACAACGTCGCCGAGTACCGGGCGGCCATCGCCGGCCTGGCCCGCGTGCGCGAGCTCGGCGGACGCGTGGTCCTGGTCCGCTCCGACAGCCGACTCCTGGTCGAACAGCTCGCCGGACGCTACCGGGTCAAGAACCCGACCCTCATCAAGCTCCATCTTGAGGTCCGCCGTCTGATGCAGGAGTTCGACTCGGTGTGGTTCGAACACGTCCCGCGCGAACAGAACAAGCACGCCGACAAGCTCGCCAACCGGGGCGTGGACGAATGGCTGGCCGGCGCGGGCCGCGGCTACCGGCCGTCCGGACCACCTCCCGGGCTGTTCGACTGAGACGAGTGGGCTCAGGCCCCGCGGCGGCGGAGGACGAACAACGCGGCGCCGCCCGTCACCTGGAACGCGCAGGTCAGCGCCTATACTGAACGCCGGGAAGGAGTCGGCCGGGCGGCCGCGGCCCGCGTTCGCGCCCTCGTGGCCGGTCGCGGGTCGAGGAAAGTCCGGACTCCGCAGGGCAGGATGCTGGGTAACGCCCAGGCGGGGCGACCCGCGGAAAGCGCCACAGAAACAGACCGCCACCGTCCTCGAAACGGCTCGACGCCGGGGACGGAGGTAAGGGTGAAACGGTGAGGTAAGAGCTCACCAGCGGACCGGGTGACCGGCCGGCTCGGCATGCCCCATCCGGAGCAAGGCCAAGCAGGGAGCGGGCGGCCCGCCCATCGCTCCCGGGTAGGCTGCAGCGGCGTCCGGCGACGGACGCCGGAGGGTCGCGGCGACGCGGCTCCCAGAGGGATGGCCGCCACCTCGCGGTTCGCCGCGAGAGACAGAATCCGGCTTACAGGCCGGCTCCTTCCCCCTCTTTCGATGTGTCCCCCCGCCCGCCCTCGGGTAAGAGTTGCCGATGGCGACCGAGACCGAAGAGAAGCGTTGCCCCCAGTGCGGCGAGGGTGTCCTCGTTGACCTCACGTTCCGCGAAGGCTCACCGGACGACGTCGCCGAACCGATCCAGACCGCGGATACGCGCCAGGTCGAAACCTACTCGTGCGGCCACGAGGTCGTGGGGCCGAAGCTCGACCGCTCCGCCACGCGGGACGGCGCGCTTGAGGTCGAACATCGCACCTCCGAGGAGACCGCCGAACAGCCCTGAGTGATCAGCTGACGGCCAGCGCTGCGGTCGCCCTCCGGAACTGCTCGCCCGCGTGGTAGGAGGACCGGACCAGCGGGCCGGCTTCAACGTGGGCGAACCCGAGCTCCTCCATCCCGAACCGAGCGTGGTCCCCGAACTCCTCGGGCGTGACCCACCGGTCGACCGGCAGGTGGTACGCCGTCGGCTGCAGGTACTGGCCCATGGTCAGCAGGTCGCAGCCGGTCTCCCGGATGTCGCGCATGGCCTGGGGGATCTCGTCTGGCCGCTCGCCCATGCCCAGGATGAGGTTCGACTTCGTGACCTGCGCGGGCCGGAGTCGCTTGGCGATCCGGAGCACCTCCAGCGACCGGTCGTAGCCGAAAGCCGGCCGGATCTTCGGGTGGAGCCTGCGGACCGTCTCCAGGTTGTGGGCGAACACATCCGGCTCGGCATCGATGACCGTCCGGATGTCCGGTTCTCCGCCCTGGAAGTCCGAAGGGAGAAGCTCGACCCCGCATCCGGGGACCGCTTCGCGCACCGCACGCACACACGCGGCCCAGAGCCGCGCCCCGCCGTCCTCCAGGTCGTCGCGCGCCACGCCGGTGATGACCACGTACCGCAGGCCCATCTCCCGGACCGCGTCGGCAACCCGCTGCGGTTCGGATTCGTCCACGTCGAACGGCTTTGCGGTCATCACGTCGCAGAAGCCGCACCGGCGGGTGCACCGGTCGCCGAGGATCAGGAAGGTCGCCTCGCGGTCCTCCCAGCACTCGAAGATGTTCGGACAGCCGGCCTCCTCGCAGACCGTGTGCAGGGACCCGGCGCGCATGAGCTGCTTCAGCTCGGTGTAGTTGGGCCCGAACCGGGCCCGCGTCTTCAGCCACTCGGGCTTGCGGGAGGCCTGACCCCCACCGGTCTCAACGATCGGGAGGTACAAGCGCCGCTTGTGCGGGTTGTGGTCGCGCGAGGGCATGGAAGCCAGTGTAGCCGCGGGGTCGCGAACGAGAAGAAGCGGGCCCGGCGGCTCCCTCCGGGCCCGCTCACCTCGTCTTTCGGACGGAGCCTATCCCGAGGCCGCCGTCAAAGGGAGGGGCCATTCTTCGCGGGTGAGCGCGAAGATCAGGTGGTCCTCCCACCTCCCGGCGATCTCCAGGTAGCGTTCGGCCAGGCCCTCCAGCCGGAACCCGTTCTTCTCCAGTACCCGCCGGGACGGCGTGTTCCGCGGCATCACCGCAGCCTGGAGCCGGTGCAACCCGGCCGTCCCCAGCGCGAACGCCGCCGTCAGGCGGACGGCCTCGGTCGCGTGCCCCCGCCCGTTCGACGCCTCCTCGACCCAGTACCCGAGGTGCGCGTTGAGGAACGGGTGGCGGGAGATCGAGGACAGCTCCAGTCGCCCCACCAGGCGGTTCCCGCAGGTGATGCCGAACACGTACGCCACACCGACCGAGCGGACGACCGTGGCAGCGTTCAGCTCCTCGCCGACGCCGTCCAGCGTGTAGAACGAATCGGGGCGGGCCGGTTCGAATGGCCGCAGGAATTCGCGGTTCGCCAGCAACAGCTCGAGCATGGCCGGCGCGTCCGCCGGTTCGAGCGCGCGGATCCCGATCTCCCCCGAGCTCAGAACTTCGCGAGCTCCTTCATCCGCGCGTAGATCTTCTCGGTGTCGGGCATGAAGGCGTGCTCGAGTGGCCCGGCGAAACCCATGGCCGGCACGTCCGGTCCTCCCAGACGGGCCACCGGCGCATCCAGGTCGAACATCAGCTCCTCGCCGATCATGGCCGAGATCTCCGCCCCCGCCCCGTACGTCCGGTTGTCCTCGTACACCACCATCGCCTTGCCGGTCTTGCGGACCGAGTCGAGGATCGCCTCCCGGTCGAGGGGGGCGATGGTCCGGACGTCCACGACTTCGACGCTGAAGCCCTCCTCGTCCTGCAGGCGCTGCGCGGCCTCGAGGCAGAGGTGGAGCATGAGGCCGTAGGCGATGGCGGTCAGGTCCTCGCCCTCCCGCTTCACGTCGGCCTTGCCGATCGGGACCGTGTACCGCTCGTCGGGGACGTCGCCCTTGATCAGCCGGTACGTCTTCTTGTGCTCGAGGAACAGGACGGGGTCCGGGTCGTCGATCGCGGAGAGCAGGAGGCCCTTCGTGTCGTAGGCGGTCGAGGGCAGCACGACCTTCAGGCCCGGCACGTGGCCGTAGAACGCCTCGATCGACTGGGAGTGGTATAGCGCGCCGTGTACCCCGCCGCCCCACGGCGCCCGGACCACCAGCGGGCAGTTCCAGTCGCCGGCGCTCCGGTACCGGATGCGGGCGGCTTCGCTGACCAGCTGGTCGAAGGCCGGATGGATGAAATCGGCGAACTGGATCTCCGCCACCGGGAGCAGACCGTTCATGGCCATCCCGATCGCCGAGCCCACGATGCCGGATTCGGCGAGGGGCGTGTCCACCACGCGGCGTTCACCGAACTCATCGAGGAAACCGGCGGTTGCCCGGAAGACGCCGCCCCGTGCGCCGACGTCCTCGCCGAGCACCAGGACCCGTTCGTCCTGTTTCATCTCGTCCCACAGGGTGTCGTGGATCGTCTGGACGATGTTCTTCTCGGTCATTGCTCGCCGCCCCTTTCGGCGGGTTCGGCGAAGACGTGGAGCAGGCCGCTCTCCGGCGGGGGATCGGGGGCGTTCCACGCTGCCTCGACCTCCGCGTCGACCTCCGCCTTCAGCTCGGTGCGGATGCGTTCGATCCTCTCGTCGTCGAGCAGGCCGAGGCGCTTCAGCTCGTCCGCGAACAGAATCAGCGAGTCGTTCCGCTTCGCCTCCTCGACCTCCTCGCGGCTGCGGTAGGTGCGGTCGTCGTCGTCGGAGGTGTGGGGATGGAAGCGGTAGGTCTTCAGCTCGACCAGGGTCGGGCCGCCGCCGTTCCGTGCCTTGTCCACCGCTCTCCTCGACGCCTCATAGCAGGCCAGCACGTCGTTGCCTTCGACGATCACGCCCTCGAACCCGTAGGCGGAGGCGCGCTCGGCGACGTTCTTCACCGCCATCTGCTTGGAGAGCGGCACGCTGATCGCGTATTTGTTGTTCTCGCAGTACCAGACCACCGGGAGCTTGTGGATCCCGGCGAAGTTCAGCCCCTCGTGCCAGTCGCCCTCGCTGGTCGCGCCGTCGCCGAACCAGCAGCCGACCACGCCGTCCTCGCCCCGGTACTGGAAGGCGTAGGCGGCGCCCGCCGCGTGCGGGACCTGCGTGGCGATGGGGGACGAGCCGGTCATGATGCCCAGCGCCCGCGAGCTCCAGTGGGCCGGCATCTGCCGGCCACCGCTGGACGGGTCGTCCCGCTTGCCGAACACACCGAGGAACACGTCCCTCGCTGTCAGCCCGGCGGTCAGGCAGACCGCCATGTCCCGGTAGTAGGGGACGAAGAGGTCCTTCCCCTTCTGATACGCCCAGGCCGTGCCGACCTGGCAGCCCTCGTGGCCGGAGACCGGCACCACGAACGGCGCCTTGCCTTGCCGGTTCAGCCGGAACTGCGCTTCATCGCACAACCGGGCCATGACCATCGTCCGGTACATCGCGAGGAGGTCGTCCCCAGAGAGTCCGAGCGACTCATGGCGGCTGCCGGTCTGCTCCCTCACCCGTGTAGCCACACATCACCCCTGTGTCGGTTGGAAACGGGGCGATTCTAACATCGGGGTTCCGGACGCCCGCCTGGGACGCTCGTGCGTGTCGGTGCTGCGCGTGGGCTGCTTCGGCATCCCGGTCGGGAGTGGAACGCGTCGGCTAGGCGCTGACGGCCAAGGCGAAGTCGCCCCCACGGAACCCGTCGCATAGCTCCTTGCACGAAGCGAACTTCTCGCGAAACCCCTCGCTGTTCTTCCACGACTCGCGGGACTCCACGTCGGCCCAGTCCGAGAAGGACACGAAGTGGCTCGCGTCTTGCGCGTCCCTGATCAGGGTCGCGGACCGAAACCCCGCGATGTTGTCGCGACTCCATTGCAACCAGTCGCGCCAGCGACCGACGAACTCCTCCTCATTGCCCGGTGTGACCGACCAATCGCCGGAGGCCCAGGTGGTTACCGCGTCACCCATCTCACTTCTCCTTCCCTCGGCCTGCAGGTCTTGCCCAGGCGCGGCGATCAGGCTAGCACTGTCGCCCCACGTCAGGCCAGGATCCTCCAGGACGGTACCGGCTTCCCGGCGACTTTGCGCTCCAGGCGTTGGGGAGGGAGAATCAGGCATTCGACCGGAGGAGGCGAGTTGGCATGGCACACCCCAATGAGGACCGGATCCGCCAGGCGCTGGGCGTATTCGCGAGCGGCGACCTGGGCACCATGGGAGACTTCATCGCCGAGGACGCCGTCTGGCACTCGGGCGGCCACAACGTCCTGTCCGGGGACTTCACGGGCTTGAACGACATCCTCGCCCAGTTCGGGAGGGTCTTCCAGGAGACCAACGGGACCTTCCGGCTCGACGTCCACGACGTGCTCGCGAACGACACACATGGGGTCGTCCTGGCGACTTCGAATGCGGAGCGCAATGGCCGGACGCTCCACGACAACGGCGTGCAGGTGGTCCACCTGCGTGACGGCAAGCTGACCGAGTCGTGGCTGCATCCAGAGGACCAGAAGGCGGTCGACGAGTTCTTCTCCTGAGGCGAGTTTTATCGCCGGCGGCGACCCCGACCGCTCCCCCGAGGGCGATCATCCGAGGTCTCGGGGAGGCCGGTTTGGTGTTCCTTGACGGTGGATCTCGCCGTATGGCTACCGACTTCTTCACGGTCGAGACGATCACGC
>DHWS01000011.1:408-764 GCA_002413305.1 Actinobacteria bacterium UBA5176 | reverse complement strand
CTTCACGGTCGAGACGATCACGCCTCGCACGCTCCACGTCCTGTTCTTGACCGGGCGGTCGAGCACCTTCTGACGCGCTGGTGGCGGCCCTGCTTGAGCCTCTCCTGCGCAGTCAGGCCTCTCGCTTGAGACTCTGAGGCCGTAACCTTCGCACACGCCAGTGTGCGCGAGTGACACCAGAGCGGCGCGGTAGCGAAGTCTTTCGGAGCTCGGTCGGTGTGCTGGCGCGAGTCGTCAGGGCCCCGGGGTCTCCGCCCAGAGCTCGCCCGAGTGGCCGGCACGTCCTGGCTCCTAAGGGCCTGTCAGCCCTCGCGTGCCCGCGGTGGGCGCTGGAGGCTAGTGGGGCGACCTGCACG
>DHWS01000011.1:0-197 GCA_002413305.1 Actinobacteria bacterium UBA5176 | reverse complement strand
CGACGGATCTGCTGGTGGAGTCCGAAAGCAGGTGCGGTTCGAGCCGCGAGAGGAGGTTCGACATGCGACCGGAGGCCGGAGGGTGGCTCTCGGGCTTGACGAGGGCGATCTGTCTGATGGTGGGCGTGATCATGCTCGTGCTCGGGCCCGGGGCGGCGGCATCGACCCGGGCAGGGGGGAGGCTGTGGGGGGCGCGC
>DHWS01000152.1:64064-64216 GCA_002413305.1 Actinobacteria bacterium UBA5176 | reverse complement strand
CGGGAAGCCTTCGTTCAGCCGGTCCCCCAGTGACGGAAACGAGGTGACAGCATCGTGAGGCCGTTGTTCCGAGGGCTGGCTGAAGGTTTCGAATCGATGGAGGCGCTCGATCCCATCGCCGCGCCCGTCCGCGACCTCGTGCAGAGGGTCGT
>DHWS01000152.1:52070-63840 GCA_002413305.1 Actinobacteria bacterium UBA5176 | reverse complement strand
ACCGATGTAACGATCGGGGCCTGGCTGTCCGCTTCGATGCTGGATGTGCTGGGTGGGAGGGGAGGCGAGGGGGCCGCCCGCAGGCTCACCGGGCTGGGGATCCTCTCCGCGCTCCCGACGGCGGCGGCCGGCCTCTCGGACTGGGTGGACGGCGGGCCGAAGATCCGGCGGGTCGGCATCGTCCACGCCGTGGCGAACGTGACCGGCCTCCTGCTGCAGATCCTCTCCTGGCGATCGCGGCGGAAGGGCCACCGGGCCAGAGGACGCGCGTGGGGCATGCTGGGGATGGGCGTGACGACGGGTTCGGCTTACCTCGGAGGCCACCTGTCGTTCGGGCGAGGCATGGGTGTGAACCAGACCGCGTTCGAGGTGGCGCCGAAGTCGTGGAAGAAGGTCATGGACGCCGAAGCGCTCCCCGAGGGGAAGCTGGTCCGGGGCTCCGTGGCCGGTCCGGGCGGGGCGATCGGCCTGGTGATGTACCGGCAGGACGAACAGGTGCGGGTGCTGTCCGACCGCTGCTCGCATATGGGGTGCTCGCTCTCCGACGGCGAGGTCCGGGGCGGGGACGCCGTGACCTGCCCTTGCCACGGCAGCACGTTCTCGCTCGAGGACGGCAGCATCCTGAAGGGGCCGGCCACCGCGCCGCAGCCCGCCTTCGAAGCGCGGATCGCGGGTGGGAAGGTGGAAGTCCGTCCCCGGCCATAGGCGGGGGAGAGATCAGCTGGGACGGCCGGCGCCCACGTAGCTGGCCCAGTCCGGGGCGTCCTCCATGACGCTCGTACCCGGATGGTGCGCTTCGATGACCATCCCGCCTCCCACGTAGATCGCCACGTGGGAGATCGGCGTGTAGAAGAACAGGAGGTCCCCCGGCTGGAGCTCGGAGCGGTCGACGTGGGGAAGCACCGCGTACTGATCGGCTGCGGAGTGCGGGAGGCCAACGCCGGCCTGCGCCCAGGACCACATCGTGAGGCCGGAGCAGTCGAAGCCGGTCTGGGGGCTGGAGCCGCCCCACACGTAGGGCGTGCCGATCACGGAGAACGCCGCCTGGACGGCGATGCCGGCCCGCGAGCTGGGGGGCGGCGCCCCGCCTCCACCCGAGCCGGACCCGACGGACCCATCCGATCCGGTGGCCACCGCAGGCGTCACCTTCTTGACGACCGGCTTGGCGAGTTCGATCTGGTACTTGTGGACGAGGGCCTGCTGGTCGGCGATGCCGGCCACTATCAGGGCTTTCTCGTCGCCGATGGACTTCAGCGCGGTGGCCTTCGCGGCGACGGCCTTGGCCAGGTCCTCAGAGGCGCGGTGGGCCTGCTGCCCTGCGGTCTGTGCCCGGTTCGCCGTGTCCGTATCGTTCTGGGCGATCGTGTTCAGGAACTCGAGCCGGTCGGAGAACTGGGCCAGCGACTGGGCCCCCAGGAGGATGTCGATCTGGGAGCCGGCGCCCTCGTACGCCTGAGCAGCGCGGGCGGACAGCTGAGCCCGAGCCGCCTGCTGGGTCGCCTGCGCGTGCTGCATCGCCAGACGGGAGGCGGCGAGACTCGCTTCGGCCTTCTGCAGGGCGATGTTCGCCTGGTTGTAGTCCTCGACCAGGAGGGAGAGATGCTGGTTGAGCGCATCGAGCTTCGCCTTCGCGGCGGCGAGATCCTGCTTCGAGGGGCGGGCCGCCGCGGTGCCGGCGGCGGCGAAGGAGGCGACGCCCAGGGAGATAGCGAGGACCGCGGCGGTGATCGGCCGCATCGTCTGAAGGCGTCTGGTGCGTCTCGTCATCTGCATAACAAACCGGGCTGCCGTAGCAGCCCACGCGGCACCCTATTGGGCATTCGCCCACGGTGTCAACTTTCCAAGCTCGCCATCCGGAGGGCCCGCGCGGGCTCCGGCGGATGCGCCCGGCCCGTTCCGGGTAGGCTCACGCCGCCGGGCGCTCGACGGAAGCGGACCGGCGGGAGCGAGCGGTGCGATGGCGAAGAAGCGGATCCTGTTCATCGACAACCGGCCCGAGCATCTTCGACAGCCGATCCTCCGGCTGCAGGTGGCAGGCTACGACGTCGACGATGCCGACGGCGGGGAGAGCGGGCTGCGGGCCCTCCGAGCCAAGCCGTACGACCTGCTGATCATCGACGCCGAGCTGCCGAATGAGGACGGCTGGGACGTGCTGAAGGAGGTCCGCGCCGATCCCAGGCTCGCCGGCATGAAGGCGATCGTGTTCATGGCCGGGAAGGGAGAGACCGGTCGGCTCATGCTGGTGCCGGTGGAAGCCGAGCTCCGGCGCCCGTTCACCCTGAAGGCCTTGGTCGATGCGGTGGAGCGGGTGATCGGTCCGCCGTAAGCCGAGCCGGCGCGGGGTCGAACCGCTGAGGCGTCCTCAGCGCGACGCGTCGATCGCCAGGGCTCCGTCGCCCGCGCTGGGAGGCGCACCGCCAGCCGGCATCGCGGAGCTCGATTTGAGGCCCCGGCCCCACACGAAATAGTCGTGGTACCAGCCGTCGCCCACCCATTGGAGCTGTGGCCCGCCGGACGTCGAATGCATCATCCAGTTGTTGCCGATGTAGATGCCGACGTGATCGACGTCGGTGTAGTTCGTCCCGCCGTCACTGGCGAACATCATCACGTTGCCGATGGCCAGTTGTGCGTAGGTGAGCTTGGTGGTGGTGTTCTGCGCCATGCCGGTGCTGGTGCGGTCGTGGTCCGACCAGCCCGGGTACGGCCGGTACTGCGCGGCGTTGTAACCGTCCTCGTACTTCTTCAGGACCCACCAGACGAACCCCGAGCAGTCGAAGCCGCCCTGGGACTGCGTGCCGCAGCAATAGCCGGTCGGGCTCTTCGCGTTCCATTCGCCACCCCAGATGTAGGGGTAGCCGACCTGGTTCAGCGCGTACTGCGTGATCTGCTGCTGGACGGCCTGGCCGGCGATCGTCGGATCGAGGCTGGGGAGCTCGACACTGTTGAACTTCGCCGCGTCGATGACCAGCCATGAGGGGATGTTCTTCGCGGCCCACAGGGAATAGGCGACCTCGTCGCGCTTGATGTTCGTGGTGGCCTGCATGTCCAGGGAGTCGTCGGTGTGGTCGTAGTGGAGGCCAAGGTAGATGCCGAGCTGCGTATACGGCCATCGCGTGCTGACCGGGTAGACAGTGCCGTTCGTCATGTGGATGCTCTGCAGCCCGGCGATCTCGCTGGTAATGGTGCCCATGGCCAGGACCAGCGCCTGGTCGAACAGGTTCCGCGGAACGGAGGAACCGCCCGCCCACCGGTTGCTCGTGTACTTCTGGAGCCAGCCGTTCTTCACCGCGACGTTGGCGTAGCGATAGAACGGATCGGTGGTGGTGATGTCGCTGAAGGTGATCGAGGAGTCGACGGTCTGGTTCGGCGCGTAGATCTGGACCAGTGTGCGGGCGAGGTAGTTCCGGTTCTCGTGGGTGGCAGGGTAGAAGAGGGTCGAACCATAGTCGGACATCCATTGGGCCACGAACATGATCTGGCTGTAATCCCAGTACGTGGTCGGGACGTCCGTGAAGCTGGTCGTCGCGCGGGCCGCCGTCGGAGCCAGGAGCGCTGAGGTCAGGCCGACCACGATCAACATGCGAGACGGGATGGGCGGTCGCATAGGAGAGGTATCGGACAAACGGGCCGAATGGTTGAGCGGATCGGACCAAGGATGAGTCGCGCGACCCACCGCCGCTGGGAGTGGGGTCCGCTTCCGCGATGTAGCCCCTCTACACTCGGAAGAGTGCCGGAGCTTCCCGAGGTGCAGGCCCTTGCCGAGCGCGTCACCGACGCGTTGTCGGGGGCGGAGTTCGTGCGAGCCGAGCCCCTGTCATTCGCCGCACTCAAGACGGTCATCCCCTCCCCGGAGGACCTCGCGGGGAAGCGGCTGAACGCGGTGGGCCGTCGAGGGAAGTTCCTCGTGTTCGACTTCCGCGGTCTTCGCCTCCTGGCGCACCTCTCGCAAGGAGGCCGGATCGATCTCCAGGCCGGCTCGGTGACCTCTCGACCGAGGGGAGCCCTGGTCCGGTTCCGGTTCGACCGCGACCCCGTGCTCCTCATGAAGGAGTTCGGGACCGAACGCAAGGCGGGCTGGTGGGTGCTCGCCGCCGGCGACGAGGGCCCGCTGGCCAATCTGGGACCCGAACCGTTCTCAGAGGAGTTCGCCCAGATCGTGCTGAGCGGCGAGGACACCGGCCGGGTTCACGCCTTCCTCCGGGACCAGCGGCGGGTGGCGGGGATCGGGCGGGGCTATTCGGACGACATCCTCCACCGGGCGGGGCTCTCGCCGTACCGAGCGCTCTCGTCGCTGTCGGAGGCCGAACGGACGCGTCTGCTCGATTCGGTCCGGTCGGTCCTGAGCGACGCGCTGGAGGTCGAGCGCCGCCGTGTCGGTGGGCTGCCGCCGAAGCTGGGCGACCACTTCACGGTGCACCGGAAGGCCGGGACCCCATGCCCCGTGTGCGGGGTGGACCTCCGCCGTGTGTCATACGAGTCGCACGAGGTGACCTACTGCCCGCAGTGCCAGACCGGTGGCCGGGTGCTGGCCGACCGGCGCCTGTCGCGACTCATCAAGTAGGAGGCTGGGGGCGGTGTTCGTGTGGCGGTACTTCGACGGGACCGGCGCCCAGGCCGGCGGATCGAAGCCGCACGAGACCCGCGAGGAGGCGGAGGCCTGGATGGGCGAACGGTGGTCGAAGCTCCTCGACCAAGGCATCGCGGAGGTCGCCCTGGCGGAGGATCGGACCGAAGGGTTCCTCTATCGGATGAAGCTCCGGGCCGAGCCCGACTAAAGGGCCGGACTACAGGTACTGCCCGGCCTGACGGTCCACGTGGTCGGAGGCGATGGCCTGGACGTCCCGTTCGCGCAGCAGCAGGTAGACCTCGCCGTCCAGATCCATCTCCAGGCCGGTCTGCTGGATGAAGAGGACACGATCGCCGATCTTCACGTTCCGGGTCTCCGGCCCGATCAGCACGACATCAGACCAGACGCACCGCCTGACGGGCGTGGCCGCCGTGGCGGGGATCAGCAGGCCCCCCTTCGACGTCCGCTCGCTCTCTCCCGGGACGCGGACCAGGACCCGGTCGGCGGTCAGCCGGACGCGGTCCTTCAGCTGGAGCTTCCCGTCGGGCTGGGCATTCCCGGCCGGGCCGCGTGCCACCGCCGACGCCGAAGCTGATCCCGGCCGGGCCTTCGCTGCCCGGGAGGTCGTGGTCCGGCGGGACTCAGCCACGGTCCAACAGGCTCGCCGCCACGCGGGCCCGAAGCTCGTCGCCGGTTCCCATGAAGGCATTGATCGCCAGGGCTCGCTTGTAGAGGCGATGCAGTGGCGCATCCCACGTGAACCCCATCCCGCCGTGCACCTGGATGGCGCGTTCGGAGGCCCGGATCGCCGCTTCCGCCGCCCGTGCCTTGGCCGCCGCGGCGGCTGCGGGTGCCTCCGGAACGCCCTCCGAGACGGCCCATCCCGCCCAGTAGGCGAGGGACCGGGCCGTTTCGACCTCCAGGAAGGCCTGGGCGAGCTGGTGGCTCACAGCCTGGAATGCCCCGATGGGCCGGCCGAACTGCACCCGCTCTCGCGCATGCCCGACGCCGAGCTCAAGGGCTCGCGACCCCAACCCGACCGCCTCCACCGCCAGGGCGGCCAGGGCCCGGTCGCGCAACCCGGTCAGGAAGCCCCCACCTTCAGTTCGAAGCCGTTCTGCGGCGACCTCCTGCAGCACCACCTCCCCCATCCGCCGGGTCGTGTCCACCGTGGGCAGCTCCCGCCACGCCACACCGTCGGCGTTCCGCTCCACCACCCACACGCCGGGACCGTCCGGCGTGGCGCCCACGATAACGAGGAGGTCTGACACTCCGAGGTCGGGCACGAAGAGCTTCGTCGCGGTCAGGCGGTCGCCCTCCCAATCGACCTTGGGAGCCGGGTCCGTGTCGAACCGGCCGTCGGTCCCCGCCCAGGCGACCGTGGCCGTCCGTTCGCCGGAGGTCACCCCGGCAACCAGCTCGTCCGCACCGCCGGCGGCCAGCGCATGGAGTCCCAGCACCACGGTCGAGAAGAACGGGCCCGGATAGGGGCCCCGGGCGAGCTCTTCGACCACGATCATCTCCTCGACGAAGCCCAGCCCTGCGCCGCCCAGCGATTCGGGCACGGAGATCCCGGTCCAGCCCAGCTCCGCCAGGTTCCGCCACTCGCTCCGGTCGAACCCCTCCGGCGAGTCGGCGATCGTCGCGACCCGTTCGGTCGGGTAGCGTTCGTCGACGAACTCCCGGGCGGAGGCTCGCAGCATCAGCTGTTCATCGGAGAAGGCGAAGTCCACGGTTACCCGTCCTTCATCTCGACTTCGGCATCCCGAGCACGCGCTCGCCGATGATGTTGCGGAGGATCTCCGACGTGCCGGCCTCGATCGTGTTGCCGCGGCTCCGGAGCTGCGCGTACTGCCAGTACCCGTCCAGGACGCTTCGGTCCGAACCGCCCGCCAGCAGAGCGAACGTCCCTTCGATCTCCAGCGCGAACCTGGTCAGCGACTGGTTGGACTCCGACCAGAAGAGCTTCGCCACCGACCCCTCCGGTCCCGGCATCCCCGTCTTCAGGAAGGTCGAGAAGGCGCGGTAGTTCGTGAACCGCAGCGCCTGGAGGTCGGTCCACATCGAGGCCAGGCGGTCGCGCACCAGCGGGTCGTCGGCGGCGACACCTCCGTTGCGCGAGGTCGACTTCACCAGAGCCAGCAGCTTGCGGAACGCCACGTCGAGCCGCGAGGTCAGCGCGAAGCCCAGGTTCGCGCGCTCGTTCATCAGCGTGGTGATCGCCACCGACCAGCCCTGCCCGACCTGCCCGACCACCATCGCCGACGGGATCCGGACGCCGTCCATGAAGATCTCGTTGAACTCGGCGTCGCCGGTGATCTGGCGGAGCGGCCGGGTCTCGACGCCCGGCGCACGCATGTCCATCAGGAAATAGGTGAGGCCTTCGTGCTTCCTCCCGGTGTCGGCGGTCCGGGCCACGAGGATGCACCAGTCCGCGATGTGGGCGAACGACGACCAGACCTTCTGCCCCGTCACCACCCAGTCGTCGCCGTCCTGCACGGCGCGGGTCGAAAGCGACGCCAGATCGCTCCCGGCGTTCGGTTCGGAGAACCCCTGGCACCACACGTGCTCGCCGGTCAGGATCGGACGGAGGAAGCGCTCCCGCTGCTCCTGCGTCCCCAAGGCCATGATCGTCGGGCCGGCCATGCCCAGGCCGATCACGCCCATGTGCTCGGGCGCCTCGGCCTCGGCCATCTCCTCGAGCACGATGGCCTGGAAGGCGAGCGGTGCCTCCTGGCCCCCATACGCCTTCGGCCAGGTCAACCCGACGTAGCCGGCGTCGTAGAGCGCTCGCGACCACTCCTTGTACCGGGCGATGATTGCGGGGTCGTGCGAGTCTCGGCCGGCGCCTCGATGTGTGTCCTTCGGGAGATGGTCGCGCAACCAGGACCTCAGCGCCCGGCGGAACTCCGCCTCTTCCGGCGTGTCGCGAAAGTCCACGTCCGTATGATTACACGCCATGCCAACCGTGCAGGAGGAGCTGGACGACGCCGAGGAGCGGCTGAAGGCCTCCGACGACGTCGAGCACCCGCATGCCGGCAAGGAGCGCATCGACGCCGAGGAGTTGATGGCGTTCGTGCTCGAAGTGGACGAGCTCGAACCCCGGGATGTCGACCGTACGCTCAAGCCGAAGCGCCGCCGCCGGTTCGAGAGCCTCCTCGAGCGCCGCCTCACGGGCATCCCGACCGCGTACCTCACGGGAAGCACGAGATTCCTCGGCCTGAAGCTCGAGGTCGGACCCGGCGCGTTCATCCCCCGGGAGTCCAGCGAGTTCATGGCCCAGCAGGCCATCCGCCGCCTCCGAGGTCGGAGGGCGCCGGTGCACGTCGACCTGGCCACCGGGATCGGGCCGGTCGCCTTGGCGGTTGCGTCCAAGGTGCCGGCCGCGCGCGTGTTCGGTGTCGACATCTCCCGCAAACCCATCGAGCAGGCAAGGAGGAACGCTGAGCGCCTGGGCCTGTCCAATGCGACTTTCCGCCGAGGCGACCTCTTCGAACCTCTGCCCGGCAAGCTGCGCGGCACCGTGGACGTGTTCACCATCCACCCGCCGTACGTGCCGAAGCGCGAGGTGCGCGGCCTCCCCAGGGAGATCAAGGCATTCGAGCCCGAGGAGTCCCTCACGGACTACTCGCCCACCGGGTTGCGGCTGCTCCGAAAGACGGTCGACCATGCGCCGGAATGGCTGCGCCCCGGCGGCTGGCTGTTGGTCGAAGTGAGCCCGGACCGGGCTCGCGAGGTTCGCACGATCCTGGTCCGGGGAGGCTTCGGCGAGGTGCGAAGCACGAAGGACCAGCTCGACGTCTCGCGGGTGATCGTCGGCCGGTCGGTCTGACCGGGGTCCATCCGGAGCCCGATGGCCCTCGACTGGGCGCACGCGTGGCAGATCGCCGCCCTGTTCGCCGCGGCGGTGGTGGGCGGGGCCCTCAACGCGATCGCCGGCGGCGGCAGCCTGATCACCTTCCCGACCCTTCTGTTCGTAGGGATCGAACCCGTGTTGGCCAACGCCACCAACACGGTGGTGCTGTGGCCGGCCAGCGTCGCCGGTGCCTACGGGTTCCAGAAGGAGCTGCGGCGGGCCGAACGTTCGATGTTCCTCCTGCTGATCCCGTCGGTGATCGGAGGTGGGGTCGGCGCGGTGCTCCTGCTCCATACCCCGTCGCGGCTGTTCGAGGTCCTGGCCCCCTACCTCGTGCTGGTGGCGACCGTGCTTCTGGCCTTCCAGGAACGGATCAGCACACTGGTTCGCCGCGACCCGCAGAAGGCCCGGTCCCTGGGGTGGTGGACGGTCGTGGTCGGCGTCCAGCTCGTGGTGTCGGTGTACGGGGGGTTCTTCGGGGCGGGGATCGGGATCCTGATGCTCGCCACGCTGGGGTTGATCGGGCTGACCGACATCCACGCGATGAACGGACTGAAGAACCTGTACGCGCTGTGCATCAACGGCGTGGCGCTCCTCTACTTCATCGCGTCCGGCGCCGTGGTGTGGTCGGTGGTCGCCGTGATGGTGACCGGGTCGGTCGCCGGAGGTCTGGGCGGGGCGCGCCTCGCCCACCGCTTGGGGCGCGATACGGTCCGGCGCACCATCGTGACCGTCGGCGTGGCCATGACCGTCGCCCTGTTCGTCAAGGTCTACGCCTGAGCTCCTGCCTCATCATCGCGGTTGCATCCGGTGGGACGGCACGATGAGGCGAGCGACGGGTACCCTTGCGTCCGATGCGTCGGGCCACGCTTGTGCTGGGGACCCTGCTGGTCGCGACCGGCGTCATCTGGGTCTTCCAGGGGATCGGGGTCATCAAGGGAAGCTTCATGACCGGCAGCGGCTTCTGGGCGTGGATGGGGGGGTTGGCGATCCTGTTCGGCCTGCCGCTCGTGCTGCGTGGGATCCGTCGAACCGGCTCCTGAGGGCGGCGACGGGAACCTCACGCTCAGCCTGGCCGTCCCAGGGGCAACGACGCGAGCCGCTCTACCCCGAAGGTCCGCGCTCCCGACACCGCATGGAGGTCCAGCCATGACCATTCCGACGCCGGTTCGAACGTTCGTCCGCTTGTCGATCGGAGGCATCGCCGTAGCCCTGGGGATCGTTCTGGCCGTGGCGACCGCCGGCGCGTCCTCCGCGCCGAAGTCGGCGGCCACCACCGCGCTGGTGAGAGGCTCCGGTTCGGTCGCGACGTCCGCGGAGCGCGGCGTCGCGACCCTCGATCCTGCTATCTGTCCGCAGGCCAGGAACGCGTCGGGCGATGTGGTCGGCTGCGGCGGGGGCATCCCCTACGCGTTCCCGGCTCAGGTCGCGGCCGCCGGGGTCACCGCGACCGGCCAGGCGAGCGTGCACGGGACCGGGCAGGCGGTTCGGGACGAAGCGATCCGCCAGGCCATCGCCGACGCCCGCGAGCAGGCCGAGGTCGCCGCCCGGACGGCCGGCGTCCAGCTCGGCAAGGTGACCGGGATGCAGATCTTCGCGCCCGGCGGATACGCCATCCCGATGCAGGCTGGTGCCGCGAGTGGCCCGCCGAAGGCCGGCGTCAGCGTCTCGGGCTTCTCGGACGCCGGCAGCGCCGTAACCGGACCTCCGGCGACCATTCCGAACTGTCCTCCGGGCGCCACGTGCGCCACGCCGCTCCCCGCTCCCGTCCCGAGCGCGATCCCGTACCCGCTGCAGACCTTCGTGACCGTCACGGTGACCTGGTCCATCGCCTGACAGCGGGCGGTTAGGCGTCGATCCGTTCGCGGCAGGCCGTATCTCGCTAGCATGGCCTGCGATGCCGAACCGGACGCCCGCCCCGAAGCCGAACCGCCCACGACGCCCCGACGCGCCGCCGAAGCCCGAACGTCCTCGCGACGAGCTGGGACGGCCCCTCGGGTGGGATGCCGTCAGCCGTCTCCACTTGGAGGACTACGAGGCGCTCTCCCTGCAGGAGGACCACCGGCTCGGCATCGAACACCTGAACGCCGAACGGTTCTTCCCCGCCCACGAGGCGTGGGAGGCTGCGTGGAAGAAGGTCAAGCAGACCGAGGACGCCGAGTTCTTCAAGGGCCTGTCGCAGCTGGGGGCGGGCTATGTGCACCTACAGCGCGGGAACCAGCACGGCGCGTTCACGCTGCTCCGGCGGGGCGCGGGCAGGATCGCGAAGTATGAGGACGGCCACTGGGGTGTGAACACCGAGGAGCTGTCGGCTGAGGCCCTGGCTCACGCCGACGAGATCGAGGCAGCCAAGCGCAACGGCGGCCCCAGCCCTTCGATCGCGTTCCCGAAGATCCCCGGCGCGGGCGCGCCGCAACCGTCAGGCGCCTGAGAGCAGGACGCCGAACCCCCGCCGGGCGAGTTTCAGGACCACCTGGCCGGGAGCGACCAGCTCGGCCACCCGCGCCGCGGAGAGCGCTTCGAGCTCCGTGATCTGCGCGGTCCGCGTGTAGACCGAATGGAAATGGCGGCGGGCGTCCGACCGCTCGAACCCCGCGCTGATCGTTCCCATGCGCAGGATCAGCGCGCCCAGGTCCCCACCTTCGGGATGTGCAGAGTGCTCAGCCGTCCGAGCCGTCCCGCCCCGAGTCGTCCGATGAACCGGAGCGCTCGCTGGGGCCCCGGTTCGCGGAGCTGTCGTCGCCGGCCTCGAGCTCGGTCTCGTGTTCGGTGGCCTCGTTCTCGTCCACGTCCTCCGCGGCGTCCTCGCGTTCGCCCTGCTCGTTCTCGCCCTGCTCGTTCTCGTTCTCGCCCTGCTCGTTCTCGTTCCGCTGGTCCCCCTCACGCATCCCGCGGTCGTCGCCGGGCTCGGCCTCATGGGAGGCCGGGGTTCCACTCACCGTCTGGATTCGGACGGTTGGCTGGACGGCGCGATGGGCGCCCTGCCCGGCCGCCGCCGCCGCTCCGGCGCCACCCACGGTGACGACCGCCACGGCGCTGATAAGCGCCTTCTTCCAAGCTGCCATGCTCCTCACCTCCTGGTTCTGCGGGCTCCTGCGTTCCATGCACCCAAGGTACGGGAGAGCGGGCAAGCAACCGGACCGGAGAGGTTGGGTTGGGGTCAGCCTTGGGTTAAGAAGCGGCTAACCGCACCGGTGGGACGAACGGATCGCGGTCAGTCGTCCCCGCCGCCGTGTCCGCTGTCGGAGCCGGACGATGTTGGCTGGGGCGACGCGGACGGCCCGGGTCCTCCGGACGTGCCGGACGAGGACCCGCCTGACGTGCCGTCAGACGTCCCCGATCCGCCG
>DHWS01000152.1:50394-51896 GCA_002413305.1 Actinobacteria bacterium UBA5176 | reverse complement strand
GACGTCCCCGATCCGCCGTCAGGCGAAGGGGTGCTGCCGCCGTGGTCGTCGGCGGTCGGCGTCGCGGAACCGCCGGAGGAGGTGCATCGGGGGTCGGTGCGGTGCTCGGGTTCGATGCACCGGTCGGAGCCGCCGCTCGGCGTCGGCGACCCCGGACCGCCGAGGTCGTCGTCGGAGCCGGATTCGACCTGTCGATGGATCGCCTGGTTGGGCAAACCCGGGACAGCGGTGGAGACTCCGAGTCCGATCGAGATGAAGTAGGACCCGAGCACCAACGCGATGGGGAATCCGACCCCCGCCAGCGCGAGTAGCACGGTCCGAGGCCGTTTCATGGTCGAAGCCTACGAGGGAGGGGGTCAGGCGACGGTAATGCCATGGTTAAGAAACTCCGCGCGCAGCCGTGGATGTCCGATCTGTTGGCCTTCCCGGCTCCGATGCGGCTGGGAAGAGAAGCTCGAATCCCCCGTCCGGCCCATCGGGCAGCCGGACCTCCCCACCCCACCGGCGAGCCACCTCCGCGACGATGGCCAGTCCGAGCCCCGTTCCGGGGCCCGCCTGCTGGCCGGTCGTTCCCCGGTAGAAGCGCTCGAACACGTGCGCTCGTTCGGCCTCCGGGATCCCCGGGCCCGAGTCTCGGACGGCCAGGAGGGCCAGGCCATCGGCCGAGCCTGTCTCCACGACCACCTCCGTGCCGTCGGGCGTATACCGGATCGCGTTTTCGATCAGGTTGTCCAGGACGTTGGCGAGCTCGGCAGGGTCCGCCCACACGAACGCGCGCTGACGCACCTCGGCGCGGAGCGCCGTCCCGGCCTCGGCCGCCGTCCCGGCCCACCGTTCCACCGCATCCCGGGCCAACGATCCGAGCTCCACTGCCCGGCCCGTGGACGGCGCGGACGACGCCTGGGCCAGTTGCAGCAGGCCTTCGACCAGCTCGTTCAGCCGGTCGACCTCGGCCTCGGCGGCGGCGGCCTGCTCGCCCGCGAAGCCGCCCTCCTGGGTGATCGCTTCGAGCCGTAGCCGCAGGCCGGTGAGCGGGGTTCGGAGCTGATGGGAGGCGTTCGCGGCGAACGACCGCTGGGCCTCGAAGTTCGACGCGAGCGCGCCGGCCATCCGATTGAAGGACGAAGCCAGCGTTGCCACCTCGGCCGGGCCAGAAGGTTCGGCGCGAGCCTCCAGGTCGCCCCGGCCCAGGCGGACCGCGGCGTCCTCCAACCGCCGCACCGGCCGGGCCAGGCTCGTTGCGAGCACCCAGGCCAGACCCATCCCAGCCAGGATGACTGCCAGGCCGACCGCCCCCAGCCCGATCCAGCTTCGATGGACCCGGCCGGCGAGCGCGCCCATCGGCTCGGAGGCCTGACCGCGCCGATCGCCAGGTGTTGGTGCACAACCGGCACGGTGACGAGCATGAGGTCTTCGCCCAGCGTCTCGCTGGACCGCTGCGCGACGTCGATCCTCCCCCCGGGCACCGCGAAGGCGCGGTCGAACTCCGGCCGCTCGGGGGT
>DHWS01000152.1:44500-50187 GCA_002413305.1 Actinobacteria bacterium UBA5176 | reverse complement strand
ACCACGAACCGGGTGCCGGGGATGGTCCGGGCGGCGCGGTCGAGGAACTCCCTGATGACGGTCACCGGCGCCGCCGCGGACGGCGGGTCGGGTCCCACCAGCGGGACGTCGTCGTTGATCCGGGCCGCGGTCAGCACGGCGTCGTTCTGGAGTGCCGCTTCGAACTCACGCGTCGCTCGCCGGGACAGGTTGACGGCCAGTGGAACCTCCAGCGCCACCACGACCACGGTGAGCAGGTAGACGGCCGCCAGGAGTAGGCGGGTTCGAAGTGTGGCTGGGCGCACCTCTTCAGCCCGCGGGGCTGGGTTCGTCCGGGGAGGCGAACCGGAAGCCGACGCCGCGTACGGTGTGGATGTACGAAGGGTTCGCCGGATCGTCGTCCAGCTTCTTGCGGAGCGAGCTGACATGGACGTCGAGCGTCTTCGTCGGGCCGAACCAGTTCGGATCCCACACCTCGTCCATCAGATCGACGCGCCGAACCACCCGGCCGGCTTCCTCCATCAGCATCCGGAGCAGCTCGAACTCCTTCAGGGCCAGCTGGACCGGCTCGCCGGCCTTGGTCACGGTCCGCGTGTCCAGGTTCATCTCCACCTCGGCGACCCGCAGCACGGAGGACGAGGAAGGGGCCGGCGCGGCCGTCCGCCGGAGCACGGCCCGGATGCGGGCCAGGAGCTCGGCCGCGCTGAAGGGTTTGGCCACATGGTCGTCGGCGCCCAGCTCCAGTCCGATCACTCGGTCCATCTCGTCCCCCCGGGCGGTGAGCATGATGACCGGCACGCGCGACGCCGCCCGGATCTGCCGGAGGACTTCGCGCCCGTCGCCGTCGGGCAGCATGACGTCGAGCAGCACCAGGTCGGGGGACTTCGTTCGGAACGCCTCCATGCCCGCGGCCGTCGAGGAGGCGACCACCGGCGCGAAGCCCTCCCGCTCCAGCGCGGCGGCCAGTGGCTCGGAGATCGAGCTCTCGTCTTCGATCAGGAGGATCCTGCGCCGAGTCATCGTCGGTACGTACTACGGACGTCACGCCGGCCCGGACGCTTCAAGCGACCGGCTTTACCCATTCTTGAGTCGCGGTTGCCCCTGGGCGAACCGGGCCGTGACCCGGTGGTCGCTAGCTTCGACCCCGTTCGGACGGTTCCCGGAAGGAGGAGGGAAATGGGAAAGGGGTTCAAGCTCGGGATGGTGGGCCTCGTGGCGGCCGCCGTGCTCGGAGGGGTGCCGATGTTCGGTGCGGCACCCGCGTTCGCGAAGGGCAGCGGCACCATGGTGGCGGGCACCTGCACGGCGTCCAGCACCTCGACGCTGACGGCGAAGCCGGACAACGGCCAGCTGGAGATCGAGTTCCAGGTCGACCAGAACGTGGCCGGCCAAGTGTGGAGCGTCCTCCTGGCCGACAACGGCACGAGGATCTTCAAGGGCCAGCGGACGACCAAGGATCCGAGCGGCGCGTTCACGGTCCGCAAGCTGACCGCCGACCTGGCCGGGTCCGTGGTTCGGCTTCCAGGGCGAAGGGGCCCCGTCGCACGGGGAGGCGCTCAACGTCCGGCCACGGCGGGGACGGGATCGGCGACTTCGACGGGAACACCACCGGCCACGATCGTGCCGGCGCCGGGGGAGGAGGTCACCCGGAGCTCGCCGGCCAGGGCTGCCAGCCGGTCGGCCATCCCCTGGAGTCCCGTCCCGTAGCCTTTCGACGCCGGATCGAATCCCACGCCGTCGTCGGCGACCTCGAACGTGAGGTGGCCGTCCTCTTCGCGCAGCCGCACGGCGACCGCGGTGGCCCCAGCGTACTTGGCCACGTTCTGCAGCGCCTCCAGCGTGCAGAAGTACACGGCGGCCTCCTGGTCCTGCGAGTACCGGGCGACGCCATCTGCCTCGACGGTGACCGGGACCGGACTCTTGCGCGCCTGGGCCTGCAACGCCGCTACCAACCCGCGATCGGCGAGCAGCGGCGGGTAGATGCCGCGGGCCAGGTCCCGGAGGGTCTCCAGCGCGTCCTGGGCCTCCGCCTGGAGCTGGCCGAGCATGGCGTGGGCCCGCGCTTCGTCCCGCCCGACGAGGTTGTCCGCCAGGCGAAGCTTGACGGCCAGGGCCACCAGCTGCTGCTGGGCCCCATCGTGAATGTTGCGCTCCAGTCGCCGCCGCTCGGCGTCTTGCGCCGAGACGATGCGCTGGCGGGAGGCCCGCAACTCCTCCAGGTTGGCCCGAAGCTCCTCCGTGAGCCGGACGTTGCGCAGGACCAGGCCGGCCTGGGCGGCCAGGTCGTCCACGAGCTTGGACTCCGCCGCCGTGACCGGTTCGTTCTGTGGCTTCGTCACCGCGAGTGCCCCGAACAACTCACCTCGATGCCGGACCGCGACGACGTAGGAGGCCCCGGCGATCGGAGGCAGCTCGCCGTCCCGTGCGGGCAGGGCCAAGGCCGTGCTCGCGGGTTCGCCCCAGGCCGCGGCGGGCCGGAGTTCGTCGCCCAGGCGGAGCCACACCTGGGCCTGCCGCGCCCCCGTTCCCTCCCCGAGGATCCTGGCCATCCTGGGCAAGACGTCCTCCAGTGAGTAGGTGCCGGCCACCCGGTCGGCGAACTCCGAGAGCACCTCGTACGGCGTGGCGCGTTTGCCGTAGACGAGGCGGTTGGCGAAGCGCCGGGCGCGCTCCCGGACGGGGTTGAACGCGAGCGCGATCACCGCCGCGGCCGCGAGCGTCAGGAAGGGATTTCGCGTCGAACCGATCGCCGTCCCGATCCCGACCACGACCGCCACGTAGACCGCGGTGAAGAACGCAGCCAGCACGCCGTAGACCACGGTCTTGCTCACCACGACGTCGAGCTCGTACAGGCCGTGCTTAAGGATGGCGATCCCGCAGCTCACCGGGATGGCCACCCCGAAGCCCAGGATGAGGACCAGGTCCCACCAGCCGTTGGAGATCTTCGGGTCGATGGAACTGGCCACGATCAGGACCACTAGCCCGGCCGCGAGGGCGACCGTCCCGTAGGCCAGCCACCGGAGCTGCTGGCGCAGCTCCCCGGTGGCCCGCCGGGTACGCAGGATGATGCCCGCCATGGCCACGAGGAGCACCCCGATCGCGAAGATCCAGATGATGCCGGCCGCTCCGGTGTTGAAGTCGATCGCCGAGACGCCTCCGAGCGGGTTGGGGATGATCGGCGAGCCGGTCAGCTCGATGTGGTCCTGGAGCATCATGAGCACGACACCGATGCCGACCAGGGCGGCAGCGACCCCCGCCACCCACCGCCACCGCCGCGACTGGAGCCGGCCCTCGGGGAACAGCAGGAAGAAGAACGTGGCCAGGCCCGGTGGGAAGACCAGCCAGATCGTCCAGTCGTGGGTCCACGCGATCCAGTCCACGAAGGGCAGGTGATGGAAGTGCGAGCTTCGGAACGCGTACTGCGTGGCGACCCCGGGCCACCCGGTGAAGATGGCGATGCCCAACAAGATCCAGCCGAGCGGGTTTCGGGACCGGCGTGACGCGAGGAGGGTCCCGATGATGGCGTAGCCGATCGGGAGGACCACCTCCACCGGGTTGGCCTGGTCGAACGAGTGGATCGCCGACCGGTTCAGGACGACCAGGGTCGCCGTGGCCGCGGAGATGAGGAGCGCGAGGGCGCCGAGGGGCCAGGCCAGGTTCCGCAACCGGCTGGGGCCGGGCTCGACGCCGAGTCCATCGACCCCGACGCGGCTCTCCACGGTGGGTGCCCTCACCCGATCTGGTCCGCGGGGGGGCCGGGAGGCAAGACGCGGAACGTCTCCACCGGCTCCTTGCGGCCCTTGACCTCGCGGGGGCCGACGGCCTCCGTGGGGATGCGGGGAGCGGCCGAGGCAGTGGCGGCGGTGGCGAGGACTTCGCCGGCCTCGGCGAGCGACTGGAGGCGCTGGGCGAGGTTCACGGCATCACCCAGGACGGTGTACTCGAGGCGTCCGGCGCCTCCGATCGTCCCGGCGATCACTGTGCCGGTGTTCACCCCGATCCCGATGCCGAGCTGGGGGAGCTGTTCGGTCCACGTCTCCCAGTTCAGCTCCTGCTGACGGGCCTGCATGGCCAGCGCGCACCGCATGGCACGTTCGGCGTGGTCGGGCATGGGCTCCGGCGCGCCGAAGATGGCCATGACGCCGTCGCCGGCGAACTTGTCGATGGTCCCCCCGTGGTCAAGGACGACTTCGGCCATCGCCGACAGGTGCCTGGCCAGCATCGTGGCGACCTCGCGGGCGGGAAGCTGTTCGGCCAGGGTCGAGAACCCGCGGATGTCGGAGAACAGGATCGTGGCTTCGAGTTCCTCCTGGAGGTCGGTGGTGGTGGCCCCCGAGGCCAGTCGGTCGGCGAACTGCGACGGGACGAACGAGCGGAGGGTCCGGGCGGACGTCTCGCTCACCACGACGGCCGCGTGCAGCCGCTTCAGCTCGTCGACCGCGGTGCTGGCCCCCCGCCCGGCCTCTGCCGCCAGGCGCTGGAAGAGCTCCGTCACCCGCCGGTCGATCGCCTCCGGAGTGGTACCGAGCTGCTCCGCCATCTCCGCGTAGCCCAGGCCCTTCGCCATCAGGTCGAGGATCTCCTGGTCCTCGCCGCTGCGCTGGCGGTCACCGGACAGGCGGGCGGCGATGGTGGGATCGATCAGCGAACCGCCCTTGGCCACCTCGTGGATCGCGCGCTCCAGGTCGTCGCCCTGCCCCAGGCGGTCCTTCAACAGGTACGCCAGCCCGCTGTCTCCCCCGCCGAGCAGGGCCAGGGCATAGGCCTCGTCGTCGTGGGCTGAGAGGACGACCACGCCCGTCCCGGGATGGCGGCGACGGATCTCGTGGGCGCACTCGATGCCTTCGAGCTGGAAGTTCGGAGGCATCTTGATGTCGGTGACCACCACGTCCGGGAGATGCTCACCGGCTGCGGCCAGCAGGGATGGGGCGTCCTCGGCCACCCCGACCACGTCGATGTCGTCCGTGGCGGACAGAAGCGCCCGGACCCCTTCGCGGACCAGGACGTTGTCGTCGCCCAGGACGACACGGATGCTCATGTCGGGAACCCCCCATCGGTTCGGATCGTCGCCCGCGAGCGGCCTGGCCGCTGTCCGGGAGCGCCCACCCTGTATACCATCCGGGTATGCCGCTCCGCATGGTCTTCGCCGAAGACAACTACCTCGTGCGGGCCGGGACTGCGGCGCTGCTCGAGGAGGTCGAGGATATCGACCTGGTCGCCACGGTCACCGACCTGGAGTCGCTGCTGGCCGCGGTCGAGGACATGAAGCCGGACATCGTTCTCACCGATATCCGGATGCCGCCCACCCACACCACCGAGGGGATCGACGCCGCACGTCGGATCCGCATGGAGCACCCCGAGATCGGCGTCGTCGTCCTCTCCCAGTACGCGGAGGACGAATACGCGTACGAGCTCCTGAAGGACGGGGCGGCCGGGCTCGGGTACCTGCTGAAGGAGCGGGTCGCCGACCTCGACGAGCTGGTCCGGGCGCTCCGGGAGGTCAGCCGGGGCGGTTCGGTCCTGGACCCGAAGGTCGTGGAAGGTCTCGTCTCCCGCAAGGAGCGGCTGGCCCATTCGCCGCTCGCCCAGCTCACCGAGCGGGAGCGGGAGGTGCTCGACCAGATGGCCCAGGGGAAGAACAACGCCGCCATCGCGAAGGCCCTGTTCCTCACCGAGCGCGCCGTCGAGAAGCACATCAACTCGCTGTT
>DHWS01000152.1:24435-44359 GCA_002413305.1 Actinobacteria bacterium UBA5176 | reverse complement strand
GAGAAGCACATCAACTCGCTGTTCCACAAGCTCGGGTTGACCGAAGAGACCGACGTCCACCGCCGGGTCATGGCGGTGCTCGCGTTCCTGCGCGAAGAGGGGCTGCCGGGCGAGGGCTGATCTCCCGTCGGTCACGCCCGCACCTCGATCCGTCCGCCGTCCGTCGCGGGGACGGCCGTGTCCTTCGACTCCGGTGACGGCTCGGCATGCACGTGGACGGTGCCGACCACGGTCGTGCCGGTTCCCGGCATGGACCGAACCACCAGCGCGCCGCCGAGGGCGGAGAGCCGATCGGCCATGCCCCGCAACCCGGTGCCGTACGAGGTCAGCGACGTGTCGAAGCCCCCTCCGTCGTCGTTCACCTCGAACTCGACCCGGTCGCCGTTCCGGTCCAGACGAACGAGTGCTCGGGAGGCCTCGGCATACTTGGCCACGTTCTGCAGCGCCTCGAGGACACAGAAGTAGATCGCCGTCGCAACGTCCAGCGGCACCTCCAGGCGGTTCGGCGCCTGAACGGTGATCGGAAGCGCCGCCCGGGAGGCCTGGGCCCGAAGGGCCTCGACCAGTCCGAGCTCCGTGAGCGCGGTGGGCGTCAGACCGGACGCAAGCTCGGCCAGCTCCTCCAGCGCCCGTTCCGTGTCCTGTCGCAGCGAGTCCACGAGCGTGGCCGCTCTCTCCGGATCACGACCGGCGAGGATCCGGGCCAGGTTCGTCTTGACGGAGAGCGCCACGAGTTGTTGCTGGGCGCCATCGTGGATGTTCCGTTCCAGCCGGCGGCGGGCGGCGTCCTGGGCCGCGACGAGGCGGCGCCGGGATGCTCGAAGTTCGTTCAGGCGCGCGCGCAGCTCGTCGGTGAGGCGAACGTTGTGCAGGACCAGCCCTGCCTGCGAGGCCAGGTCGCGGGCCAGGCGGTCCTCCTCGGACGTCAGCCGTTCGCCCGGCGGTTTGACCAGCGAGATCGCTCCCAGCTGATCCCCGTGGTGCTGAACCGGAAGCAGCAGCGTCTGTTCGACCGCAGGCGCAGAGACGTCGCCATCGGGCCAGGACGCGGCGGGCCGCAGCTCCTCGCCGTGGCCCAGCCACACGGTCGCGGAGGAGGCGCCCGTTCCCTCGGCGAGCGTCCGCGCCATGCGGGGGAGTTGCTCCTCGGCCGCCGCCGCGGTGCCCAGCCGCGCCGAGAACTCGCTGAGGACCTCGTAGGGCGTGGCTCGCTGCCCGTAGACCAACCGGTTGGCCAGCTTCTGGACGCGTTGCCGTACGGGCTGGAAGGCCAGGGCGACCACGCCGGTGGCCACGATCGAGAGCCCGAGGTTCGGCTTGGCGGCTCCGTGCCCGAGCGCCGCCCCGATCCCCACCACGATCGCCACGTAGACGGCGGTGATGAACGCGGCGAGCAGCCCATACACCACGCTCTTGTTGATGACGACGTCGATGTCGTACAGGCGGTACCGGAGGATGGCGACGCCGACCGCGAGGATCACGCTGAGGGGCCCGACGGTCCACGCGATGTTCCCGAGGACCCCGTTCATCGCATCCGGGAAGAAGGCCGTCGGCACGAAGATAAGGACCGGCGCGAAGACGCTGGCCGAAAGGAACCACTTGAGCTGCTCTCGCTCCTCTCCCGCGCTGCGACGGTACCGGATGATGAGATGCGCCATGGTCCCGACGATGCTCAACGCGATCACGACCCCTCCCGCCCTGACCAGGTCGAGGAGCCAGACAGGAGGATGGATGGCCAGCGGATTGCGGATGAAGTCGATGTTGCTGTTGAACTTCGGCCCGCCGAAACCGGACGACCCGATCCCCAATGCGAAGTCGACCCCGACGGCCCAGGCCACGGGACGCCAGCGAGGCGAGATCAATCTGCCGGTCGGGAAGATCAGGACCAGCGCGATCAGACTGACGACCAGAGCGGCCTGCGTCACGCTCGACGCCCACGCGGAAGCACCGGTCAGCGGCAGGCGTCCCGCGTGTCCCAGGGCGGAGAAGGTGGCATATTCGCCCGTGGCGAGCATGAGGCTGGCCCCGGCGCCCTCCGCCAGGAGCAGTCGACCCAGACGTTCCTGTGGTCGACGGGCGCAGATCAGCGAGCCGATCAGGAGCAAGGGGATCGCGTACGCGGTGGTCGTGTACCACGCTGGATAGGCGGGGACCGGTCGGCCCACGGCGACGAAGATCAGCGTCGCAACAACGAGGGCGAAACCGGCGGTTGCGATCCAGACGGCGGTCGGCCGCGCTCGCTTCATCCCACCGGCTCCAGGGCGTGCTCGTCACGATCGATCGGGACCCGAACACGCACCGTGGTGCCCCCACCGGGCCCTCCGGAGATCTCCAGGCTTCCTTCGAGAGCCTCGAGCCGGTCCGATACGTGCATGAGCCCGGCGCCCCATGGAGTGGAGGCCGGATCGAACCCTCGCCCGTCGTCGGAGACGACCACAACCAGGTCAGGACCCGTCTGGGACAGGGTGACCGTTGCCAGCGACGCCCGCGCGTGCGCAACGACGTTCTGCAGCGCCTCGAGACAGCAGAAGTAGATCGTCGACTCGACGTCCTCGGAGAGCCGGCCGATCCCCTCGCCGCGCACGTCGACCGGGATTGGTACCTTCGCCGCCTGGGCCGTGAGCGCCGGGACCAACCCCTTGTCCGCGAGCAGGGGTGGATAGATGCCCCGGGCGACCTCCCGGAGGCTTTCGAGGGCGTGCGTGGTTCGTTCACCGAAGGTCCCCAGCGACCGGATCGCCCGTTCCGGGTCGCTCTGCAGGGCCGCGCTCGCTTCATCGAGCGCGGAGTCGGTGGCCTCCAGGTCCCGGCGAGCCCCCTCCTCGACCCGGCGCTCCACGCGTCGCCGCTCCTCCTCTTCGGCGGAAACGATGCGGGAGCGCGACGCCTCGAGGTCACGGAGTCGCGCCCGCAGCTCCTCGGTCAGTCCCACGTTGCGAAGGATCAGCCCGGCCTGTCCCGCGAGGTTCTCCGCGAGGCTCCGCTCGGTGGACGTGAGCGGATCGCCCGGTAGCTTCGTCAGGGTGAGCGCTCCGAGCAACGCGCCCCGGTGGACGACCGGCAGGGCCAGCGAGACGCCGGGAACGTCGGGAAGGTCCTCTCCGCGCATGGTGAGAGAGGCGAGATCGCGGATCCGCTCGGACGGCCACGAGGCTTCGGGCCGAAGTTCGGCGCCGACCTTCAACCAGACCGAACCGGCAGCCGCGCCCGTCCCCTCGGTGAGCGCCCGGGCCATCCTCGGCAGGACGTCCTCGGCGGCATAGGTGCCGCCGACCTGCTGGACGAAGCCGGCCAGTACCTCGTACGGCGTAGCCCGCTTGCCGTAGACCAGCCGGTTGGCGAGCCTCTGAACCCGCTCCCTGATCGGCTGGAAGGCCACGGCGACCACAGCGGTGGCCAGGATCGACAGGGGGAGGTTCGGCTTCGACACTCCATGGCCGAGCGCTGAGCCGAGCCCCACCACGATCGCCACGTAGACGGTGGTGATGAACGCCGCCAGGAGGCCGTACACGACGGCCTTGTTGATCACCACGTCGATGTCGTACAGGCGGTACTTGAGGATGGCCACCGCCGTGGCGATCGGCAGGAGCGGGATGCCCGCGAAGATCAGGGCCCGGACCCCGGCGGGAGCGGAGACCGGCAGGAAGGCTCCGCCGGTCAGGAACACCACCGTCCCCACGGCGGAGGTCGCGAACCACTTCAGCTGCTCGCGTTCCTCTCCGCTCGACCGCCGATACCGCAGCATGATGGACGCTACCGAGGCGACCGCACAGATCAGCAACAGAACGACGCAGATGTCAACCAGGGGGTCGAGCAGGTGACCGGTCGGCACCGGGCTGCGATATCCGAGCGGGACGTTGGCGTTCGCCGTGCTCCCTGGAACCTGGCGGTGGAAGGCGGTCCCAACGATGGCGAGACCGAGCCCGGTCAGCGTGGCCGGGACCAGCCACCGCCACCGGGCCGACAGGGGTCGTCCCGTCGGGAAGAGCTGTAGGAGGAGGGTGGGGATCAGCCCGAATCCCGGTGCCCAGGTCCACGTCTCCATCCAGGTGAGGACCTGGGCCCAAGTGGACCGGGTCCCGGTGGCCACCGACGCCGTCCCGTACAGGGCGAACACCGAGAAGCTCTGGCTGAGCCCGATGGCCAGGAAGATCCACGCGATCGGGTGGCGAGGTCGACGGTGGGCGAGGAACACGCCGATCGTGGCGAAGGTCACCCCGATGAACGCGCTCGCGCCATCCTGTGAGAGGTTGAGGATCGTGAGCCTGCGATGGGGAAGGACCAGCGCGAGGCCCACCACGGCGAACCCGGCAGAGGCGATCCACACCACCCACCCGAGGACGCGGATCCACCCGGCCGCTGCCGGTGGTCCCGTCGGCTCGACCGCTTGAACGGTGGGGGCAGAGGCGGTCACCCGCGAACCTCCGCCCGTTTCGCGCCGGAGATGGACGCAGCCAGCCGCAGCGTTCGCTCTCTCATACCCTTCGAACCCTCCACCCCGATCGTCCGCACCGGGGACCAGTGTGCACGAAAGCGCTGGTCAACCTCCACAAAGCAAGCCTCCGCTCAGTGGGCGACCCGGGTGTCGACGATGAGGACCGAACACGGTGAGTGCCGCGCCACGGTCGCCGGCACGCTCTGCAGGAAGCCGCGTCGCCGCCCGTCGATCCCGCGGTTCCCGACCACGATCACGTCGGCCCCCTCCTCGGCGGCGACCGCGCAGATCCGGTCGGCAGGTTCGCCGCCCTCCGCGCGGGTCCGGATTCGAAGGTCCGGGAACCGGGCCACCATCTTCCCGAGATAGGCGTCGGGATCGGCCGAGCGTTTCGGGTCGAATACCTCCCGCGCCGCTTCCGGCGGGCGGACGTAGAGCACGGTCAGCTCGGCGCCGTTGGTTCGGGCCAGGTCGGCCGCCGTGTTCACCGCCAGGTCCGCCGAGGCGCTGGTATCGGTCCCCACCAGGATCTTCCGGATCATCTCGTGCCCCCTTTCGTTCATCACCTCGGACGGTATGCGCAGCGGCACCGGGAGCCCATCCTGGGAGCACCACTTCTGGGAGCGGACCACGAACGCTCGGCGGGAAGCCCGCGCCGGGGGACGGGGGATGCCACCACCCCTCTCGGTCCCGGGCCGGTGTGCTGTAATGGCTGACCGGCCATCGCATCAGGGCCGGCCGCCTTCCGCAGGAGGATCCGTCGTGGTCAGTCGCATCATGGTCGCTACCGACCGTTCGCCGAGCGCGGGCCGGGCCGTGGGCTGGGCGGCGCGCATGGCCGAGAACTACGGCGCCGAGCTATGGCTCCTCCAGGTCCTGGTCCCGGAGAACACCTCCGGGACCGAGGCCGGCCAGGCCGAATCCACCCGGGCAGGTTTCGCGCAGTCAGACCTCGAACAGGAGGCCCGGCGGGTGGCAGGGGCTCGGGGGCGGGCCCACGTGGCCGTCGACACCGATCCCGCGCGGGCCATCGTCAACGCTGCTCACGACCAGCACATCGACGTCCTGGTCGTCGGCAACGTGGGGATGACTGGCCGGAAGGAGTTCCTGCTCGGCAACGTTCCCAACCGGGTCAGCCACAACGCGCGCTGCACCGTGGTCATCGTGAACACCGCCGAGCTGTCCGGGGACGGGTTCGCCGGGACGGCGCCGACCCTCTCCAGCGGGGAGCCACGGGAGGTCGACGTCGAAGGCCGCCTGCTCGGCCGGGCCGCAACGATCGGCAAGGTCGTGGCGAAGGAGGGTCTTCGGGAGCTGTTCGGCAGGTCGAAGGACGCCGGCGAGGTCTCGATGCGGACCCGGGCCGTCCGCTTCCGGCAGTCCCTGGAGGAGCTGGGGCCGACGTTCGCCAAGCTCGGGCAGATCCTCTCCACCCGCCCGGACCTGCTGCCGCCCGCCTTCGTCGAGGAGCTGGCCCGGCTCCAGGACAACGTCCCGCCGCTCACCCAGGAAGAGGTCGTCCGGGTGATGGAGGAGGAACTGGGGGTCCCGTGGGAGGACGTGTTCGAATCGCTCGTCCCGGAGCCGATGGCGGCGGGGACCATCGCGGAGGTCCACCGGGCCACGCTGACCGGCGGGGAGCGTGTGGTGATCAAGGTCCAGCGGCCCACGGCCCGCGACGACATCATGCGCGACCTCGGGCTGCTCGAGATGTTCGCCGGCAAGACGGCCGACCGGCCGGCGTTCCGGCAGATCGTCGACACGGGCGCGATCTTCGAGCACCTGTCCGCATCCCTGAAGCGGGAGCTGGACTTCCGGCAGGAGGCTTCGAACATCGCCCGGATGCGGGGCGTGCTGGAGCCGTATCCCCGGCTGGAGGTTCCCGGCGTGTTCACCGAGTACACCAGCGCGCGCCTGCTGGTCATGCAGGAGATCCAGGGGGTGCCGATCCGCGAGGCGCCGGAGGGGGAGGCTCGAAAGGAAGCCGCCCGCCAGCTCCTGGAGTCCTACTACGCGCAGATCCTCACCGACGGCTTCTTCCATGCCGACCCGCACCCCGGGAACCTGATGTGGTGGAACGACAGCATCTACTTCCTGGACTTCGGCATGGTCGGGGAGCTCGGCCCCGATGTGCGCGAGCTGCTGATGCTCATGCTGATGGCGTTCTGGCAGGAGGACGTGTCGTTCCTCACCGATGTCACGCTCATGCTTGCGGGGCAGGATCAGCGGGTGGACATCGACGTGCACGCGTTCCAGGAGGACCTCGGCGCGGTGATGGCGAAGTACCGCAACGTCTCGCTGAAGGAGATCCAGCTCGGCCCGATCCTTCAGGAGATCACCGAGATCTCGATCGAGCACGACGTGGCACTGCCGGCCTCCCTTGCCCTGACCGGGAAGGCGCTTGCGCAGATGCAGCTTGCCACCGCCCAGCTCGATCCCACCCTCGATCCGTTCGCGGTAGCCGGGCAGTACCTGACCAAGGGGCTGGTCCGGAAGATCAAGGACCGCATCGACCCCAAGCAGCTCTTCTACGAGGCCCAGAAGTTCCGGGTCCGGTTCACCCGGCTGATCGAAGCGATCGAACGGCTCTCCGGCTCCCGCCCTGGGCCAAAGCTGACCGTGAACTTCCGGGGAACCGAACGCCTGGAGGACGACATCCGGCGGGCGGGGCGGCGGCTCTCCCTGGCGCTCACGGCCGGGGGCGCGCTGGTCGCGACGGCGATCACGGCGTCCTCCACCCACGTGGGAGCCTGGGTGCCGTCGACCCTCGGCGGGCTCGGGGGCGCGCTCACCGTCGGCCTAGTGGTGGATCTAGCGCGGCGGCGTCGATAGTTCGACGTGATCCTGCACGCCGGCCTCGACCGGCGGTGCGGCACCCTCGATTGCGGCCGCGGTGCGGGGAGCCGGTTCGACCCCGCCCTTCTTGATCGCTTTGAGTAGCCGGCGCTCGATGAACGAAACGATGATGCTCATCCCCACGCCGAGCACGCCGCGCTCGAACCAGACGAACACGCGGTTCGCGCGCTTCCGCCGGTGTTCAGGTCGAGGCATGGCCGTGAAGCCCCATCTTCGGCGCAGCTGGAGGCATGGCGGGCTGGCCGTTCACGCGGCGGAGGCTGCGGCCCAGGCCTGCTCGAGCCGGTCCGGGCTGAACGCCGACTTCGGGATGTAGGCCGCCGCCCCGCACTCCGCGGCCCTCGGCGCGTACTCCTCCTCCTCGTAGGTGGAGAGCAGGAGGATCACCACCCGGGTCGACCCGTCCAGGATCCTGCGGGTCGCCTCCAGCCCGTTGATCCCCGGCAGGTTCACGTCCATCAGGACCAGGTCGGGGTCGAGCTCCTTCGCGGCGTCGATCGAAGCCTCGCCGCTCTCGCTCTCGCCCACCACTTCGAAGCCGTCCGTGGCCTCCACCACCATCCGGGCGGCGAGGCGGAACGGCTCCTGGTCGTCGACGATCAAGACGCGAACCGTCACTCGGAAGCTCCTTCTCGGATGCCAGCGTCCCACCGGCCGAACGGAGCGACAAGGATGCTCGCACGACTCGGTCCGTGAGGCCAGCCTACCCGACCGAACCAAGCGCGAGGCGGAAGTTCGAAGAGCGCACGGGCCCGGATGCGACCGGCGGGGACGACGTGCCAAGATGGCGGTCGCGCGAATACCGACAAGGAGGGTGGGCATGAGGGGAATGGTTCCCGAGGACGTCTTCGAACTGGCGGGAGTGGCTGACCCCCGGGTCTCTCCGGATGGCAGGACGGTGGCCTTCTCGGTAGCTCGGGTGGACGGCAAGGCGAACGAATACCGGGCCGCGATCTGGCTGGCCCCGATGGACGGTTCGTCGAAGCCCCGGCAGTTCACGTCGGGGACCAAGCGGGACGCCGACCCCCGGTGGTCGCCGGACGGTTCGACGCTCGCCTTCACCTCGAACCGCGAAGGAGAATCCAGCCAGCTGTACCTGATGCCCGTGGCTGGCGGCGAACCCCGCAAGCTCACCAGCCTGGATGAGGACGTGAACGAGGTCGTGTGGTCGCCGGACGGTTCGACCATCGCCTTCGTCTCCCGGGTCCGGGACCCGGCCTACAAGGAGAAGGACGACAAGAAGCGGGAACCTCGCCGGTTCACCCGCCTGAAGTACAAGCTCGAACACGTCGGTTGGACGGGCGACCGGCCCCAGCACCTGTTCACTCTCAAGGCCGACGGCTCGGGCGAGCCGGTCCAGCTCACGTCGGGAGACTTCGAGGACTCAGGCCCCCGGTGGTCGCCGGACGGGAAGACCATCGCCTTCCTCTCCGCGCGGCATCCGGACTGGGACACCGATCACGTCAGCGACGTGTACCTGATCGAGGCGAAGGGCGGCGAACCCACCCGCCTCACCCAGGGCGGCGGCGGGTTCGACGGCATCTCGTGGTCGCCCGACGGCGGCCGGTTGGCCGCGGGCCGCTATCCAGGGGAGTGGGACGACCCGAAGCACACCCAGATCGGGGTGGTCGACGCGGGGAGCGGCGAGGTCCGCCTGCTGACCGAATCGCTCGACCGGAACTGCAGCCCCTACCCGCAGATCCGGGAGCCGATCTGGGACGGCGATGACATCGTGTTCGCCGTCGAGGATCGCGGGAACACCCACGTCTACCGAGTGGCCTCCGACGGTTCCGGCAAGCCCGAGCTTGCGGTGGGAGGCGAGCGCACCGTGACGGGGTACGACGTGGCCGGCGGCCGGCTGGTGTGCTCGGCGACCGAGCCCACCAGCCTGTCGGAGCTCTACATCGACGAGCGACAGGTCACCGAGGTGGGCAAGGGATTCGCCGAAGGCCGGCAGCTGGTTCCCGCCGAACGCTTCACCGCCACGTCGGCCGACGGGACGGAGGTGGAGGCGTGGGTCATGAAGCCGGTGGGGTTCGAACCGGGCGTGAAGTATCCGGCGCTGCTCAACATCCACGGGGGACCGTTCACCCAGTACGGGAACAGGTTCTTCGACGAGTTCCAGGTGTTCTGCGGCGGCGGCTACGCGGTTGTGTTCAGCAACCCGCGCGGCTCGTCCGGGTACAGCGAGGAGTGGGGCCGGGCGATCCGGGGACCGGGCGACGCCGGGCCGGGCTGGGGGTCGGTGGACTACGAGGACTGCATGGCCGTGATCGAAGAGGCGGTGCGGCGGTTCGACTTCATCGACGGCGAACGGCTCGGCGTGATCGGCGGCTCGTACGGCGGGTACATGACCTCGTGGATCGTTGGCCACACGGACCGGTTCAAGGCGGGCATCTCCGAGCGCGCGGTGAACCAATGGGTTTCGATGTGGGGCTCCAGTGACTTCGGTTGGGACTTCAAGGGGTACTTCGGCAAGTTCCTCTTCGAAGACGTCCAGGCCTACCTCGACATTTCACCGGCCACGTACGCGCAGAACGTTCACACGCCGCTGTTGATCCTGCACTCGGAGAACGACCTCCGGTGCCCGATCGAACAGGCCGAACAGCTCTTCACCACGCTGCGCTTGTTGAAGCGTGAGGTCGAGATGGTCCGCTTCCCCGAGGAGTCGCACGAGCTCACCCGAAGCGGGAACCCGGTCCATCGCGTCCAGCGCTTCAGGATCGTGCTGGAGTGGTTCGACCGGCATCTGAAGTAGCGCGCTTTCCTGGCTCGGGCCCGGCGACGGGTGGGGCCGGGCTCTGTTCGGATGTATGGCGCCATACGTATAGCGCCATACATGGATAAGGCTCGCCGGGTCATGACCCCTAGCAGCGCCACCGAAAGTGTCTCGCTATCGTTGGGTACCGTGGACCCGGTGCTCGGTGTGGACGTGGGGGGCACGTTCACCGACCTCGTGCTGCTCGGCGAAGACGGCCTTCGGGTGGCGAAGGTGCCCTCGACGCCGAACGATCAGGCAGAAGGTGTGCTCGCCGGTCTGCGCTGGATGGGCGTGGATGCCGGGTCGTTGCGGAGGTTCGTGCACGGGACCACGGTGGCCACCAACGCCGTCCTGGAGCGGCGCGGTGCCCGGACCGTCCTGGTCACCACCGAGGGTTTTCGGGACCTGCTGGAGATCGGGCGACAGAACCGACCGAAGCTCTATGACCAGTTCGCCGATCGGCCGCCGCCCCTGGTGCCTCATGAGCTGGTGGTCGAGGCGGCCGAGCGGGTCCTAGCCGACGCCACCGTCCTCCGGGAGCTGGAGTCGCCGGAGGTCGTGGCCGACGCGGTGCGGCGGCTCGACCCCGAGTCGGTCGCGGTCTGTCTCCTGTTCTCCTTCCTGGACCCGAGCCACGAGCGCGCCATCGCCGTGGCGCTGGGCGGCATGGACGTGAGCTGTTCGTCCGACGTGCTCCCCGTGTTCCGCGAGTACGAACGAGCCAGCACCACCGCGCTGAACGCCTACGTGAAGCCGGTCATGCGCACATACCTCGGCAACCTGGCCGAGCGGCTGCGCGAGGAAGGGCTCGGAGCCGACGTCGAAGTGATGCGGTCGGGTGGGGGGACGTTCACGGCGGGCTTGGCGGCGACGTCCCCCGTTCACACCCTGCTATCGGGCCCCGCGGCCGGAGCCTGGGGAGCAGCCGCGGTCGGGGCGGCTGCCGGCTACGGGGACGTGATCGCCTTCGACATGGGAGGGACGTCGACCGACGCCACGTTGATCGAAGGCGGCCGGCCCCGGACCACGGCGGAAGGGGAGATCGGCGGGCTGCCGTTCGGCGTGTCCTCCACCGAGGTCCACACGGTGGGAGCAGGCGGAGGGAGCATCGCCTGGCGCGACCCGGGCGGCGCGCTCCGGGTAGGCCCGAGGTCGGCCGGCGCCGATCCCGGACCGGCGAGCTACGGCCGAGGTGGCGCCGAACCGACCGTGACCGACGCCTACCTCCTGACCGGACTCCTGGGCGGCGAGGACCGGCTGGGCGGCTCGGTGGAGCTGCATCCCGAGCCCGCTCGCCGGGCGGTCGGCGCGCTGGCCGACGAGCTGGACCTCGACGGCCCGACGTGCGCGTCGGGGATCCTTCGCGTGCTCCAGGCGCAGGTCGCGAAGGCCTTACGTGTGGTCTCGGTCGAGCGCGGCCGCGACCCGCGCCGGTACGCGCTGCTGGCGTTCGGCGGCGCGGGCCCGCTCCATCAAGGCGCCCTGGCCCGGGAGCTCGGCTTCGAGACCGTGATCGTTCCGCGCCATCCCGGCGTGCTGTCCGCGTTCGGCCTGTTGGCGGCGCCCATCGCTGTCGACCTGGTCCGGACCCGCCTGGCCGACTCCCGCGACCTCGAACCGGCCGAGCTTGAAGCGGGATGGCGGGACCTGGAGGAAGATGCCGGGCGGCTGGTGAAGCGCCAGGGGGTCGACGCCGTCGCGATGCACCGGTCGGCCGACTGCCGCTATCGGGGGCAGGCGTTCGAGCTCGCAGTGGCGGCCCCGGAAGGAGCTGCCGACCCGGCGAAGCTGGCGGAGGCGTTCCACCGGGCCCACCGGGAGCGGTACGGATACGCGCACACCGACGCGCCGGTGGACATCGTCAACCTCCGGGTTCGGGCCGAAGGACCTCCACCCCGCGCCGCCACGCCGGTGATCCCGCCCGGCGTTGGGGCCGAGCGCGCTCGTCGCGGCGAACGGGCCGTTTCCATCGGAGAGGAGCAGACGGCCGCAGCCCTTTACCAGATGGAGGCGCTCGGCGCCGGTGACGCGTTCGACGGGCCGGCGATCGTGGCCGGGGTGGATTCGACCTGCTTGGTGCTGCCCGGACAACGGGCCGACGTGGACCCCGCGGGCAACCTGGTCATCCGGGAGCGCTGACGTGGATCCGGTGACGCTGGAGGTCACCCGGAACGCGCTGGCCGGGGTGGCCGAGGAGGCCGGGGTCGCCCTCCGCCGGACCGCCTACTCGCCGAACATCAAGGAGCGAGTGGACTGCTCGGCCGCGCTGTTCGGACCGGACGGCGAGCTCGTCGCGCAGGCCGAACACATCCCCGTCCATCTGGGGGCCATGCCGGCCTCGGTGGCGGCCGCGCTGGACACGTTCGGCGAGCTGGAGCCGGGCGACCAGGTCCTGTTGTCCGACCCGTTCGCCGGCGGCACGCACCTGCCCGACTGGACGGTCATCTCCCCGGTCCACGGCCACGATGGGCAGCTGCTGGGCTTCGTCGCGAATCGCGCCCACCACGCCGACGTGGGCGGGAGCGCACCCGGGAGCATGCCGGCCGGCGCGACCGAGATCTTCCAGGAGGGCATCCGGATCCCGCCCGTCAAGCTGTGGCGGGCCGGGCGGGAGGACCAGGACCTCGTCCGGCTCTTGCTGGCCAACACCCGCACCCCCGATGAGCGGATCGGCGACCTGCGGGCCCAGACCGGCGCGAACCACCTCGCCGCCGAACGGCTCCGCGACCTGGCCGGCCGGCTCGGGGAGGGGCTCCTGCTCGAGAGCATGACGGCCACGAAGGATCACGCGGAGCGAGCCGTCCGGGCCGCCCTGCGCGAGATCCCGAACGGCCACTATCGCTTCGAGGACGCCATGGACGATGACGGCGTCACCGAGGACCCCATCCCGATCCGCGTGCTGATCCAGGTCGAAGATGACCGCCTGCTGGTCGACTTCGAGGGGACCGCTCCGCAGGTCCGAGGGAGCGTGAACGCGCCCTTCGCGGTGACCGTCTCGGCGTGCGCGTACGTGCTCCGGGCGGTGACCGACCCGGACATCCCCGCCAACGCCGGGTCCCTCCGGCCCCTGGTCGTTCGTGCGCCGAAGGGATGCCTCCTGAACCCGGAGCCGCCGGCGGCCGTGGCGGCCGGCAACGTCGAGACCTCGCAGCGGATCGTGGACGTCCTGCTCGGTGCGCTGGCCCGCGCACTGCCGGACCGCGTACCGGCCGCGTCGCAGGGCACCATGAATAACACGCTGATCGGGGGCGTCGATCCTCGGACCGGCGCGCCCTTCACCTACTACGAGACGGTGGCCGGCGGCCAAGGCGCCCGTCCCGGCCGGGACGGCATGAGCGGCGTCCACACACACATGACGAACACCCTCAACACGCCGGCCGAGGCCCTGGAGATGGCCTACCCGCTCCGGGTGATGGAGTACCGGTTGCGGGACGGGTCCGGCGGCAGAGGTCGATGGCGCGGTGGCGATGGGGTCCGTCGCTCGATCGAAGTCCTCGGCGAACGAGCCACCCTGACGCTGTTGACCGACCGCCGGACGCATGCCCCCTGGGGACTGGCCGGCGGCAGCCCAGGGGCGACGGGCCGAAACGCGCTGCGCCGGGAGGGCACGGACCGTGCGCTCCCGGGCAAGACGGCGGTGGAGCTTCGGCCTGGGGACATCGTCGTGGTCGAGACGCCGGGCGGGGGTGGGTTCGGCCCGCCCGGCTGACGGGCGCGTCGACCCCGTCCAAGGGGATGCCCTTCTACCCGGTGGACAGTGGCGCGGCGTGCGACCACCGGGTGACCAGCCGGCGGATCCGCCGGTGCTGGGCGGGCAGGCGGACGGCCACCGGCGCCCGGCCACGTTCCAGGTGGAAGAACCGCCGCTTGCCCAGCTCCACGAGCAAGAGGTACGTGGCGATCATGAGCAGGAGGATGCCCAGGAAACCCGCGGGGAGGGGCCGGAATCCGAACGCGTGGGCCACCGGCCCGATGAACGGGATGGCCACCCCGAGGCCGGCGCAGGCGATCGTCGCGATGAGCAGGGGCCGGCTGGGCCGGCTCCGGTAGAACGGGACGCGCCGCGTCCGGATGACGAAGATGACCAGCGACTGCGTGGCCAGCGACTCCACGAACCAGCCGGTCCGGAACAGCCCCGCGCCGGCATGGAAGATCCACAGCATCACCCCGAACGTCAGGAAGTCGTAGATGGAGCTGATGGGCCCGAAGAACGACATGAAGCGCCGGATGAACCTCGTGTCCCACTGGGACGGGCGTTGCAGGAGTTCCTCGTCGACGTTGTCGGTGGGGATCGTGATCTCGCTCCCGTCGTACATGAGGTTGTTGAGCAGGATCTGCGTGGGGAGCATCGGCAGGAACTTCAGGAAGATCGAAGCGCCGGCCGCGCTGAACATGTTGCCGAAGTTCGACGACGTCCCCATCAGGACGTACTTGATCGTGTTCGCGAAGATCCTCCGGCCCTCCACCACTCCATCGGCCAGCACCCCGAGGTCCTTCTCCAGCATGACGATGTCCGCAGCGTCCTTTGCCACGTCGGCCGCCGAGTCCACCGAGATGCCCACGTCGGCATCGTGCAGGGCCACGGCGTCGTTCACCCCGTCGCCGAGGAACCCGACGTCGGATCCCAGGCCGCGCTGGGCCCGGATGATCCGCGACTTCTGGTCGGGGGTGGCCCGGGCGAAGATCGACGTCTTGGGAAGCGCGACCGCCAGCGCCATGTCGTCCAGATGGTCGAGGTCGCTTCCGGTGAGGACCCCGGTGACCTCCATGCCGAGGTCCGTGCAGACCTTCCGGGCCACCAGGTCGTTGTCGCCGGTCACCACCTTCACCTCGACGCCGAGTGTTCGGAGGCGGGCGAGCGAGCGGGCGGCGTCGGCCTTCGGCGGATCGGCGAAGGTGAGGAACCCGGCGAGGGTGAGGTCGTGTTCGTCGTCGGGCCCGATGCCGGTCAGCGAGTCACCGTCCCGCGTGGCCACCGCGACGACTCGCGACCCGGCTGCGAACAGACCGTCGAGCGTCCCCTTCGCGTTCGAGCCGGTGCCGGTGCAGCGGGTCAGGACGGACTCGGGGGCGCCCTTGGTGATCATCAGCCGGCGGCGGTCGGAGCCCTGCACCAGGACCGACATGAGCCTGCGGTCGAAGTCGAACGGCGCCTCGGCAACCTTCGTCCAGGCTTCGACCGGCAGACCTGACGCCTGCGGGCTGACCCACAAGGCCTGGTCCAGGGGATTCCCGCCCACCGGCGTCCCGTCCTGCACGACCGCCGAGTTGCACAGCAGGCCGAACCGGAGGACCTGCTCGGACGGCGTCCCGGCAGGGTCGACGCCGCCGAGGAAATCGATCCGGCCCTCCGTGAGGGTCCCGGTCTTGTCGGTGAACAGGATCTCGAGGTTCCCTAGGTCCTCGATGCTCACCAGCCGCTTCACCACGACCTTCTTCCTGGCCAGCCGCCGAGCTCCCGTGGAGAGGCTCACCGTGACGATGGCCGGGAGGAGCTGCGGGGTGAGTCCCACGGCGATGGCCAGTGCGAAGAGGGCCGCCTCCAGCAGGGGGCGGTGGAGCAGGGCGTTGATGGCGAAGATTGAGACGGTGAGCACTATGGTGACCCGGATCAGGAGCTTGGAGAAGTCCCGGAGCCCAAGCTGGAACGCGGTCTCGGGTGGCCGGGTCCCCAACCCCTGCGCGATCCGGCCGAAGGCCGTCCGGCCGCTGGTTCGCACCACGACGGCCCGGGCGGTGCCCGAGCGCACGACCGTGCCCATGAACGCGCAGGCGGCGAGATCCAAGGGTCCCCCGCCGGCCTTCACCGGGGCGGCCGCCTTCGGCGCGGGCATCGACTCGCCGGTGAGCGCGGATTCGTCGCACTCGAGGGCCGTCGATTCCAACAGCCGAAGATCCGCAGGGACGATCTCACCCACGTCCAACGTGACCACGTCGCCGGGAACCAGTTCGGTCACGTCGACGGCGGTGGCCCTGCCACCCCGAGTGGCCACGACCGTGTGGTGGATGCTGGAGTGCAGCTCTTCGACGGCCCGTTCGGAGCGGTACTCGTTCACGAAGCCGAGCCCGACCGACAGGCACACGATGACGAAGATGATCAGGGCGTCGGCGTGCTCATGGACCAGGATCGAGACGAACGCGGCGCCGGCCAAGAGGATGAGGAGCGGGTTCCTGAGCTGGCGCGCAAGGACCTGCAGGGGCCGCGCGCCGTGACTGAGGACCGCGTTCGGCCCGATGGCCGCCAGTCGCCGGGCGGCCTCCTCGGGAGAAAGTCCCATCCCGGTCGAGCCCAAGCGCTCGAGGACGGCGCCCCCCTCCATCGCGGCCGCCGCGGCGAGGTCGAGATCCTGCCAGCCCTCGGCCACCTTCGCGACGGCACTCATGCCGCGGGGGAGTCTAGACGCCGTGCCTCCCTCTCACGGCACCTCAGTTGTCCATGAACGGCAGCTGGTCATCCGGCGAGCGACTAGTCCCCGGGACCCACCTCCGAGCGCCACGCGACCCCGGGCCCGAAGCGCCGTGTAGCGTTGGCACCCATATGCGAGCCGCGGGCGAGCGGGACGACACGGGTTCGGTGATGAGGGACCAGTCCAGCGCGATGGCGAGTCGGTCATCGGGGGTGAGGCTCTCGGAGCTGATGGCCGTCCTCTCCTTCTCGTCCGACCTCGGGCTCGGCCAGCCCATGGAGCACGTACTGCGTTCCTGCCTGATCGCGCTGCGACTCGCCGATCACGTCGCCCTGGATGAGGCCGAGCGCTCCGAGACCTACTGGGTGACGTTGCTCGCCACCGTCTGCACGGGCCAGTCCTTCGAGCTCGCCCAGATGTTCGGGAACGACATCGCGTTCCGGTCCGGCATGTACCACGTGGGACCGTCCCAGCTCGCCCAGATGCTCTACGTGCTCGGGCGCGCCGGCTCCGGTCGCTCCGTCGCCTCCCGCGTCCGCGCGGCCACGGAGATCACCTTGAGCGGCGGGAAGACGGTCGAGTCGGTGTTCCTCGCCCACGGGGCCGTCACGAGGGAGGTGTCCCTTCGGATCGGGCTGGACCCCGGCGTTGGGGAGGCGCTGTCGCACACGTTCGCTCGGTGGGACGGCAAGGGCGTGCCGCGCGGGATCGCGTCGGAGGAAGTGCCGATGTCGGTGCGGCTGATGCAACTCGCGGAGGGCGCAGAGGTCCATCATCGCCTGCACGGAGTCGAAGGAGCGACGGAGATGGCCCGACTCCGCGCAGGGAAGCTGTTCTCGCCCGAGCTCGTGCAGGTCTTCTGCGAGGGAGCGCCGGAGATCCTGGGGGATCAGGACGAGACCACGTGGGACCGGGTCATCGATGCCGAGCCGCTGCCGCGGCCTCCGCTCACCGAGGAGGGGTTCGACTCCGCGCTCGAGGTGCTGGCTGACATCGCGGATCTGAAGTCACCGTGGTTCTCCGGGCACTCCCGTGGCGTGGCCGACCTAGCGGCGCACGCGGTGAGAGCCGCGGGCATGCCGGAGCGAGACGTCGTCACGGTAAGGCGGGCCGGGCTCCTCCATGACATCGGCCGAACGGCGATCGCGAACAGCATCTGGGACAAGAAGGAGCCGCTCACCGAGGGAGAGCGCGAGCGGGTGCGCCTCCACGCGTACTACACGGAGCGGATGCTTCGCCGACCGGTGGCGCTCGCCGGGCTGGCCGCGATCGCGTCGTCGGACCACGAGCGACTCGACGGCTCCGGCTACCATCGCGGGGCGCGCGGGTTGGACATCCCCCTGCTCGGCCGGTATCTGGCGGCCGCCGACGTGTACCACGCCCTGCTCGAAGACCGTCCGTACCGACCTGCCCTGGAGACGACTGAAGCGGCTGCGCACCTGCGCGCAGAGGCCCGTGGCGGAAAGCTCGATGGCGCTGCCGTCGACGTCGTTCTGGGGGTCTCCGGCCACAAGCGTTCGGGAGCGCCCGCTTCGACGGCCGGGCTCACCCCGCGCGAGGTCGAAGTCCTCGTCCTCGTGGCGCGCGGAGCCTCGACGCGGCATGTCGCCCGGGCGTTGAACATCACGCCCAAGACGGCCGGCAATCACATCGAGCGCATCTACACGAAGATCGGCGCATCCAGCCGCTCGACCGCGACGCTGTTCGCCATGCAACGCGGGATGCTGGCGTCGCTCGAGCCCCTGGAGCCCTGAGGAGAACTCCTCATGACGGGCGCCTCGCGCCCGCCTACCGTTCCGATCAGGTCCGAAACAACCTTCGGGCCGGACGAGAGGAGGGACGGATGGAGGCGTTCGCAGGGAACTTCGACCACCCCGACGACGAAACTCGCTTCCCGAATGGAGGGGAGCGCATCGTCAACGTCCTCGGGACACCGGTGGGACTTGCCACGTTTCAACCCGGGTGGCGCTGGTCCAATGACGTCCGCCCGATGATGGGCACGGACAGCTGCCCGCTGCTGCATGTGGGATACGCCCTGTCGGGGCGGCTGCATGTGGAGGTGAACGACGGCTCGACGCTCGACATCACGCCGGGGGATGTGTTCCAGATCCCACCTGGTCACGACGCCTGGGTCGTCGGCGACGACCCGTGCATGCTGCTCGACTGGGGCGGCAAGGTTCGGGAGTACGCGCGGCCGGTCGACGAGACGATCGGGGGATCGCGATGAGCCAGGTTCCGCCGACCCTCACGTTCCGCGTGTCCGTCCCGTCGAAGGCGTCGCCCGAGGCGATCTACGAGGTGCTCTCCGACCTCAACACCCATCTGGCGTGGGCAGGGGAGCGGTCGCCCACCAAGAACTTCCGGCTCCTGACCATGGAAGCCCCGTGGGGATCCGCTGCGGTGGGCGAGCGGTTCTCCTCGGTCGGCGAGAACGGCAACGGGAAGTTCCACGACCGGTCCGTCGTGGTCGAAGCCGAACGGGATGCGCGCTTCGGCTTCGACACGGAGTCGACGCTGGAGCGAAAGCACGGCAGGGAGTGGCATGCGCGCTTCGCGACCCGCTACGCGATCCAGCCGTCCGGCGATGGCGCGGTGGTCTCCTTCACGTGCGAGGTTCGACCCCAGAACTATGTGCCCTATTGGCTGAAGCCCGGGATGCGCGCCATGACCCGCGCAGTGGTGCAGCGCATGGTGCGCAAGAACATGCAGAACCTCGCGAGCATGGCCGAAGCCGCCGCCGGGCGCACCGTGTGACTACGCTTTCACGCGTTCCCCTGATGCGGCGGACGTCTCGATGGCGGCGATGACCTCGTGGCGCCGGACGGCGTCGGCGAAGTCCGGCACGGTGTGGGTCCCGTTATCGATGTCAGCCGCGAACGCCGCGTAGGCGCGTCCGACGTTGTCGGCGGGTGCTCCCTGCAGACCGTTGAGCGCGGGCCACTTCTCGGCCAATGCGGTGGGATGGCAAGCGGGGCGGGCTCGTTCCGTCCCTTCGCTCCGGCGACGGACAAGGGATAGATCTGGGGCTGGGCGGCGTCGGCGGTGACCCGCAAGGTTCCGTCGGTGCCGTTGATCTCCCACAGGAACCCGGTGCCGCCCGCCACGGCCTCACGGACGTGGATGCTGGCGGTCACGCCGGACACCAGGGTCCCGATCACCGCGATCTGGTCGGGCGCCGTTTTCACGATCCGTTCCCGGGTCTCCTCGATGGTGATGAGCGGCCTCCGAAGGTCGGACACGGCCGAAAGATCGGCGAACTCGCCCAGGACGTAGGTGAGGATGTCCAGGCTGTGGCCGACGGCGATCGTCAGCACGTTGGCCCCGTTCGCCTCGTCGAGCATGTAGGCGTTGGGCTGGACCACGACGTCGCCGGGGACCGAAACCCCGAGCATTGTCGTCGACAGGACCTCGCCGACGTACCCCTCGCGGAGCAGTGTTTGGGCGAACTCGATCGCCGGGGCCTGG
>DHWS01000152.1:0-24237 GCA_002413305.1 Actinobacteria bacterium UBA5176 | reverse complement strand
AGTGGCCACTCGCAGTAGACGGCCTTGCCGGCGGCCAAGGCGGCCGAGACGAGCTCGCCATGGTGGGGCACCTTGACCGTAACCGCCACCACGTCGATGTCCGGTTGGGCCACCAGCAGCTCGTGATCCGAGAAGACCGCGCCGACCCCGAACGCCTCGCCTGCCGTGCGGGCCGACTCCTTGCTGTGGGCGCTGAGTGCGCGGAGCTCGTAGTTCGGAAGCGCCCGCAGTGCCGGGATGTGGGCGGTGGCGGCCCAGCCCCGGACCGGGCTGACCCCGATGATCCCGACACCCAGCGTCGATGCCGGCATCGTCAGAATCCGAGAGCTTCGTCGACGAGGACGACGGTGATGCGGTCGGGGACGATCTCCCGATTGATGATGAGGACCTTGTTCACAGCGCTGTGGATGCCATACGCGGACTGGGCGCGGGCGTCCTCGAGCGGGAAGGCGTACTCGTTGATCCGGCGCAAGCCTTCCTCGAGGTCCGACACGATCTTCTGCGTGCCCACGACCAGGATGACTCGCCCGGCGCCGCTGACGTACGGTCCAAGTTGACTGCCACCCATCGAGGCCGCCAACAGCGAGCCGGTCTCGGTGACCGCGTGGACGCTGCCGAGCATCACGTCGGGTGCTGCGGACAGGCGGCGGATCTCCTCGGCCTCGGTCTTGCGATCCAGATTCCTGATCCGCGGGTGCACGGGGTCGTAGCGACCGGACTTCTCGATCGCCTCGGTGATGCCGGAGACCTCGAGCGTGAGCGACGCGCCGTGATGAACCTGCGATCCATCCGGGATGAGATCCAGGACGATCCGCTTCGCTTCGGCGGCGTCTACCGCCCGGAACACTCCGATGCCGTTGGCCTCGAGGGCGGCCGCGGTCCGCGTCACCCGCGCGTCTTCAGCCAGGGTCCCGAACCGACGCTTGACGGACGGTTCGAGGTCGAGCTGGAGATCGGTGGACATGCGCGCTCCTTTCGCCGGGGCTCCTTCGCGGTTGTATGCTTGCTTTTGCAAATACTTTACGACCGAAGTAGGTGCATATGCAAATACTTCCTGAGACGGATGTCGCGGAGCTCCTCGACCGGCTCGTGGCGGACGAGGTCCCGGGCCGCCGTGGGTTCGAGGCCTGGCGCTCGCTGCTGCGGGCCCACGCCACGCTCATGCGCCGACTCGACACGGATCTCGAACGAGAGACGGGTCTGGCTCTGGCCGACTTCGACGTGCTGGCGCAGCTCGCGGAGGCCCACGGGGAGTTGCGCATGACCGAGCTGGCGGACCGAGCGCTCATCTCCCGATCGGGCATGTCCCGTCGCGTCGCCCGCCTGGCCGAAGAAGGGCTCGTCCGTCGAGACAGAGCGGGTACCGACGGCCGTGGCGTGGTCGTTGCCCTCACCGAGGCGGGGATCGCTCGCCTAGCCGAGACCGTGCCCGTCCACGCGCGCGGGATCTCCAAGCTGTTCGTCGCCCACCTCGATGATCAGGAGCTCGCCCTCCTCGAGCGCGCTCTGAACAAAGTCATCGTCGACTGCTCCCTTGGCTGAGACCTCCTCGCTCCAGGCGACGGGAGAGATGGGGTGTGGCAAGCATCAGCCGAAGCCACCATCAAGCATCAGGCGGAGAGACCGTCAACGATCACCCGGAATTCCGTCATCGATCAGGTGACGCCGGAACGTCAGGCATCATCCGAAGCACGACAGACTCCGGTGCCCCCGGCAGGAATCGGACCTGCGACACCAGGTTTAGGAAACCTGTGCTCTATCCACTGAGCTACGGGGGCCGGCGCCCCAGCGTGCCCGGGCAGCCTGCTGTGATGCTACCCGGCCGGGGGCGGGGCGGAGGTGTCGATCTGCCAGAGGCCGAACTCGTTCCCGGCCGTGTCCTTGCAGGTCGCGAACCATCCCATGCCCGGCACCGGCGCGGGATCGTTCGCCTCCCCGCCGAGCTCCTTCACCCTCGCTCGCCTACCTGCGGCAGTTCCCACTCGACTTCGTCAAGATCGACCGCTCGTTCATCCAGGGGTTGACCGTGACGGTCGGTGAGGACGCGATCGTCGCGGCGATCATCGATCTGGCGCACGCCATCGGCCTCTATGTGGTGGGCGAGGGAGTCGAGACCGCCGATCAGCTCGATGCCCTGAAGCTGCTGGGCTGCGATCGTGGACAGGGCTTTCTGCTGGGACGACCCGGAGCGCCGGATGCGATCGATGCGCTCCTCACCGCGTCGGCTCGTAGCGAGCTCTGACCCAGGCATCCCGCCAGAACTCGTTCTGTGCCATTCCGGCTCGAGTGAGGATCTTCGGGGCTAGACACTCCGAACGGGACGGGCCATGATGCGAGGAGTCCGGCCGCAGGAACCCGGCTGGCATCTGTCACCTTGAGGGGGGCTCGTGGCAGACCAGACGATCCCATCCGGCTCAGTCGCACGTCCGCACCGCCGCCGTCGACTCCGCATGATCCAGGCCGTCATCTCGCTGGTGGTGGTGGTCGGTATCTTCGCGCTCGTCCTACCGAAGATCGCCAGCTATGGCTCGGTGTGGCGAACGATGCGGGGCTTGACCGCGGTCCAGTTGCTGGTCCTGGTGGCGGCCATGGTCTTCAACCTGTTCACGTATTGGGCCCAGATGGTCGCTGCCATGCCCGGTCTGACCCTTGCCCAAGCGGCCGTGAACAACCAGACGGGCACGACCATCTCGAACGTCATCCCCGCCGGCGGAGCCGTGTCGATTGGGATCGTGGTGGCCATGTTCCGTTCGTGGGGGTTCACGGGCTCGGAGATCGCGCTTCTCATCTCCACGACCGGCGTGTGGAACAGCTTCCTGAAGCTCAGCCTGCCGATCTTCGCGCTCGGGCTCCTGGCCGTCACCGGGAAGGCGACCGTCGCCCTGCTCATCCCCGCCCTGATCGGATTGGCCATCCTGGCGGGGTCGGTCGTGGCGTTCGCGCTCATGCTCTGGCGGAAGGAGTTCGCGAGGCGCATCGGCGGTGGCGTCGGGGCAGCGTGGTCGTGGCTGCGGCAGCTGGTCCGCAAGCCGCCGGTCAGCACATGGGGCGACGGCGCGGTCCGCTTCCGCAAAGAGACGATCCACCTGCTGCGCAAGCGGTGGCTGCCGCTCACGGTGACCACCATCGCCAGCCACCTGGCGCTGTGGCTCGTCCTCCTGCTGGCGCTGCGGTTCATCGGCGTGTCCGCCGGGGAGGTCACGGCCATCCAGTCGCTGGCCGTCTTCGCGTTCGCCCGTTTGCTGTCGGCGGCGCCGATCACCCCGGGCGGCGTCGGGTTCGTCGAACTGGCCCTGATCGGAGGCCTTTACGCGGCGGGCCACCATCACACGGACGCCTCGCCAGCCGTGTTCAAGGCGCAGATCACGGCGGCCGTCCTGCTCTTTCGCACCCTGACCTATGGGATCCAGATACCCCTGGGTGGCTTCACGTACCTCGTGTGGCGTCGAAGGCGGAGGTGGCTGAAGGCGCCCCCGAACGGCAAACCCCAAGTGGCGCGGGTGGGGACGGTCGCGCCTGCCGGATCGACGCCACGTGAAGCCTGAGATCGATGTCCTGTCGCGACGGCTCAGGTGCCGCGCTTGGCTCGGACCAGCTCTCGTCGCGGCGGTGGCGTCCACCGCCTGCACGTCCGGCCCAGCCGCGCGGACGATCCCGTCGCCCGGGAACGCGATCCGGGTCGCATCGTTCGCCTTCCCGGAGAGCGTCCTGCTGGCGAACCTCTACGCGGCCGCGCTGCGGGCTCGCGGGTACCCGGTCGAGCTCATGACGGACGTGGGCTCCCGGGAGATCGTCGAACCGGCGCTGACCCACGGCCTGATCGACCTGGTCCCCGAGTACGCGGGTTCGGCGCTCGCCTTCGTGTCCCTGGGGCGTTCACGGGCGAGCCGCGACACCGGAGCCACGTTCGCCGCGGTGGCCGCCGCGTTCGCTAGCCGAGGCATCCGCGCCTTGCAGCCCGCGCCGGCACAGGATGCCAACGCGATCGTGGTCACCGCCTCGACGGCTGGGCGCTATCACCTGTCGAACGTGAGCGACCTGCTGCCGGTTGCTCCCCACCTGGTGTTCGGCGGGCCGCCCGAATGCCCGCAGCGGCCCCTGTGCCTGCTCGGCCTGCGACGAAGCTACGGGCTGCGGTTCCACGGGTTCGTCGGGCTGGACACCGGAGGGCCACTGACCGTGCAGGCCCTGCAGGGAGAGGACATCGACGTGGGGCTGCTGTTCTCGACGGACCCGCTTCTCGCCTCCGGGCGCCTGGTCGCCTTGGCCGACGACCGCGATCTCCAGCCGGCGGAGAACGTCATGCCGGTGGTTCGCGAGGCTGCTCTGGCCCGGTTCGGGGAGGGTGTGGCCGAGACGGTCGACGCGGTGTCGGCGCGGCTGACCACCGACGGGCTCCGGGCGCTGGAGGCGGGGATGTCGGGTCGTGGGCGGTCGGCGGCGCAGGTGGCGATGGCCTGGCTTCACGACGAGGGCCTGGACTAGGGAGCGCTCGATGGCCGACACGGCCCACTTCGAACCCGTCCCAACCGCGGCGGAGCTCCCGGTCCTGCCGAGCTCCCGGACGGCCCGCCGCCACCGCCGGCAGCGGCGTCCCACGGGAGCGCCCCCGCCGCTGCCCAGGAGCGTTGGGAACAGCGGCCTGATCTGGCTCGCCGGGCTGGTGGTGGTGTTCGTGGCCACCGTCGTCGGGCTGAAGGTCCCGGCCCTGCTTCGGATGGGCGACCGGATCGACACGTGGCTCCTGCAGCGCCTCGCCGACATCCGCACGCCCTGGCTCACGCACGTCATGCGAGCGATCAAAGCCTCGCTGTCCGGATGGGCCGACACGATCCTGGGGCTGGGATTGATCGTCGCCCTGATGATCCTTCGCCGATGGCGTCATCTGCTGGTGTTCGTGGGATGCGCCTTCGTGCAGCACCAGGTCGGCGCGATCATGTACGAGCTCGTCCACCGTCCCCGCCCCTACGGTGTCACGATCATCGGGGGATGGGGAGGGTTCGCGATGCCCTCACCGCCGGTGGCAACGCTGGCCCTGATCCTGATCGGTATCGCCTACACCCTCTTCCCCCACGGACGGCCCCGGAACGTGGCGAAGGTGGTCATCGTGGGCGTGATCGTGCTGTTCGGCCTGTCACGCGCCTACCTCGCCGTGGACCACCCCTCCGACATCCTGTTCGGCGCGATCGCCGTGGTGGCCATCGGGATCGCCGGGTTCCGATTGCTGACGCCGAACGAGATCTTCCCCGTCGTCTACCGGCGCGGCACCACCGCGCACCTCGATATCACCGGCCGGCGCGGCGAGGCCATCCGCTCGGCGGTGTCCGATCAGCTCGGACTGGACGTCTTGGAGATCAAGCCGTTCGGCCTGGAGGGGTCCGGTGGCTCGACGCCCCTGCGCCTGAAGGTCGAAGGGGACCCCACCACCTTCGTGTTCGCGAAGCTGTACGCGAAGAGCCACGTTCGCGCCGACCGCTGGTACAAGCTGTGGCGAACGATCCTGTACGGCGCCCTCGAGGACGAGGCGTCGTTCCAGACGGTTCGGCGCTTCGTCGAGTACGAGGACTACACCCTCCGGCTCCTCACCGCCGCCGGCGTCCCAACGGCGGAGTCCTTCGGCATCGTCGAGATCACCCCCGGGAGCGAGTACCTGCTCGTGATGGGGTTCTTCGACGGCGCACGAGAGATCGGCGAGGCCGAGGTCGACGACGACCTCATCGACCAGGGCCTTGGCCTGATCCGCAGGTTGTGGGATGCGGGGCTGGCCCACCGCGACATCAAGCCCGCGAACCTCCTGGTCAAGGACGGCCGGCTGCTCCTGATCGACGCCTTCTTCGTCCAGGTCCGCCCGTCTCCCTGGCGACAGGCGGTCGACCTGGCGAACATGATGCTGGTGCTGGCGGTCCGGTCGGACCCGGACCGTGTGTACCGGAGAGCACTCGCCTTCTTCAGTCCGGAGGAGATCGCCGAAGCGTTCGCGGCGACCCGGGGCGTGGCCAGTCCCACCCAACTCCGGGCATTCATGAAGCGAGATGGGCGGGACCTGATGGCGAGGTTCCGGGCGCTCGCTCCGCACCGCCGTCCGATCGCGATCCAGCGGTGGAGCGTACGGCGGGTCGTCACCGCCTTCACCCTGCTCGGCATCTTCGCGCTGGCCACCGCCACCTTGAGCGAGGGCTTCCTGCCCGTCCAGAACCCCGATGTCATCTTGGCGCCGGAGTGCGGCACTGGGCGGACGATGATCCTGGTGGCGCAGTCGGTGCCGTCCTCCTCCTTGCTGCCGTGCGTGGCCACCCTGCCGTCCGGGTGGCGGTTCGCTGGCGCCATCGTGAACAGCGGCCGGGCGCTGTACCGTTTCGACTCGGACCGGGCGGGGCCTCGGTCGGCGGTCGTGACGCTCACCCGTTCCTGTGATCGGTCCGGGGCCGAACAGGTGCCATCCGATGAGGCAGGGACGCTGCGGTTCGAACGCCCCATCCGGCTCCGGCCAGGGTTCCAGGACACCAGGTTCTACGAGTTTCCAGGAGGGTGCGTCACGTACGACTTCGCGTTCGCGCCGGGCACGCCGTCCGCGTTGGTGTTCGACGTCGACGCGGCGCTGACGTTCGAGCCGCGGTCCCAGGTGATCAGGTTCGTGCGGCAGGACGAAGGCGAACGCCTGTGCGGAGTGGAGGTGCCGTGCCCGGGATCGTGACCGAGGAGCCGACGCGCCGGGTGCGGATGCCCGAGCACCCGCTGCTCGGCATGCCCCGCCGAGACGTCGCCGTCACGGTGTCGCTCGCCGTCGCGACGGCGGTCGTATTCGTGCTGGTCGCCGTGCCGGCTTCCCGTGTCCACGTGCAAGCCTTCGACGACGGCTACCTCCGGCGGATGCTCGCCATCCGGTCGGGACCGTTGACCGCGATCGCCAAGGTCCTCAACGTGCTGGGGCTCACCTTCGTCACGCTCCCCATCCGCTTGCTCATCGCAGGGTTCCTGGCCGTTCGGCGCCGGTGGTGGCACCTGGGGGCCTTCGCCGGCGCGATCGTGCTGTCCGAGATCCTGATCGGGACGCTGAAAGGCGTGTTCGACCGGGCCCGGCCTCCCGGGGCGCTGGTCTCCACCAGCGGGGCCTCCTTCCCCTCCGGACACGCGGTCGCCGCCAGTGTCACCGCTGTGGCGGCCGTCATCGCACTGTTCCCGGAAGGGCGGAAGCGGTTCCTGTGGGGAGCGGCCGCAGCCCTTTTCGCGCTGCTGATGGGGCTGTCCCGCGCGTACCTGGCGGCGCATTGGTTCTCGGATGCACTGGCCGGGGTCCTGCTGGGCACGACGTGTGCGCTCGTCGCGGCCCTGGTCGTCCACGCCATCCGGGCTAGGCGGGCGGCGGGCCGCCACCGGAGCGGGACCGAGCCGTAGCCCGGGGGGCTCTCACGTGCAGGCGAGGGGCGGACGGGCCGCCGTCAGCCGGGCGGCGTGACCGTCAGGTGGGCGGTTCGCTCGGCCAGACGCTGGCCGCCGGGCCTCGCCACCCGAAGCGTCATCTGCTCGTCCCCCGCACAGCTCGCGGCGGTGATGGACTCGGCTTCGCGGTCGGTGCCGACCGGCGACAGCCGGACAGACCGGCTGACCGGGTCGATGACCGGGCACGGGGAGGGTTCGGCGCCGAACTGGGTCAGGGTCACGATGAGCTCGCTGTCGGTGCAGTTCGTGATCTCGATCCGCAAGGACGTCTGCCCTTGCGCGGCGACCGTGTCGGGGTGGAAACGGTAGCGGGTGATCCGGGCGATGCAGTGGAACTCGCCGGCGTCGGGCCGGGCCATCGCTGCTGAGGCGGCGGCCGGTCCGGCGAAGGCGATCACCAGGAGCAGCAGACCGATGCGGGATGGGCGCCGTCCACTCATGAGGTGAGGCCATCCTGGAACGACCAGGCGGGAACCGTCAATCCGGGTCCGCCTTGTGGGCCTTGTCTCGCATGGCACTGCGAGCAAGCCACCGGTCGGTTCGCGTCTTGACGCTCGGTCGGGTAGACGGTCCGTTCGTCGTGCTCCATGATGCGTCGGGTGGGCACCCCTCAGAGCGGGATCCTCGCGCTCGGGACGGCGTCGCACGCGTATCTGGAGTTCGATCTACGCGACGCGGGGGCCGGGCCGGAGCTGGTGAGCGCGGTGGCGGGGCTGCGCGAGCCACGCACCACCATGGGCGGCGTGAACCTCGTCGCCGGGTTCCGTCCCGCGCTCTGGCGTTTCGTCGTGCCGGACGACGCACCGAACGCGGAGGGCTTCGATCGCGACCTGGTCGGCACGGACGGGTTCGTCATGCCGGCGACGCAGCACGACGCGGTGCTCTGGCTGTCGGGGAGCGCCTACGACGTGATCTTCGATACGGCGCGCGGGGCGATCGGCGAGCTTGGCAGGTTCGCATCCGTGGCCGAAGACACGTCGAGTTGGCCCTACAGACACGACCTCGACCTCACCGCCTTCATCGACGGGACCGAGAACCCGACGCTGATCGATGCACCGGACAGCGTTCTGATCCCCGACGGTCGGCCGGGAGCGGGAGGCACGATCCTCCTCCTGCAGAAATGGAGTCACGACGCAGCGGCGTGGGAGGCGCTGTCCGCCGAGCAGCAGGAGCACGTGATCGGCCGGACCAAACGCGACAGCGTGGAGCTCGAGGACCGGCCGGCCGACTCACACGTCGTCCGGACGGATCAGGAGCGATTCGGCAAGATCTTCCGCCGCAACATGCCGTACGGGAGCGTCACCGACCACGGCACGATGTTCGTGGGGTTCAGCGCCGAACAGGGACGGCTCACCTCGATGCTCGAAAGCATGGCGGGTCTGAAGGACGGCGTCCGGGACGCCCTCACGCTCTACACGAAGCCCCTGACCGGCGCGTACTACTTCGTGCCCTCCAGGAACGCACTGCGCGCGCGCATCGGCTCTCCGGTCTGACCCGGTCGCCTCGCCCTCTTTACCGTCTGCGCACCGCTTCCGAAGGGCGGCTGTTAGATTCCGGGCATGAGTCGACGCGTACCGTTCACCGGCGGGGAGAAGGAGAGCCTGCACGTCAGCCTCGACCGGCACCGCGACGTGGTGCTGTGGAAGCTCGAGGGCTTGGACGACGAGCAGCTGCGGCGACCGATGACGCCGTCGGGCACGAACCTGTTGGGCCTGGTGAAGCACCTGGCGGCCGTGGAATACGGATGGTTCTGCGAGACCTTCGGCCGCGGGACCGAGCCGCTCCCGTTCGACGAGAACGATCCGGATGCCGACCTCCGCGTGGAGCCGGGCGAGACCACCGCGGATATCGTGGCGTTCTACGGTCGGTCGCGTGTCGCGGCCGACCGGGTGATCGACGAATTGGAGGTCGATGACCTCGGCACGGCCTGGTTCGGCGACCCGGTGTCGATGCGCTGGGTGCTCGTGCACATGATCGAAGAGACCGCCCGGCATGCCGGCCACATGGACATCCTCCGAGAGCTCATCGACGGGGCGGCCGGCGACCACCGGCGGGAGTGACCTCCACCGGCCGTCCCGAGCCGGCTACGGCCGACGACCAGCACGCGGGCCATCTCGCGCACCGCACGAGCCGGGTTCGGATAGTGGTGGAAGGAGTTCGAACAGAGCACGGCCGTGAACGCTCCGTCCTCGAACGGTAGGTCCTCTGCGTCGGCGATCTCGAACTTCACGTTGCCGATGCCGCTGGCCAGACCGCGTGCCTGCGTGATCATCTCGGGCGACAGATCGACCCCACGACGGAGGTCGCGGCGGCGGCGGCACCCCTCGAGGCCGCGCCCGTCCCACACCCCACGTCGAGCAAGCGATCATCCGCAGTCAGATCGAGGGCCTCCAGGGACGCACGCTGGACGGGATCGCGCCACCGGGAGGTCACACCGGACTCATAGCTCCCGGCGCGACGGTCGAACCACCGACGCGCCGAATCCTTCATGCTATCCATATCGTCCATCGTATCGATGTCGTCCGAGCCCGGGCCGCGGTCTTTCGGCTGCCAGAGAAACCGGCAAAAGAACTTGGACGGTTGCGCATCACCCGCCGCCAGGCGACAATGCAGCGTGCTCGGCTGGATGACGAACGTCGAAGCCCTTGCGGGCATGGTCGCATGTGTGTCTCTCACGCTGGGGATCACTCGGCGGGCACTCGGGCGGCTCGGCGACCGCGCCGCCGAGTTCTGGCACGTTCCCGTCTACCGGCAGAGTGATCCATTGCCGAGCTACCTTCGTCCGGAACGGCCACCCGGAACGCCGGACGTCGTTCCGGTGAATCCGCACTTCCAGTTCCTGGACCGAAGGCCCCAGCGGGAGATCCTGCTGCCTGCCCACCTCGCCCCTCGAGCACCGTCAGAGATCAGCGCCGCGGCGATCGGAACTTGGCTCCTGGCCGGTTGCGTGCTGATCGGGTTCGCCGTGTCGGCGTGGCTCCTCGGGGGCCCGCGGTCGGCGGGGACCGTCGACGGTGTCGCCGGATTCGCGCTCCTGATCCTCGTGCTGAAGGGCTGGCTCCAGAATCGCCACCTCTCCTGAAAGGTGCGAACCAGGGAAACGGGAAGCGGCCCCCGTGGTCCCCCTCCGGATCGGACGTCTTTCCGACTGTTCGCCACGGAAGGGTGCCGCCGCCCGGCGGCGTACGCATCCGGTCAGAGGAAGGCTGCCTCGACGACGAGGTCGAAAATGCGGTACATTTCGGCACATCGGGACCAAAGTCCTTCGTCGCTTTCCACGTCGGTGCAGAAGGATCCTTGGACAGAAGGAGGGAATAGTGGCTGAGCGAATGGTCGTCATCTGTGACGTCTGCGGCGGGCCAGTCGCAGAGACGGTCACCCTGAAGGTGGGTGCACGCACGCTATTGAAGGACCTGTGTTCCAAGCACCTCGCCGAGCTCGTGCACGGCACGCGCCGCCCCAAGCGCGGTCGCAAGCCAGGGGTGCGGTCGGCGATCCCAGCCGCGAAGAGTGCCCGGAGGGCCAGGGCTGGAAGGCCGTCGACCCGGCGGACTCGAACGGCCAAGAGCGCCGCGACCGGCGCCGCTCCGGCCTCCGGCTAACCCGCTGCCGGCCGGCCGGGCGCAGGGCGGTCTATCCGATCGGGATGGCCGAGGAAAGATCCAGAGCGTGTAGCTTCCGGTCCGGCTTGTCGGCGGTGCTGTTCGCATTGTCCGACCACACCGGGAAGGCCCGTTCGAAGCGGCTCAGCTGCCGGTCACGCTGTTCAGGAGCTGGCGAAGCGTCGCGTTCGAGCTCGCCAGACAGAGGACGAACAGCGCGATCAGGACCTTGAAGGCCAGGTATTCGCTCCACCGGATCCCGGCGGCGACGTAGGATCGAACCTGCTCTGGATCGCCCAGTTCGACCTGGGCCTTGCGCCGGAACGCGACCCCGACCGTGTCGCCGACCCCCTCGAAGATCGCGCTCAGCCATTTCACGACGACGAGGGGCGCCCCCTTCAGCCGGTGCCGGGCCGGTCGCCGGGCCGGAGGGGGGCGGGGGTTCGCGGTTGTGCGCGCTTTGGCGTGGGACCGGACACGCTTCCCCTCGCGCCGGCGCCGGGTCACCGCGCGCGCGAAGCCTGCCAGCGCCAGCAGGATCAGGAACGCCCCCAGCGGATGCATGGGCCGGACCAGATAGCCGGCGATGCCCCGGTAGAACGCCGCATCGAGCCACTTCGTCACCCCGCTCGCCTGGTCGTTCTCGAGCGAGAGCAACTCGTAGTGCGCCTCGTTGGCGACGGCGAGCTCACCCCGGTTCTTGGAGCTGGTCTCGATGAGCCCGAGTGCATGCTCGCGGTTGCCGACGCCCACCACGCCTTGGACGGCAGACGGATCCATCTCGATGTCGCCCGCGATCACGTTCGGCATGACCATGGCTCCGCCGAACGAGGTGTTTCGGAACGACAGGCTGCCGGACACGGCCACGCCCGAGAGGTCGGAGATCCCGTGGAAGTCGGCGTCCTCGAAGTCCAGGGAGCGAGCGGCGGCGACCCGTACGAAGGACGCGCGCGCCCCGAACCGCGTGGCCAGGAACAGTGCGTCGCCCTGGAAGCTCGCGTCGTCGAACGCCGCCAACCCGTTCAACTGGCCCAATGAGAAGTTCGCCCGGGACTGAAACGTCGCACTTCGGAAGTCGGCGCCCCGCGCGAAGCAGCGTTGGCGGAAGTCCGCCTCGCTTGCGAAGACCGCGCGCGCGAAGACCGCCACCGTCCCGAACGTGCCGCCGATCGGGACCGCGCACGTCGGGACCGATACGTCGTCGGCAGGCACCCGGGTCCCGGAGAAGAGCGCCGACCCCTCGAAGGATGCCTGCGTGAACCGGGCCACTCCCCTGAAGTTCGCTCCCACGAACGAGGCCTCGCCCAGGAATCGGGCGCTGGTGAAGTTGCCTTCGTCCATGAACCTCGCGCCGTCGAACGCCGCGGCCGTCCCAAACGTCGCCAGCGAGAACAGGGAGAACCGGTCCAACTCGGCCGGCCGGCTGGACGTGCGGAGGAACAGGCCCTCCTGGAAGACCGCCCCGCGCAGGTCGACGGTGTCGAAGAAGTGCCCGCCACTCAGCACCACGACGCGGCTGAAGACGACGTCCGGAGCGATCAGTTTGCCCGTGAAGTCGCAGTCGAGGCACCGGATGGGCCGGGGGACCGTGGGGATCGACCGGAGGTCAACCGTCCCTGCGACCGTCACGTCCTGCTCGTCGACGGTCTGCCCCGCCCGGATCTGGGCCACAAGGGCGCTTGCGGGGATCACCCGACCCCCGGCCTGTGCGGCCGCGGGTCCGGTGCCGATGCATGCCAGTAGCATCGTCGTCCCGAGCAGAAACGCTGCGGCGGATCCGCGATGCAACCTGGTCACGCGCCCCCTCTCGGTGCATCGTAGCCCGGGTCGCGACAAGGGGTTCGGCGCTCGGGCGCCACGGTTTGGGCCGGCGGCGTCAGGCCCCGGGAAGCGCTGCGGCCGCGAGGGGGTCATCGGGCGCGACGGTGCCGGTGGCCAGCTTCGCGTACTGCTCGCCGTACGCCTCCTCGGCGACCCGATCCGTCGCGGGCACCACGGCGGGCAGGTTCTGTTCCCACGCCTTCGTCCGTACGGCCGCGAGGGTCGAGGAGGCCGGCGCATCCAGGACCTGGACCTGTCCGTTGCCCGAACCCCTGGGGGCCACTGGTGTCACCGCAACCTCGTTGCCCTGTGCGTCCGTCACCCACAGGTCGAAGTCGTCGTACTTGAAGAAGGCGATCTCGGCCACCGGTGCCGGGTAGTGATGGATGCCCCCGAACGCCGGGAGGATCCCGCGGTGGGCCGGAGCGGGCAGGGGGACGCTCGCGTTGCAGATCGAATCCGTCCACACGGCGACCCCGGCCGCGTCCGTGATGGGGGTGTCGAGGAGGTCCCGGATGCCGAGCTCAGCGACGGCGTCGGGGAACTTGTCGTACAGGCGCCGCGCGTTCTGCCGGAGCAGGTCCACCTTCGCCGGATCGGCGCAGAACTGGGCGCTCCATTCGATCCCGGCGATGTTTCGGACGACGAACCACCCCTGCTCGTCTTTCAGCCACAGGCCGCCGCCGTGATGGTCCTCGAACGGTTTGTCTCCGTACAGGAACCCGGCCAGCCCGAGCGCCAGCTTGTTCATGAGCGAGCGTGCAGCGACGTAGGCGGGGCTGTCCTTCCGCGGCGGGTGGTTGGGGATCTTCCTCGTCCAGGGAAAATCCTCGCTCTCCGTCAGCCCGCGCGGCGCGACTGCCGGATCCGGGGGGTCGGTGGACGTGGCATCCGGCATCGAGGTTCCATCCGGCATCGAGGTTCCCTCCTTGGAGGCATGGGCTCGTTCGTGAGGCGTGCCCGGTGGATTGTGTGGCAGCGCCGGCCATCGGACAACCCGGATCTTTGGCCTACGGAGCCCGTCAGGCCAGCTCGTCGAGCTTCGCCGCGAGGATGAAGTCGTTTGACGAAAGCCCATCGATGGCGTGCGTCCAGAGCGTGACCGTGACCCGGCCCCAGGTCAGGAGCAGGTCAGGATGGTGGCCCTGCTCTTCGGCCACCACGCTGGCCCGCTGGACGAACGCCGCACCCTCCGGGTAGGTCGGGAACGAGTACTCCCGTTCGAGATGGTGGCCGTCCACGACCTGCCATCCGGGCGCCAGGCGGGGGAGCAGGGCGCACGCCGCGTCGTTGCCGAGCGCGGGGATGCCGCCTTCGCACGGCACGCATCGCATGGCGGCTAGGTCCACGCCTTCCTCGATGACCGGGGGCGGACCCGCCGGGCGCTTCGTCTCTGTCACTTCGGCCTCCTATCGATTCGAGAACAAGGGGATGTTGGCCCCGCTGGCCTCCGGCAGGAGGTCATTCAGGATGCTCACGATCAGCCGGCCCACATCGTCGGGTCCCAGGCCGGGTCGAAGGTCCGGGTTGGCCGCCCTGAGCATCTCGGTGTCCACCGCCCCGGGGCTGATGCAGGCCACCGCGATCCCGGAATCTCTGCCGTCGGCGGCCGCTCCCTCCGCCAGGCCGACCAGACCGCTCTTCGACGCATTGTAGGCGGTGAGCCCCGGGAACTTCTCGGTCGCGTAGACGCCGGAGAGGGAGGAGATCAGGACGATCCTCCCCTCTCCCGCGCGCCGCATGGCGGGGAACGCACGCCGGATGCACAGGAACGCACCGGTCAGGTTCACGCCGATGGTTCCGCTCCACTCCTCGAAGGTTGTCCGGTCGACCGGTGCCTTGAACAGGACCCCGGCGGCACAGACCAGGGCGACGGGCTCGCCGATGCGCTCCGCGTGCTCGAAGAGGCGCTCCACCTGCTCTTCCCGCGAGACGTCGCACGGGACGGGTTCCGCGAGCCCGCCGTTCCGGGCGATCCGCTCCGCCGTCTCCGAAAGGGGGCCGGCCCTTCGGGCGGCCAGGACGACGGTGGCCCCTTCGGCCGCCACCGCCATCGCCGTGGCTCGCCCGATCCCGCCGCCGGCTCCGGTGACGATCGCGACCTTGCCGGCCAGCCAGGACTCACCCACGGCCCACCTCCGCCGAACCGACCAGCGAGGCGTAGAGGCCTTCGAGTCCGTCAAGCGTGGCTCGGATGTCCAGCGACCCCTCCGCGTGCCGGCGGCACGTCGCCCGATCGAGGCCCGCCGCCCGGCCGACCGCTTCGGCCCCGGCGTTGATGTCTCCGCTCTCGACCAGGAAGCCGGTTCGGCCTTCGGCGACGACCTCGGACAGGGCGCCTCGCCGGTAGCCGACCACGGGGGTTCCCGCCGCCTGGGCTTCGGCGGCGACCAATCCGAATGGCTCCTCCCATAGGGATGGACACAGGACGACCGCGGCACCGGCCATCCGGCGCCAGAGCTCCCGACGGTCCAGCGAGCCGAGGAAAGCGACGCCCGGCCCGGCCATCAAGGGGGCGAGATCGCGTTCGGTGTACCGGCGGTCGTAGGCCCAACCGGCGATGGCGATCGGCATGCCGGCCTGTTGGGCGATGCGGATCGCGTCGACCGCCCCTTTCTCCCTGCTGAATCGCCCGGCGAACAACGCCCCGGAACCGGGCCGGGCAGACCACGGGATATCGGACACCGGGACGCCGTTCGGGATCACGACGTTGGGAACCCTGGCGGCCGACCAGGCCCGGCCCTGCGCGCGCGAGACGGTCACGACGGCCCGGGCACTCTCCTCCGGATCGAACCGCTCCCGAAGCGCGCCGGCCATCTCGGCGGTCGGGGGGAGGTGGACGGTATGGACCACCGAGACCCCGCCGCCCGGAAACGCGCGGACGGCGGGGACGTCGAAGGCGTGGTTGTGGACGACGTCGAACGACCGCGCCCATACCAGATCGGCCACGCGAAGGAAGGCCGCCTCCGCCTCGGGAGAGGAGGGAGCCTGCCGCCCCTCACGGAAGATCGTGGTGGCCAACTGCGCCGGATCGATCCCGGCCTCGACCACGTCGACCCCGGGGATGGCCGAGCCGTCCGCGGCGAACACGGTGACGGGGTGCCCACGGCTGGTCAGACCGGACGCGATATCGGCCAGGATCGCCTGCGAGCCGCCCCGCTGCGGCTCCGCGATCGCCGTCACCAGCGGGGCGATGAACGCGATCCTCATCCGGGCAGCCTCCTCCAGGAGAGGTCCCGGGGAGCGGGGATGCCCAGCACGTCGAAGGGGACCTCCCGCCGGCCGGCCTCCTCGATGGCCGGTACGGCCGCCGGGTAGAAGATGCGGGCCAGTTCGAGGGCTTCGCCGAGGGAGGCGAAGGAGACCTCCAGGTCGCCGGCGAAGGTCCGGTGGGTGTAGCCGCGGTCGGCGAGCCATCGGGGATCGTCCGGCCAGATGATCGCCACGGTTCCACCCGGACGGCAGATCCGTTCCATCTCGGCGAGCCCCCGTTCCCCGCCGTGCTCCGGTTCGACCGTGAACGCCGAACAGGCCACGATCAGTTCGGCATGTTCGTCCGGCAGGGGGATGTCGTCGAAGAACCCCTCGATCGTCCGGACGTTCTCCAGGTCCTCCTCGGCGAGCCGCAAGCGGAGGCGGTCCCGGAGCGGCGCGGCCGGCTCCACGGCGACGACCTCGGAGGCCCGCCGGGCCAGCGGGACCGTGAGCCGCCCGGAGCCGGCGCCCACCTCGACAGCCCGTTCGACCCGGGGAAGCCAGTCGAGGATCGCCGGATGGACGGCCTCGCCGGCCACCAACCGGTCGTAGAGCTCGGGTTCGATCCGGTACAGGAGCTCCCATGCCAGCGCCTCCCGGATGCGAGGCCAAGCCGCCCGGACGTGCGGTCCCTCGAGCGAGGCGACGCCGAGGGGCGGGAGCCACCGGGCGCGTTCTGCGGGCGTGAGGACCTCCAGGTCGTCCGGCGAATACCTCGCCATCAGGGGCTCGGGCGGGAGCGGGCGGCGCCCGGTGGCGAGGGCAGTGAGTCCCGAGTGCTGGGTCACGGGTCTCGCCGGCGGGTGGCCCAATTCTTCTCCGTCTCCCGCACCACGACCTCCCAGAGCAGGCCCGCAGGCAGATGCGCGTCCAGCCGGTCCCAGACGGCCGCGGCCAGCGCCTCCGTGGTCGGGATCCGCCCCTCCAGCCAGGGGACCTCGAGGTTCAGGTTGCGATGGTCCACGTCGTCGAGTACGGCCCGGTGGATGATCTCCGAGAGCCGCCCCAGATCGAAGACGTACTCTGTCGCCTGATCGGGTTCGCCGGCCACCGTCACCTCCAGGACGTAATTGTGGCCGTGTCCCAGCGGGTTGCTGCACGCGCCGAACACCTCCTGGTTCTTCGCGTCGGAGAACGACGGATTGAACAGCCGGTGTCCCGACGTGAAGGTCTCCCGGCGGGTCACCGAGATCATGATGTACCGGCTCGCTTCATCCCATCGGTCCCCTCTGTCCGGGCTCGCGTCTACAATCCACCTCCGAACAGACTAGCTAGTGGTCGGTGTCCGGCGGTACCCGAGATACGGACGGTGAGGAGGGAACGATGGCACGGTGGTTCTCGATCAAGCCGGCGGTCACGTTCAAGGGCCGCTCGTTCATGGGTGTCCGGGGCTGGAGTGGGAAGCCGGCGCATCCGCCGCTGACCGACTTCCCGATCGTCACCTACGCGCTGGCCGCTGTCTTCGACGTCATCTCCTACTTCGCGTCGCGCGGATCGCACGCGGGAGCGGCGCGGGACACCTTCGTCGCGGCGACCTACGTGATCGTCGCCGGCGGCGTGGCTTCTCTGGCCACCGCGACCACCGGATTCTGGGACTGGTGGAAGGGCCTCGAACGCGATCGATCCTCCGGGCCGATCGGGAAGGCCGCCCACACCCAGGTGTGGCGGACGGTGAACTGGCACGCCACGGTGATGGTCACCGTCACGCTCATCGTGGTGGTCGATGTCATCGTCCGGCTCTCGCAGTACCACCGCGGCGCCACGAGCCTGCTCGTCATGATCCTCTCGGTGCTGGCCGGGGCCCTGGTCCTCTACGGGTCCCTCTACGGAGGATCGTTGGTCTTCGAGTACCAGTTCAACGTGGAGCCGTTGGACGGCTCCACCGTATGGGACGAGACCGAGAAGGATCAGCTGCCGGGGAAGAAGCTGGGTCCCTGAGCCGACCCTGCTCTCGGGCGACGGGGATCGTCACCGGCTCAGCAGGCTCGCCACGACGTTGAAGGTCATGGCGATCACGGCGATGCCGAACAGGTACGAGAGCAGCGCATGTCGAAGCGCCGTCCTCCGGATCGCCTTCGACGTGAGGCCCGTGTCGGAGACCTGGAACGTCATCCCGATGGTGAACGACACGTAGGCGAAGTCCCGGTAGTCGGGCGGCTCGTCTCCACCGAAGTCGATCCCACCACCGTCCCGGTAATAGAGGTCGGCGTACCGGAGGACGAATATCGTATGCACCACCGCCCAGGACAGGACGACCGTGATGACGGCGAGGCCCGTCATCGCGGCCTGCCCGAGGCCCTGCTCGGCGGAGGCCTTCGCCAGCCCCAGCCCCACGCCGAACAGGCTGACCACGCACGCGGTCAGCACCACAAGATCGGCCGCCGCCCGCGACTCGTCTTCTGTCTTCGCCACCTGTTCGGTCGCCGCAGCGTCCAGCGACCAAACGCTCCGCCAGGCCGAACCGACCGTGACGGCCGCCGTCGCGCACCACGCGCTCAGGATGGTCGCCTGCCACGGTAGGAGGAACAGCGCGGCTGCGAGCGCGACCAGGCCGAACGCCGTCGCCACGAGCACGCGGTTGCGGGCGAGGATGCGGCGAACGGAAGCCGGCGTGGGTCGCGCTCCCGCCGGCCGCCGGCGGCCAGGTCCGGGTTTCAAGCGGGTCGGGAGGCGGTGTGGGTCTCGGGGACGAGCGTGGCTCGGGACGTGGCGTCTCCTCGCGAGCGGTCGTGACGGTTGCTTGGATGGTTATCTCCGACTCCCGCCCGGCCAACCGCGTCCAACGGAGTCTCTGCGCGCATCCCGCTGGGAGGTTCCCGGAGGCCGGGACGAAGGTGGCGGGGTAGAGTATGTCCCCCGGACCAACCCGATCGGTTCGTGGCGCCCCCCGGAAGGCCAGTCGGCCGTGCTCTGCGCGGCCTGGGGAGAGGACGTCGATGGCAGGGGTCGGCCCCGAGCAGGAACGGGACGGTCGAACGAACGGCGCGGCCGTGGCGCGGTCTCACCCCACCGTTGCCCTCGTCCTGGTGGCAGCCATGGCATTCGGCGCCTCGCTGAGCCCGGTCCGGTCGGTGGATGCAACCTCCTTGGCTGTGGCTCCCGTCGTGGCGGAGACGCTGTGGGGAGTGGATTCGGCGGACCCGATCACACCTTCGTTCCTGGGCAGCATCGCCCGTGCGCTCGGAACCCCCGACTTCTTCGGTCGCTACCTGGGCGGTTCCTACGGCATGACCAAGGCGGAGGTGGACCTCGCCTTCAGCCACGGCATCCGCATCCTCGTCCTCGACGATGCCTCCTGAACTGCCGACCAGACGACCTATGCGAAGGGGCAGGCCGGTGCGGCCGCGGCGGTCGCAAGCGCGATCGAGCTCGGCGTGCCGGCCGGCGTGGCGATCTTCCGGGACGTAGAGGAGAGTTCGGCGATCGATCCGGCGTTCGTCCAGGGCTACGTCGACACCATGGCGGAGAGCTCGTACCTTCCGGCCTTCTACGGGAACCCGGTGAACGGTCAGTTCGCCTCCGCCTACTGCGAGGCAGTCGCGTCCAACCCGGCCGATGCGGCCGCGTACTTCTTCTCCAGCGAGAACGAGCCGGGCCGGGGACCACAGTGGCAGGCGCCGTTGTTCGAGGCCACCTCACCTCCCTGCGCGTCCCGCACCGTGGCCTGGCAGTACGGCGAACCGGGTACCGTCGGCGGGCTCGGTCCCGACCGGCCCGGCGGGTACTGCGCCCGGACCGGGATCTGCCCGAACGTGGACACGGACGAAGCGCTGTCCACGCTGCCCTTCTGGTCGCTGGGCGGTCCAACGCGGCCGGGCGCGCTGTTCGATGCCGGCTTCGAGGGGGGCACGAGCGGCTGGACGGTCGCCGGGAACACGACCTTCGCCGTACATGACGGTCCGGCAGGCAAGCCGAAGGAAGGCGTCCGCTACGCTCAGATCCGGACGTCATCCCGGCCGGGAGCGATCAGCCAGAGCATGCCCGTGCCGACCGAGCCGGGACAGACCTACACGTTCTCGGTCTGGGTTCGGACCGATCTCTCCTCGAAGGTTCCCTTCGTGGGCTCCATCGTGCTGTTCGGCCTGGGCAGCACGACCGAAGCGGGGAGCACGAGCTTCCGGGCCGTCAATTCGTGGACGCTGGTCTCGGCCAGGTTCACGGCAACCGCCCCGCACACCCGCCTGGTGGCGGCGATCTACCTGGACACCACGCGCGGCATCTTGGACGCCGACGGCGCGCTCCTCGTGCCCGGGGTCGACGCGAGCGGCGGCCGGCCCGGGCCGGATGCGGGTCCGGGTCCCGCGAAGACGGTGGCGGTTCGGCGCTAGCGGGCCGCGCATCTCGGCGCATGGGTAACAGACCGTGCTGCCCTGCGGGCGACTCATCACGGATCGACGGCAGGGTGCTCCTCCCACCTCGCGTACGAGCCGCGGCGAGCGGTTCGAGGCACCGGAGGAGCGCCCCGGGTTCGTTCTGGACCTCGACCACGATCGAGGTGCGGTTCGGCCGGGCGAGGGGAGAAGTGTCCGCCGAGATCGCGGCGAAGCGTGTCAGGTTCCACGGGTTCGTTTGGATCCGGGAGGCCAGGATCTAGAGGGGGACCACGCCGAACGCCAGCCCGCCGGAGGCGACGTCGTCGAAGACCGTCCGGAGCCCGCGGTGGGCGATCGCGGCGGCGTCGGGGAAGAGCAGACGCACCGCCTCCTCGGAGAACGCTCCCGGCTCCCCTTGATATCCGACCTTCGTCCAGTCCATGATCCGACCCTCCAAACGAAAGACCCCCCGGCTCGTGGCCAGGAGGTCTCCGCGCGTCCGCGTGCCGCGGACGCGGCCCTATGGAAACGTGAAGTGCCGCGTTGTGCTGGCCCGCTCTCCGATTCGACGCGTTCGCATGAAGCCCGAGGTATCAGGGCCCCGGCCCGGACGTGTCAACGGCGATCTCGACCTGCGACGCAGACGGGTCATCGAAGCCCCCGGCCTGTTCAGCGGCCAGGATCCCCTCCGCATGCGCCTCGGCGTCGAGGCTCGGCGGCTCGCCAAGATACGGGTCGGGTTTGATTGCGTCGAGCAACGGACCGGTGGCTACCGTGGTTACCACCGCCATGAGCACCAGCAGGCTGAACAGCTTCGCGTCGATGACCCCGGCCTGGAGGCCGATGTTCAGCACGATCAGCTCGGTCAACCCGCGAGTGTTCATCAGCACTCCCAAGGCCACGGACTCTCGCATCTTCAGGCCATTCGCTCGAGCCCCGAGGATCCCGCCGATGAACTTCCCGCTGCACGCCACCAGCAGGATCAGAGCGAACTGCCAGATCCCTGCCAGGCCGACCCCGGCGATGTCCACGTTCAGCCCGGTGACCACGAAGAACATCGGGAGCAGGATCGTGGCCATCGAGCTCATCTGAGCCCGTACCTGGTCGGCCAGCTTTCCGCGCGGGAAGATCGCCCCGGCCACGAAGGCACCGAAGATCTCGTGCAGGCCCACCGCGGCCGTGGAGAACGCGCACAGCAGCACGCCCGCCACCACCAGCGAGAGCGTCACCGCGTCGAGCGGCCGGTCCGCGAACCGGTTAAGCGCCGGCCGCACCACGCGGATCATAAGGAATGCGAACAGGAGCGCCATCCCGATGATGTACGGCAGGTCGAGGTGGCTTGCTGAGGACATCACGGCCAGCACGAACGCGAGGGTTGCCCATGTCAGCACGTCGTCGCCGGCGGCGCACGCCATGGTCACCACGCCGAGCGGTTTCGTGTACATCCGCTTCTCGATCATGATCCGAGCCAGGACCGGGAAGGCCGTGATCGACATGGCGGCGCCCATGAAGACGGCGAAGGCCAGGAACCGGGCCTGGTGATGCGAGGGGTAGAGCGCGAACGCCATCAAGAGCCCCAGCCCGAACGGGACGATCGTGCCCAGGAGGGCCACCCCTCCGGCCGCCCGCCGGCGCTCCCGCCGAAGGTGTCCCAGCCGGAGTTCGAGCCCGATCAGGAACATGAAGCTGACCACCCCCAGGGTCGACAGGAGCTTGAGGAACGGAAGACCGTCGATGGGGAACAGCGCGTGTGAGTAATGACCGAGGATGCTCGGTCCCAGGGAGATGCCGGCGATCACCTCCCCGATGACCGGTGGCTGGCCGAATCGCTGGAAGAGTCGTCCGAACAGCTGCGCCGCGAGGACGACGAGAGCTACGTCGAACAGGACGAACTGGATCGGGTCCCACCGGTGGAAGACAAATCCGACGGCCGGGTGCATCGCGCTCCCTCCTGGTTGCCGGCAGGCCTCCCCGGCCGTGAAGGACTGGGACGCCCGTGTTCGGATACACGAACTAGAGTTCGCGAACCCTACAGCGTGACGCGAGGAAACGCAACCCCTCCGCTATGCGGTTCGCGGACGGGCTTCTGTGGTGTGCTTCAGTAGGGCGAGAAGCTCTCCGAGCTGGTGATGCTCGGTCTCGAGGTGGCGCAGTGGCATGGAGCTGTCGATCTCGTAGTGGTTCCGGCGGCCGACCTTCGTACGGGTCAGGTATCCCGCCCCGACCAGGTCGGCGACGATCCCTTGGACGGCCCGCTCGGTGATTCCCAGACGCCTCGACACATCGACCATGCGCTGGCCGGGATCCTCGGCGATGCAGAGCAGGACAAGGAAGTGGTTGCTGACGAACGTCCACCCTCCGTCCGACCGCCTGGCGCCTCGCATGCGCTGAAGGTAACAGCCGCTTCTCCGTTCGCAAGTCGCCGAGTCCATCCCACCGGGCGCACATCCAAGGAGGTCGTGGTGCGCGAGGATGCTCGGCGCGGGCCGCACCTCGCGGCGGGCGACGGAAGGAGGCGGCATGTTGCTGGAAGGCCGAAAGGCGATCGTCACGGGGGCATCCAGTGGGATCGGGAAGGCCACGGCCGTCCGGCTGGCCCAGGAGGGCGCCGCGGTCCTGGTCAACTACTACTCCGAGCGGGAGCGACCGGATGCCGACGCGGTGGTCGGCGAGATCCTCAAGGCGGGAGCGAACGGCATCGCCTGGCGAGCGGACGTCGCTGCCGAGGCCGATGTGGTGGGGATGGTCGGACGGGCCGTCTCCGAGCTGGGCGGCGTTGACATCCTGGTCAACAAGGCGGGGATCGAGAAGCAGGTTCCCCTGCTCCAGATGTCGCTGGGTGATTGGGAGCGCGTGCTGGGGACGAACCTGACGGGTTCGTTCCTCTGCCTCCGCGAGGCCGGGAAGGTGATGGCCGGGGGCGGGGGCGGGGTGATCGTGAACATGTCCAGCGTCCACGAGTTCATCCCCTGGCCCGGGTTCGCTCACTACTGCGCCAGCAAGGGAGGCTTGAAGCTCCTGATGCAGACCGCGGCGAGGGAGCTGGCGCCGAGCGGGATCCGCCTGGTCAACGTGGCCCCCGGCGCGATCCGAACCCCGATCAACGAGTTCGTCCTGGACGATCCGGAGGCGCTCCACGCGGTGATCGAGGAGATCCCACTGGGGCGGATGGGCGCTCCGGAGGAGATCGCGGCTGCGGTGGCCTGGCTGGCCAGCGACCAGGCCTCCTACGTCACGGGAGCCACATTCGTCATCGACGGGGGGATGTCCCTCTATCCGAAGTTCGTGTGACGGATCGGCCACAACGGTCTGCTACCGATCAGAGCAAAACGGCCGATCCCGGTTCGCGAATCTGAGACGGCCGTGGCAAAATGCACCCTTCGGGTCGGGAATCACTCGAAACCGGGAAACGTTATGACTGAGTTGGCGCGGTGCAGGCCCTCGATCCCACCGGCGCGGATGCCGGTGTGGAGAGGGCGAATGTACCGGACACGGGGAGTCGAAGGGGCTCGGATGGCGACGATGGTAACGGGAATGGAGGCCCGGGCTCGGCTCGAGGCGGAGACGAAGCTGCTCGCGAGGCATCGCGCGCAGTACCGCCGCCTGGCCGATCGGAAGGGCCACGTGGAGGCCGTGCTCGCCATCGTCAGGGGCCACAAGCCCGAGTACGACCGCCTGGTGAAGGAGGCCGTCGAGCGGATCCGGGCCCAGGCGCTTCGCATGCGCCCGGCCGCCTGACCGGCTCGCTCTCGCGCACGTCCCATGCCTCCTGAACGAAGCTGGGCCCCCCTCCACCACCCCAACGA
>DHWS01000105.1:66830-73091 GCA_002413305.1 Actinobacteria bacterium UBA5176 | reverse complement strand
GGCTGGAAGACTCCAGCCGAAACACTGAACGAACACCTACTGTTGGCCACACAAGGCGATGTTGCGACCACCCATTGAGCCCGGTCTGGCTGCCGTGGTCGGTGTGGCAGATGGTCCTGCCCTCGGGAGGCCGGCGTCGCCAGATCGCCATCTGCAGGGCGTCGACCACGAGCTCGGAGCGGACGTGGTCGGCGATCGACCATGCGATGACCCTGCGGCTCCAGGCGTCCAGGACCACGGCCAGGTAGACCTTGCCACCGGCCCTGGGGTGCTCGGTCACGTCGCTGACCCAGAGCTCGTTCGGGCCGTCCACGTCGAACCGCCGGTTCACCAGATCTTCGGCGAGCTCGGCTGCCAGGTCCCGGCGGGTACAGCCCCTGCGCCTGCGCCGGTAGACGCCCTCGATGCCGGCCAGGCGCATCAACCGGACCACCCGCTTTCGGCCCACCCGGATGCCCTCGCCGAGGCGGAGCTCCGCGTGGACGCGAGGAGCTCCGTAGGTGCCTCGGGACTGGACGTGGATCGCTCTGATCCGCTCGGTGAGCGCGGCGTCGCCCCTGGCCCGCGGCGATGGGTCCGCCCTGCGGGGACGCCACTCGTAGAAGGAGCTCGTCGAGACCCCCAGGCTCCGGCACAGCGCCGTGGTCGGGTAGTTGGCCTTCTCCGTGTCCACCAGCTCATAGGTCACCGCGAGCGGTAGGTGCTCTCGCCCGCGAAGAAGGCCGCGGCTTTTCCCAGGATCTCCTTCTCCATCCGGAGCACCCGGTTCTCCCGACGGAGCCGGACCAGCTCGGCCCGTTCCTCGGTGGTCAGGCCCTCGCTGCGACCCTCATCGATGTCGGCCTGGTGCAGCCAGGTGCGCAGACACGACTCGGAGATGCCGATGTCGGCGGCGATCTTCGCGATCGGCTTGGCTCGCTCCCGGGCGAGCTCGATGGCCCTGCGCCGGAACTCCGGTGGATGCGCCGGTTGCATTCGGACTCCTTCCGAGGGAGGCGTCGGCCCCCTCAGGGAAGGTGTCCGGCCAACCGGGGCAACCTCACGCTCCCTGCTTCGATTCGGCCTTGTACAGGGGAAATGCGGGATCAGCCAAGAGGCACCGCTGTCCCGGCGTCAGGTGGCGGCGCTTGGCGTTCTTGGAGACTGCGTAGGAGAAGGGGGATTGGGTGTCGGTGTACTCGACCGTCGCTTCGGCGAGGACCCGCTCAGGCTCCCACCTCAAGATGTCGACGAGAGCGCGGTACCGGTTCCAGCCGTCGAGGATGGCGCCCTCGAGGATGACGATCTTGTCCTTCAGGCCGTTGTCGACGATGTCTCCCGCCAGGGTGTACAGCTCGTCCGACGGCAGCTCGGGAAACAGCGGGGTACCGTCCGGCAGCAGCATGGACTCGTGAATCGAAAGCCTGTCGCTCAAGAGAAAACCGTCCCCCCTATCCTCTCCTCCAGAGGTTCCCGGAGAGTTCTGCCAGGGGGCGCGACCCATCTAGTTTACACGGGTCTCCGACTCTTGCGTCCTGGTGCCATCACCGGTCTGCGGCTTCTTCCTAAAGGCGGCTTCCTCGCCACCGGCGGCCTCTACGACCGCATCTACCACCTGAGAGGCCCACGCCATCCGTTCCTCCTCCGGGAGATCCTTGTAGTTAGCAGAGGGCCGGAAGAAGACCGGTCGAGAGCGGTGCTTGTTCGGCTGACCTTCCGTGCTCACGTTCCCAAGGGAGTGCCCTGGAGTCCCGACATCGGCTGGCGGGCTCGCCCCCTTTGCCTCAGGCCGCTCGGTCACTGATGTAGCGCTCGACGTCGGCGGGGCGGAAGCGGATCTGTCGCTCCCCCAACTTCACTGACGGCAGCCGCATCGTCTCCGGCTGCCATCGTGCTGCCAGTTCGTATATGCGCTTCCGGTCGACGGCGAGCAGCATCGCGACATCGTCGGCGGTGAGCAGTGCTTCCACGTCCCCTCCAGTACGGCTTGGGAACGCTCCGTCGCGTTCCTTCACCATCCGGCAAGGTCGTATCGGTAGGGTGCGCGAACAGATCTCGGGCCAGCCTCAACGTCCGCGGACGTCGAAGCTCCGGGCCGGACGAGGCGTCGACGGTTGGCTTGCCGGGGAGCGTCAAGGGCCGAACGTGTACCAGATGTGTACCAACTCATCCGACGGAGCCGGTTTCAGGCGACCTCAGAGGCACGCCCGACGGGCGGCACTAAGCCATCTACCTGCGAAGATGCTGGTCAGGGGGTCAGTTCGAACGAGCGGGTTCCTTATCAGGGATGCGCTCTAACCGCCTGAGCTACAGCCCCGAAGACCTGTCCGAACGGGCGGGACCCTGGCCGGGGTAAGCCTACTCGGGGCCTTTCGAGGGTGTCAATGGACGGGGCTAGTGGCGCTCACCGAGGGTGATCTGCACCCCACCCACCACATCGGACACCAGGTTGTACAGGAGCGCCACCAGCATGTTCACCAGCGACCATACGACCACGCCGACCAGCCCGAGCAGGAACATCCGGGTGAAGATCCAGTTCCCGTGGATCTTGAAGCCGCCCCTGCCGCCCAGCCCGATCTGGGAAAGGAGATGCGACAGGGAATCGAGCACCCCGATCACGCCGAGGATCCAGTACAGGATCACCGCCGCGAACAGGAACACCAGCATCAGGCAGAAGTAGAAGAGCAGGGAGAACTTCAGCACGGACCAGGGGTTGACCCGCTTCACGACGACCTGCGCACGCCTGGCGGCCTGCCGCGACGTCTGCGTCTTGGGCGGCTTGCGTGCGGAGATCGGTTCCGTCTTCACTGCGGGTCTCATCCCTTCATCGCTCCGGTCCACCGGACCGCGGGCGCCCGGCGAGGCCGCCCCGAACCCGGATGTGTCGTCGTCCCATCCGCGGGTTTCGCCGGCACGCGACCCCGTCACGATACCGGACGCGAGAGACCCTGGCCCGGTTTCACGGCCCCTTCGTACCCGCCCGTACCGCCCCCTATTCGTCACCCTCGCTTCCTCCGACCGCATGTCTTACTGATTCGACACACTGGGTCCGGAAGCTGAGCTCGATCGCAAGGATCCGGCTCCCCTGCGGCCGGTCGGTATGGTGAGCCGATGGACGCCGAACCTCCGACGAACCTCTCACCCGTCTCGCCCGATGGCGGGGGGGTCGGGCAGCGCGACCTTCGGCTGATCTACGCGGTCCAGGCGCTCCGGGCGCTCGTCTACGGGTTCGGGAGCATCTTGATCGGCGCCGAGCTCGCCGCGGCCGGGTACTCGGATGCCCGGGTCGGGTTCGTGGTGACCTCGATGCTGGCCGGCTTCGCGGTGATGTCCGTGGCGGTGGGGACCCGAGGCGACCGGATCGGCCGGCGACGCCTGTACGCCGCACTGCTCCTCCTGATGGCAGCCGCGGGGAGCGTGTTCGCCCTGACGCACTGGCTGCCGGCGCTCATCCTGGCGGCCCTGACCGGGACGATCTCGACCGACGCGAACGAGTCCGGCCCGATCACCTCGCTCGAGCAGGCGATGATCCCGCAGGCCGCGCCCGGCATCGCGGCCCGCACGAAGGCCTTCGCGCGGTACAACGCGATCGCCTATCTCCTGGGCTCGGTGGGGGCGCTGGCCGCGGGCGGACCTGACTTCTTCCGTCGGTTCATCCCCGCGCTCCCGGCGAGCGAACGGTTCCTCCTGGCCTTCCCGGTGATCGGCCTGGCATGTGCGGTGCTGGCGTCCCGGCTGTCGGCCCGGGTCGAAGCCGGCCGCGAGCTCACCGCCTCCCGCCGCTTTCCCCTGGTCAGGTCGAAGAAGGCCGTGGCCGGCCTGGCGGGGTTGTTCGCCGCCGACTCGTTCGGCGGAGGCTTCGTGGTGCAGACGTTCCTGGTCTTCTGGTTCAAGACGAAGTTCGGCGCGTCGACCGAGGTGATGGGCCTGGTGTTCTTCGCCGCGGGGCTCCTCCAGGCCGCGTCGTCCGTCGCCAGCGGCTGGCTGGGGAACCGGATCGGTCTGTTGAACACGATGGTCTTCACCCATCTGCCCTCGAATGTGCTACTGGTGGTGGTGCCGTTCATGCCGTCCCTCGGGCCGGCCATCGCCGTGCTCCTGGCCCGGTTCGCGATCAGCCAGATGGACGTGCCGGCCCGCCAGGCCTACGTGGTCAGCATGGTGGATCCGGACGAACGAACCGCGGCCGCCTCCTACACGAACACCGCCCGCTACCTGGTCCGTCCTGGCGGTTCGGCGCTGGGGGGGTACCTGACGGGGCTGTGGCTCGCTGCTCCGTTCGTCGCCGCCGGCAGCGTGAAGATCCTATACGACCTCGTCCTGCTCGGGACGTTCCGCAGGGTTCGGCTAACCGGGGACCGGTGACGGGACCCGGCCTCTACTCTTCCTCCATCTGCATGATCACCGGGGCGACGGCCACCACCGAGCGGCTCCGCTCCAGCCGCATGACCCGCACGCCCTGGGTGGCCCGGCCGGCCTTGCGGACCTGGACGGCCGGCACGCGGATCACCACGCCGTCGTTGGCGATGACCAGGATGTCCTGGTCCTTGCTGATCGGGAATGCGCCGGCCAGCACGCCGACCCTCGAGGTCAGCATGGCCGTCTTCACCCCCAGTCCGCCCCGGCCCTTCGGCGGGTACTCCTCGAACGGCGTGCGCTTTCCGTAACCGTTGTTCGTCACGGTGAGCAGGCCGTCGCCCTGCGAGGTCGACACCATGGCTATGACCTCGTCGCCCTCCCGAAGCTTCATCCCGATCACCCCGGCGGCGGACCGGCCCATTGGACGGACGGCACCCTCGGAGAACCGGATGGCCTGGCCGAGCTTCGACACCAGGATGAGGTGGTCCTTCCCGTCGGTCAGCAGCGTGCTGATCAGCTCATCGCCGTCCTTCAGGTTGATCGCGGCCAGGCCCGCCTGCCGCGCGGAGTCGTAACCGGCCAGCTCGGTCTTCTTCACCATGCCCTTCTTGGTGGCGAAGACGAGGTACTTGCCCTGTTCGTAGTCCTTGATGTCGATCACCGCGGCGATATTCTCGTCGGCGCCGAACCCCATCCCGGGGAGGTTCGCGACGTAGGTCCCGCGCCCGGTCCGGGAGCCCTCGGGAACTTCGTGCACCTTCGTCCGGTACACCCGTCCCCGGTTGGTGAACACCAGCAGCCAGTGATGCGTCGTGGTGGTGAAGACCTGGCTGATGATGTCCTCAGCCTTCAGGTTCGAGCCGATCACACCGCGGCCACCCCGGCCCTGCCGCTTGAAGGTCTCGACCGGTACCCGCTTCACGTAGCCGTCCCGGGTGATGGTGATGATCACGTCGGTCTCCTGGATAAGGTCCTCGACGTCGAAGTCGCCCTCCTCGGCCCGGATCTCCGTGCGACGAGGGTCCGCGTACTTCTTCCGGACGGCCAGCAGCTCATCCTTCACCAGCGCCAGCAGCGCTGTGGGGTCGGCCAGAAGGGTCTTCAGGCGCTCGATGGCGGCGAGCAGCTCCCGGTGCTCCTGTTCCAGCTTCTGCCGCTCCAGCCGGGTCAGCCGCCGCAGCGGCATGTCGAGGATGTAGTTCGTCTGGATCTCGGAGAGCTTGAAGCGCTTCATCAGCTTCGTTCGCGCCTCGTCAGCGTTGGCCGAACCCCGGATGATCTTGATGACCTCGTCGATGTGCTCCAGCGCGATCAGCAGGCCCAGCACGATGTGGTCGCGCTCCTCGGCCTTCCGCAACTCGTACCGGCTCCGCCTGGTCACCACCTCGACCTGGTGGTCGATGTAGTGCCCGATGGCCTGCTTGAGGTTGAGCGTGCGCGGCACGCCGTCGACCAGGGCCAGCAGGTTCACGCCAAACGTGTCCTGGAGCTGGGTGTGTTTGTAGAGCTGGTTGAGGACGACGTGCGGGTTCGCCCCGCGCTTCAGTTCGATGACGAAGCGCATCCCGCCGCGGCCGCTCGATTCGTCCTTGAGGTCCTGGATCTCGGTGATGCGGTGCTGCTTGTCGACCAGGTCGACGATCTTCTCTGCCAGCCGTGCCTTGTTCACCATGTACGGGAGCTCGGTAACCACCAGGCGCTGGCGACCCTGCCGGCTCTCTTCGATGCTGACCCGCGCCCGCATCTTGATCGAGCCTCGGCCGGTCTCGTAGGCGTCGCGGATCCCCTCGCGACCGATGATGAGTCCCGCGGTCGGGAAGTCGGGACCCTTGACCTTCTTTCGGAGCTCGTCGATCGTCACGTCGGGGTTGGCGATCTGCAGCCCGATGGCGTCGACGATCTCGCCGAGGTTGTGCGGCGGGA
>DHWS01000105.1:55434-66604 GCA_002413305.1 Actinobacteria bacterium UBA5176 | reverse complement strand
CCGTTGACCAGCAGGTTCGGGAAGCGGGCCGGCAGCACGACCGGCTCCTGTTCGTACCCGTCGTAGTTCGGGATGAAGTCGACGGTCTCCTTGTCGATGTCGCGGAGGAGCTCCATCGCCAGCGGCGCCAGCCGAGCCTCCGTGTATCGCGCCGCGGCCGGTGGGTCCCCGTCGACCGACCCGAAGTTCCCCTGCGGGTCGACCAGTGGATAGCGAAGCGAGAAGTCCTGGGCCAGCCGGACCATGGCGTCGTACACAGCCATGTCGCCGTGGGGGTGGTACTTCTTGATCACGTCTCCGACGGCCGCGGCCGACTTGCGGCGGGGGCGATCCGGGGTCAGGCCCCCCTCCATCATCGAAAACAGGATCCGGCGGTGGACCGGCTTCAATCCGTCCCGCACGTCCGGGAGCGCCCGGGACACGATGACCGACATCGCATAGTCGATGAAGGAGGACTGGATCTCCTCCTCGATGACGACCTGTTCGATGCTCTCCTCTTCGACCGCCATGGGCTCTTAGCTCATTCCGGAATCACACGTCCAGGAACGCATACTTCGCGTTCGCCTGGATGAACTCGCGCCGGGATTCGACGTTCTCGCCCATGAGGATCGAGAACATCAGATCCGCCGCGGCGGCGTTCTCCATCGTCACCTGCTTGAGGACCCGCGTGGCCGGGTTCATTGCCGACTCCCAGAGCTGCTCGGCGTTCATCTCTCCGAGGCCCTTGAACCGCTGGATGTCGATCTTCTTGTGCCCGTTGCCCTGGCGCAGTTCCTCGAGCGCCTTCTCGTCGTGCACGTAGATGTACTTGCCGTCCGCCTTCACCCGGTACAGGGGTGGCTGGGCCACGTAGACGTTGCCGTTCTCGACCAGTTCCTTCATGTGCCGGAAGAAGAAGGTGAGAAGCAATGTGCGGATATGCGCGCCGTCCACGTCGGCATCCGCCAGGATGGCTACCTTCCCGTACCGGCGCTTGGCGAGGTCGAACTCGTCGCCGATGCCGGTCCCGATGGCGCTGATCAGCGCTAGGATCTCCACGTTCTCCAGGACCTTGTGCAGCCGGGCCTTCTCGACGTTGAGGATCTTGCCGCGGATGGGCAGGATGGCCTGGAACGAGCGCTCGCGGGCCTGCTTGGCCGAGCCTCCGGCACTGTCGCCCTCCACGATGAAGATCTCACACAGCGCCGGGTCGGTGAGCTGGCAGTCGGCGAGCTTCCCGGGGAGCGAAGAGCCGCCCAGCAGCCCCTTGCGGCGAGTCAGGTCCCGGGCCTGCCGGGCGGCCATGCGCGCCCGGGCGGCCTGGGTGGACTTCTGGATGATGCGCTTGGCGTCCGCGGGATGCTCTTCGAGCCAGGTCATCAACTGGTCGTTGACCGTCTTCTCGACGAACGATCGCATCTCCGTGTTGCCGAGCTTCGTCTTGGTCTGCCCCTCGAACTGCGGTTCGGCCAGTTTGACGGCGATGATCCCCGTCAGCCCCTCTCGGATGTCCTCCCCGATCAGGTTCTCCTCCTTCTCCTTGAGGAGCCCCTTGTCGCGGGCGTACCGGTTCACCACGTTGGTCAGGGCCTTCTTGAAGCCCTCCTCGTGCATGCCGCCTTCGTGAGTATTAATGGTATTAGCAAAACTGTGGAGCGACTCCGCGTAGCTGTCGTTCCACTGCAGCGCAATGTCGATCTCGCTCCGCTCTCGCGACTCGGCGAGCTGGATGATCTTGCCGTGCAACGGCGTCTTGCCTTGCGCGAGGTGCCGCACGAAGTCCGCAAGGCCGCCCTTGGCCTGATAGGTGACGCGGAAGTGGGGGCTCTCCCGCTCGTCGACCAGGACGACCTCGACACCGCGAACGAGGAACGACTGCTCCTGGAGCCGCTCGGCCAGCACGTCCCGCTTGAAGCCCATCTCCTCGAAGATCTGGGGATCCGGCCAGAACGTGACGATGGTCCCTGTCTTCGACGTCTGCTTGCCCTGCTTCAGCTTGCCCAGGGGCTTGCCCCGTGCGAACTCCTGCTGCCACGTGAAGCCTCCCCGGGCAACCTGGACCTCGAAGCGCTCCGAGAGGGCGTTGACCACGGAAACGCCCACGCCGTGCAGCCCGCCGGACACCGCGTAGGAGCGGCCGCCGAACTTCCCCCCGGCGTGCAAGGTGGTCAGGACGACCTCGACGGCCGGGCGCCGGTCCTTGCCTCCCGGGATCGGCTCGACCGGGATCCCCCGCCCGTTGTCGGCCACCCGGACCGAACCGTTCGGCAGCAGTTGGACGACGATCCTGGAGCAGTAGCCCGCCAACGCCTCGTCGATCGAGTTGTCGACGACCTCGTACACGAGGTGGTGCAGCCCTCTGGTGCCGGTGCTGCCGATGTACATGCCGGGGCGTTTCCGGACGGGCTCTAGCCCCTCCAGAACCGTGATGTCCTTGGACTCGTAGGTCTCTCTGAGGCGCTCAGTCGACACTCGCGTACCTCCACCGGGCGCTGTTCGGCCAGCGCTCGTCACACCTGGGGAGAGGGTTCCCATCCGTAAGGGCCAAGCGCCCCAATTATACCATCGGAATTGCCATCCGAGCCTTGGATCCACGGCCCGTTCCGCGGCCTCCGGGAGGACCCGCCCCGAGCTCGTTTCAGGTCTCTCTGCCGGCCACCACGACCCGCACCTCCCTGACCTGCTCGGATCCTAGGGCGGCGTTCGCCCGGGTCCGGATCTCGCCCTGCAGGAACTTCAGCTGGGCCGCCCAGGCCGCCGAGGACACCTCCACCACGAGGTTCCCAGCTTCCAGGCGAGTCGGGCGGGATTCCATGGCCATCCGCTCTCCGACCACCTCTGTCCATCGCCGCCCCAGCTGCCCAAGGAGCAGGCCCGTGGCCCACGGGCGGCCCTTCAGGAGCTCCCCCAGCACCGAACCGACCCCCTGCGGGGCGTCCTCGGGACGGTGGCGCGGTGCCCTGCGCGGCCCGCCGGTCACGTCGTCCCCTCCCCGATGAGCACCGATCCGTCCCGAACCCGCCACACCGCCGCACCCTCCGGCAGCTGCTGTTCGTCCGGGATCGCGATCAGGAGCTGTCCACGGCCGTGGAGGCCCTCGGCGAGCCGTCTCCGACGCACCGGGTCCAGCGCCGAGAACGGGTCGTCCAGGAACACGGTAGGCAGCTCTCCGGTCTCCTCGGCCACGGCCCGAGCCAGGGCCAGACGAAGACTCACTGCGGCCGCCCACGCCTCTCCATGCGAGGCGAAGCCTCTGGCGACCAGACCTTCGACGCGGAGGGCGAGCTCGTCGCGATGCGGACCGACCAGGGTGGATCGGCGGATCAGCTCGTCGGCTCGGCGGGCGGTGAGGGCCTCGCGGAACGCATGCGTCAGGTCGGCGGCGTCCGCCTCGACGGACGGCCGGTACTCGACCACCAGTGCACCCTGGCCGCGATCCGAGATGGCCCGGAACTCCTCCTCCGCGCGAGCCTCGATCGCCTCCACCGCCTGGCGGCGGGCGGCGGTCAGCGCCGAGCCGTGGGTGACCAGTTCTGCGTCCCAGCCCTCCAGCCCGGCGGGCTCGCCTGTGCCAGGCCAGTCCTTGAGCAGGCGGTTCCGCTGGCGCAGCGCCCGTTCGTATGCGGACGCCAACCCCTCCTTGGTCGGCCACATTGTGTGAACTACCTCGTCCATGAACCGGCGACGGTGATCGGGCTCGCCCTGCACGACATCGAGGTCGTCGGGGCCGCTGAACACGGCCCGGAGGTGCCTGCGAAGGTCGCGCTTGCGCCGAACCGCGGACCGGTTCACCTGGACACGGTTCGCACCGTCGGCCCGGATCTCCACCTCGATCAGGAACCGGCCGGAACCCGATTCGGCCTCGCCTCGGAGGAAGGCCGAACCTCCGATCGCGCCCGGCGCCATGCGGACCAGCGGGAGATCGCTGCTCACCCTCGGCGACTCCAGGGCGACCAGGTAGTACAGCGCCTCGAGCAGGTTCGTCTTCCCCTCGCCGTTCGGCCCCACCACCGCTGTGAGGCCGGGGGAGATGCGGAGCGAGGCCTCGCGGTAGCTCCGGAAGTCACGAAGCTCGATCCAGTCGAGCCGCACAGCGACGGTCCGGGGCCCGACCGCGTCTTAGCCGACCGGGGCCGGCAACCGGACCGGCATGACCAGGTAGACGAACGCCTCACCCTCGCCCCGGACCACCGCGGGCTTCAGCCCGTCACGGACCTCGATCTCCACCCGCTCGCCGGTGGCGGCCTTCAGACCGTCCACCAGGTACCCAGGGTTGAACGCCGCGGTCAGGTCTTCGCCCTCGTACTTCGCCTCCACGACCTCGACGGCTCCCCCGAGGTCCGGGGACGACGAAGAGAGCCGAACCCCGAGCGCGTTGAACTCCATCTTCACGGGCGAACTCTCCCTGGCCAGGAGGCCCACCCGGTTCACGGCGTCCAGCAGCTGGGTCCGTGAGGCGGTGAGCTTGTTCTCGTACCGCTCCGGCAGGAGCTGGCGGTAGTTCGGGAACTCGCCGTCGATCAGACGTGAGGTGAGGGTCAGCGCGCCGGCCCGGAAGGCGACCTGCGACTGGTCCACGAAGAGCTCCGCCTCGGCCCGTTCGTCGCCCGCGGCGGCGCGACCCGCTTCGGCCAGTGCGCGCTCCGGGACCAGGGCCTTCGCCTCGCCCTGCGCGCTGGCCGTGAGCTCCCGGACGGCCAGGCGGTAGGAGTCGGTGGCCACCATGGTCAGGCCCTCAGGAGTGATCTCGAGCAGCACGCCGGTGAGGATGGGGCGCGCTTCGTCACGGGATGCGGCCCGCCCGACCTGGGCGATCGCCGAGGCCAGCTCGCCGGCGACGACCGTGACCCGGGTACCGGCCGGATCCTGCAGCGCGGGGAAGTCCTCCGCGGGGAGGCATCGCAGCGTGCCCTCGTAGTTGCTGCACACGATCCGGGCCTGGCCGCCCTCCTCTTCGAACTCCACCGGTGCCTGGTCGAAGCTCTTCACCATGTCGGCCAGAAGCTTGGCCGGTACCAGCGCGACCCCTTCGACCTGCACGTGGACGTCGAGCTTCAGCCGGGCGGAAACCTCGAGGTCCGTGGTGGCCAGGACGAGCTCGCTGCCCGAGGCGTTCATGAGGACCCCCGTGAGCGCCGGGATTCCCGGCCTGGAGGAAACCGCGCGCTGCACGGTTTGGAGCGCTTCGGAGAACGCGTCGCGGTCGCACTTGAACTTCACGATCTACCTCCCTCCTGCCTCGTACTTGAGGAATCCCGCTTCAAACCAGTAGCTGTAGTGGCGGTGGAAATGTGGAACATGCGCATCCGTGCAGCGTAGCGCGGGGGTACGACATCCGATGACCGGGGAAAACGGTGCGGGTCGAACCCGGGGTTCGCGGCCCAGGGGCTGCCGTCCACACGCCGTGCACCGCTTTGCACCGCAGATGCACGCGCCATCCTCACCCGTCACGTCCCTTCGCCCGGATCTTCTTGGTGAGCTCTTGGACCTGGCGGTAGGTGCTGCCGCGTTGCGGCATCAACCCTTCGATCTTCTTGATGCCATGCAGGGCGGTCGTGTGGTCGCGTTCGAACTGTTCCCCGATCTTGATGAGGGACAGGCCGGTCAACTCGCGGAGCAGGTACATCGCGATGTGCCGGGCGGTGGTGAGTGGACGGGACCGGCTCTTGGAGATGAGATCGCCAGGCCCGAGGCCGAAGTAGGACGCGGTCTCCTCGAGGATCGTGGACGGAGGGATCTCCTTGCCGGCGTCCGGGATGAGGTCCTCGAGTGCGCGCTCGGCCACCGGGAGATCGACTGGCTGCCGGGTGACCGAGGCGAAGGCATGCACCCGGAGTAGGGCACCCTCGAGCTCCCGGATGTTCTGGTCGAACTTCGACGCGATGAAGTGCAGGACGTCGTCGGGGACGGTGAGCCCGTCGCGGAGAGCTTTCAGCTGCAGGATCGCGATGCGCGTCTCGAGGTCGGGCGGCTGCACGTCCACGACCAGGCCGCTCCGGAACCGGCTCCGGAGGCGCTCCTCGATCCCTCCGAGTTCCTGCGGTGGCCGGTCGCTGGCGATCACGATCTGCCGTTCGTGCTGATGGAGGTGGTTGAAGGTGTGGAAGAACTCCGTCTGCGTCTCCTCGGCGCGGGCGAGGAACTGCACGTCGTCGAGCAGGAGGACGTCGACATCGCGGTACTGGCGCTGGAACTGATAGCCCCGGCGCTCCCGGACCGCCTTGATGAATTCGGTCATAAAGCTCTCCGAGGTCACGTAGCGAACCCGGGTTCGCGGCGCCAGCGCCCACATGTGGTTGGCGATGGCGAACAGCAGGTGCGTCTTGCCCAGCCCCACCCCACCGTAGACGAAGACCGGGTTGTAGGCCTTCGAAGGCGGCGCCTCGGCGACCGCCAGAGCGGCGGCGTGGGCGAACTTGTTGCTCGGCCCGGGGATGAACGTGTCGAACGTGTATCGCTCCGGGAAGGGCGCCCCGACGTGGATGGCATCATCGAACGATGCCTGATGCTGCGGCACCGTCGGAGTCTTCCGTCCTTGCGAGGCCGCGCCCGAGCCACCCGTCGCCGGCGCCGTTCGACGGACCTTCACCCGGACCCGGACCTTCGGTCCGAGCACGTCGCGGGCGGTCGAGGTCATCAGTTCCATATGGTGCTTGACCAGCCAGTTGCTGATGTAGGAGCTGGGAGCCAGGAGGTTGAGGGTGTCGTCGCGGAAGCTTCCGGGTTCGAGTTGAGCGAACCACATCTCGAACAAGGGCGTGGCGAGCGTGGTGCGGGCGCGACCAACGATAGCGTCACATGCGGCGCGGGCGTCAGGCGCGGCGGGGCCGTCTGAGATCCGATCAGTTGCCGGGACAGTCATTATCCACAATCACTTTCCACAGGTGTGGAAACAGCCAGCGTTCCCCTGGGGAAGGGATGTGGGATGGCCCGAAGGCGCGGCGGATTATAGCTCCAGGGTTTCGGCCGTTGCCAAGGCGAAGAGGGGTTCTTGACGACCTTTTTGTGCTGGCAGTTGGTGCGCCAAGGCCGCGCAGGGACGAACGAGGAGCTCGGGTGAGACACCTGGGAAGCGTGCCCGGCGCCCGCTATACTCACCGCGCCGTTCACGCAAGAGTGCGCATCTCTCGCGCGCGTCTCGCCGGTCCAGGTCGAAGAGGGCGCCATGAAGCGGACGTACCAACCCAACAACCGCAGACGCAAGAAGACTCACGGGTTCCGCCTCCGCATGCGGACCAGGGCCGGTCGTGCCGTCCTCGCCCGGCGCCGCGCGAAGGGCCGGACGCGCATCGCGGCGTAAGCGGATCCGCGTCAATCTCCTTCCCTTTCGAAGAGGTGACTTCCCCTGGACGCAACGTCCCGCGCGCACGGCCGCGATGGACGGTTGCGACGTTCGGCCGAGTTCCGGGCGGTGCTCCGGCAGGGCGAGCGGCACGTCGGAAGGCTGCTGGTAGTCTACGTTTCGAGGTCGGACGGCCCGGCACGGGCCGGTTTCGTGGTCGGCCGCAATGTCGGTGGGGCCGTCCGTCGGAACCGGGCACGTCGGCTCATGAAGGAGGCCTGGCGGCACATGATGGAGCGGGCATCGCTCGGGATCCAGGTGGTCTTCGCCGCGCGCCCCGAGATCGATGGCGTCGGTCTGAGAGCGGTCGCTTCGGACATGGAACGCGCGCTGGCCGAGGCCGGGGCATTGCGGCCGTGATCGAGCGCAGCCGTCGCCTCCTTCGCATCGCGGGCTGGCCTCTTCGATCCTTGCTCGTTGGGGTCGTGAGGGCGTATCGCGTCTCGGTCGGACAGTTCGTGGGCGGCCGGTGCCGGTTCTACCCGTCCTGTTCGGCATACGCGGAAGAGGCGATCGGGCACCTCGGGTTCGTCCGAGGTGGTGCCCTGTCCGTCTGGCGGATCATGCGGTGCAATCCGTTCGGAGCGGGCGGGTTCGATTACCCGCCTGGTCACACTGACCTCCTTCTGCGGTATGACACTGTCCTACGAGCTGCCACGCCAACGGACGGGGTCGGGGTCTCCACGTGATCGCCACCTCCATCTGGAGCCAGCTGCTCAACGGCCTCGGTGCGGCATTGGCCTACCTGTACTCGTGGGTCCACAACTACGGCATCGCGATCATCCTGCTGACGATCGGCATCCGGGTCGTCCTGCTGCCCCTGGGGATCAAGCAGATCCGTTCGATGCAGGCGATGCAGGCGATCCAGCCGAAGGTCAAGCAGCTGCAGACCAAGTACAAGGGTGACCGCCAGAAGCTGAACGAAGAGATGATGAAGTTGTACAAGGACCATGGCGTGAACCCCCTGAGCGGGTGCCTCCCCTTGCTGCTGCAGTTCCCGGTCCTCATCGCGCTCTACGCCGTGCTCCGCGTGCCTGGCGGCGCAGCGCACGTGCCCGCGGACAGCGCCCTTCGAAGCGCGATCCACGGGCAGCACACGCAGTTCCTGGGCACCAGTCTGCTGTGTTCCGCTGCCCAGGCCGGCAAGCAGGTGAAGATCGTGCTGAAGCCGGGTGAGACAAGCTATATCGGTGGGAAGACGCTCAACTGTGGCCACGGCGGAGCCTCGAGGCTGCCCTATTACGGGTTCGCGCTCCTCATGGTCGGCACGACCTACTACCAGCAGCGTCAGATGCAGAAGGCGACCCCCCAGGGGAGCCAACAGCAACAGGCGCTCACGCGGATCATGCCGATCCTCTTCGGCGTGTGGGGCTATCTGTTCCCAGCCGGGTTGGTGATCTACTGGTCGACGACGAACGTGATCCAGATCGGGCAGCAGCACTTCATGCTGCCTCGGATACAGGAGGAGGCGGCCAATCGGGCCGGCAAGGGTGAGGCTCGGGGCGGGACGCCCGGGCGGCCGGCCGGGCGGGGCACGGGTGGAACGTCGAAGCCGAAGCTTCCGGCGGCCGGGGGGACGGATCGACCGCGGGGCGACGGGCAGCCCGATCGGGCGGACGGGTCGAAGCCCGCGGCTCCGGGGAGGGCCCCCGGCTCGGGGCGGCCGTCAGGGACCGCTCGCCCGGGCGGAAACCGGAGTTCAGGCGGGACCAGTGGCGGGACCAGTGGCGGGACCAGTGGAGCCGGTGGATCGAATGCAGGAAGTCGAAAGAAGCGCCGCAAGCGTTGAGGAGGCGATCGAGGCTGGCCTCCGCGAGCTCGGTATCAGCGAGCAGGGGGCGAGCATCGAGATCGTGCAGGAGCCCCGCAGCGGGTTCCTCGGGCTGAACGCTCAACCGGCGATCGTCCGGATCCGGACGATCGCCGTCCCAACGACCGCCACGGACGACGCCCAAGAGATTCCACCCGAAGAGACGAGCGAACAGGCATCGGCCGTCGCGGACTTCCTGGAGGGATTGCTGGACGCGATGGGGATGGACGGAGAGGTGGAGATCTCGCAATCGAGGGGCGCCACGTACGTCGACATCTGGGGCGTCGAGGACGGCGACGACATGGGTCTGCTGATCGGGAAGGGCGGCCACACGGTCGACGCTCTGCAGGAGCTCGCCAAGGGGTACGTGCACCGGCAGACCGGCGAGCGATGCCTCGTCCAGGTGGATGTGGAGGACTACCGGAAGCGACGGAGGTCCAATATGGCGCGAACGGCCCGAGAGGCGGCCACAAGGGTCCGCAAGACCGGAAACCCTGAGACCATGGAGCCGATGCCGGCATTCGAACGGAAGTTCATCCACGATGTCGTGAGCGAAGTGGGCGGGCTGGAAAGCGCAAGTGAAGGTGAGGAGCCTCGCCGCCGGGTGGTCATCCGCCGGCTCACTTGAGACCTCCAGCAGGCTCCCCCTCGAGGCCATCCCCGGTGTTTCACGTGAAACACGACTATTCAGCTCAGCTTGAGGGTCTCTCCGAGGACCAGATCGCGCGCCTGCGCGCCCTTGAGGACCTGCTCCGACGCCGAGCAATCCCCCTCGGCATGATCGCACGTGCAGATGGCTCCAGCCTATTCGACCGACATGTGCTCGATTCGCTCCGCGCGCGCCGCTGCCTAGGGCCAGATGACCACCTGCTGGCGGATATCGGTTCGGGTGCCGGCCTGCCCGGACTCCCACTGGCCATCGCCCGGCCCGATGTGCACGTCGCCCTCATCGAGCAGCGCGGGAAGAGGGCCGCGTTCCTCGAACTCGCGGTTGAGGAGTTGGGCCTCTCGAGCGTGAGCGTCTTCACGGGACCAGTTGAACAGTACCGGAGAGAGGCCGACGTCGCATGCGCCCGTGCGCTCGCGCCGCCGCAGGTCGCCTGGAACCTCGCCGCTCCCATCCTTCGGCCCGGCGGGCGGCTCGTCTATTTCGCCGGGGCATCCTGGGCATCGTCGGAGGCACAGGAGCTCACCGGCAGGCGGATATCGACCGAGATCGTCGCCCAAGGCCGGGTTGCCGGCGAAGGACCACTGGTTATGATGTGGCGAACCGCCGAACCCCGCGACGAGGAGTGACGGTCACGGACTTCCGACCCCATGTCTGAGGACGACGTTCCTCACGGCCGATCCACATGGTTCTCGCCGCCCCGGATCCCTACCCGGCCGGGCGCGCCCCCGGCTGCGGAGCCGCCCGAGGCGCTGCCCTCTGACCAAGTGCCAGGGATGACCGGGTCCTCCGTGCGGGAAGGGGCGCCCGGAGCCCTGTTCGAGCGGGAGACCAGGACCACCGAACCGGTTTCGGCGCTGCGGCCGGTCGACCAAGGGGAGGATCCGACACGGACGGCGGGCCCGGTTCGACACGCGCGGATCATCGCCGTGGCGAACCAGAAGGGCGGGGTCGGCAAGAGCACGACCGCGGTCAACCTGGGGGCCTGTCTCGCCGAGAACGGCCAGCGGGTGCTGGTCGTCGACCTGGACCCGCAGGGGAATGCGTCCACGGGGCTCGGCCTGGACCATGCTTCGCGGGGGCCGACGACCTACCAAGTGGTGGTTGGTGGGACCGACATCCACGAGGCGATCATTGACACGGTGATCCCCGGCCTCTCGGCCGTCCCCTCGACGATCGACCTGGCCGGTGCCGAGATCGAGATGGTCAGCCAGTTCTCCCGAGAGGCTCGGCTGGCGCGGGCGCTGGACGGGGTCGCCGAGGAGTTCGACTTCATCCTGCTGGACTGTCCACCCTCGCTGGGCCTCCTGACCGTCAATGCGCTGACGGCCGCGCAAGAGCTGATCGTTCCGATCCAGTGCGAGTACTACGC
>DHWS01000105.1:28430-55260 GCA_002413305.1 Actinobacteria bacterium UBA5176 | reverse complement strand
CAGTGCGAGTACTACGCGCTGGAGGGCCTCGGTCAGTTGCTTCGGAACGTGCGACTGGTGCAGCAGAACGTCAACCCGACGTTGCGGCTCACCGGCATCGTGATGACGATGTTCGATGGCCGGACCAAGCTCGCGGATCAGGTGGTTTCCGAAGTCCGGGCGTACTTCGGATCTCGAGTGTATGAGAGTGTCATACCCAGATCCGTCCGGTTGGCCGAGGCCCCGGGCTACGGGAAGCCGATCACCCAGTACGACTCCGCGTCGAAGGGTGCCCAGGCGTACCGGAAGCTCGCCCAGGAGCTCCTCGAACGCGGGCCGGAGACATTCGGCGCCATCGACGAGGATCTGGAGGCAATGGATATGCGGGGAACGCGACCTTTCGCTACGCCCGAGGTCGTGGCTGAAGTCACCGAGCCACAAGCCGGGTCCGAGGAGTCTGACACCGCAGCGGAGATGGAACCGTCACCTGCGGAGGACGCGGAGCTGTCGTCACCCGAGGAGCTGGATGTGTCGTCACCGGAGGGCCAAGGCGGAGATAGAGGGCCGGTGGATCACCCGGAAGCGCCATCTCCGGGCATGGATCGAGCTGCGGAGGGAGCGGGTTCGAGGCGCCGGTGGATGCTCGGGAGGCCGAGAGGAGGGCGAGAGTGAAGCGAGGTGGTCTGGGTCGCGGTCTGTCCTCACTGATCCCGGGGGCGGCGGAGCAGGGTGGTCTGCTCGAGATCCCGGTGAGCGCGGTCGCGCCGAACGCGCGCCAACCGAGGCTGGAGTTCGATGAGGAGCCGCTGGCGGCCCTGGCCCGTTCGATCCGGGAGGTCGGCGTGCTGCAGCCCATCGTGGTCCGGCGGCGTGATTCCGGCTACGAGCTGGTTGCCGGAGAGCGGCGGCTCCGAGCGGCCCGTCTGGCGGGGCTGGCCACGATCCCGGCCATCGTGCGCGAGACGGACGACACCGAATCGCTTCGCGAGGCGTTGATCGAGAACCTCCATCGGGAGGACCTCGCCCCACTCGAGATGGCGGCGGCGTTCCAGGAGCTCCTGGAGGATCTGGGCGTCACCCAGGAGACGGTCGCGGAGCGGCTCGGATATTCGCGCGCTCATGTGGCCAATACCATGCGGCTGCTGTCGCTTCCGGGGGAAGTCCAGCGGCTCCTCGCGGAGGGGCGGATCCAGGCGGGACACGCGCGGGCGCTCCTTGGGCTCCCCGACGACGAGGCCAGGTCGATGCTCGCGTTGCGTGTCGCCGCCGAAGGGCTTTCCGTGCGGCAGGTCGAAGAGCTCGTGCGGAGCTACGCGGAGCATCCCGTGACCAGGGGCTCGGCGTCGTCCCGCACCCCGGACCCGGCGATGGCCGAGGTCGAAGAGATCCTGAGCGAACAGCTCGCGACCCGGGTGCGCGTTTCACTTGGCAAGCGAAAGGGCCGGATCGTGGTGGAGTTCGGCTCGAAGGAGGACCTCGAGCGGATCGTGTCCGAGATCATCGGTTCGGGCCCCGGGCTGGCTCCAGAGTAGGTGGGCGTGCCAAGACGGACGTTGCGAACGCGATCGGCTCCGAACGTCGCGGAGGTGCGCCGAACCGTCCAGGCGGTCGGGCTGGGGATAGCGCTTGCGTTGGTCGTGGACCGGGCGACGCGGGGCCGGGCGGCTCGGGCGCGGCCGGGCACGAGGCACGACACGGCCGGGACGCCCTAGGCCGAACCCGAGGGCGGCTCGCGAAGCGCACCCTTGCGGACCTTTCCCATCTCGTTGCGTGGTAGGGCGTCCACGAACCGGACCTCGCGGGGACGCTTGTGGGGTGCCAGCGATGCGGCGACATGATCGGCCAGCTCGGCCGCCGAGGGCCGTGAGGCGGCGGAGCCCGCCGCTTCGGGACGAAGCACCACCCAGGCCACGATGCGTTCTCCAAGGCGGTCGTCCGGCTCGCCGAGGACCGCCGCCTCCGTGACTGCGGGATGCTCGAGCAGCGCGGCTTCGACCTCACCGGCCCCGACCTTGTACCCGCCGGTCTTGATGAGGTCGGTCGCCCGCCGGCCCACGATCCGAACCCAGCCACCGGCATCCCGGGTTGCCAGGTCGCCCGTGCTGAACCACCCGTCACGGACGACCTCCGCGGTCGCCTCCGGACGGTTGAGGTAGCCGAGGAAGAGGTTCGGTCCGCGGACGAGCACCTCTCCGATCGACTCGCTGTCGTCCGGGTCGAGAGCGCCGCCCTCGTCGTCCACGAGGCGGAGGTCGACCCCAGGAAGCGGCGGACCGACGGAGCCGGGACGCGGCTCGGCATCGCTCGGCGTGGCGCAGTTCATGAGCGTTTCGGTCAGCCCGTACCGTTCGACGATCCGCCGGCCGGTGGCCGCTTCGATGCGCCGGAACTCCCGGATCGGCAGGGGGGCGGAGCCGGACACGAGCAGGCGCGCCCCCCCAAGCGCGTCGCGCACCGTCGGATCCCGTTCCGCCGCCTCGGCCAGCACGTGGTACATGGTCGGGACGGCGAACAGCATGGTCGCGCCGGCCCGAAGCTCTGCGGCGATCTCCTCCGGCGAGAACCGGCCGACATATCGAAGCGTCCCGCCGGCCCGGAGGGGGCCCAGCACGCCGAGGACCAGCCCGTGCACATGGAACAGTGGCAGGCCGTGCGTGAGGACGTCTCGGTCCGTCCATCGCCAAACGGCCGCCAGCGCGTCCAGGTTCGACGCCACGGCGCGCCGAGGCACCAGCACGCCCTTCGGAGGGCCGGTGGTCCCGGACGTGTAGAAGAGGAACGCCACCGCTTCGTCGTCCGGTTCGGGCGGGAGCGCCCGCCCCGGCGCCTGCAGATCCGGGACCAGCCTCGGCAGCCGGGCGAAGGGCGCGGGGAGCGCTTCGTCATCACAAGCGATCACCGCTTGCGGGCTGCTGTCCACCAGGACGTGGTGGAGTTCGCTGGAACCGATCCTCGGGTTGATGGGGACCGCGGGCACCCCGGCCAGGAGCGCGCCGAGCGCGCCGACGCAGGTCTCGAGGCGAGGTGAGGCCCAGAGAGCAACACGCCCGACTCCCTCAAGGCGCGCCGCCAGAGCCGACGCCGCGGCGCTCAGCTCACGGTAGGAGAGCGAACGCCCGCCGGCGACGAGTGCCGGTCGATCCGATGGGTCGGCGATCGAAGGAAGGAACATGGCCGGTTCGCTAGGATGCCAGGGCCGGCGCGGCCGGTCCAGCGAGGTTGACTGGGGGGAACGTGGGGATCGAGGGCGCGGTCGAGCTCGCCGGACGGACGGCGACCGAACTCGCCCGGATGGTTCGAGGCCGGACCGTCTCCGCCCGGGAGGTCGTGGCGGCGCACCTCGAACGGATCGAACGCGCCAACCCGGCCTTGAACGCCATCGTCACGCTCCGGGCGGAGGGGGCGCTGGAGGAAGCCGCGCGCCTCGACCGGACGCTGGCCGGCGGCAACGGCGCATCCGGCGACGGTCCCGAGAGTGGCGGCGGGGAGCTCCCTCTGGCGGGCGTGCCGTTCACCGTGAAGGACCTCATCGCGACGGCCGGCGTGAGAACGACCGCCGGCACGCGGTTCCTGGGGGAGTTCGTGCCGAAGCTGGATGCGACCGCAGTTGCGAGGCTCCGGGCCGCGGGCGCGATCCTCATCGGGAAGACGAACTGCCCAGAGTGGGGCATGTTCCCGTACACGCGCAATGCGCGGTTCGGGGAGACCATCAACCCGGTGGCGCCGGCCCTTCGGCGGCTCAGCCCCGGCGGCTCGAGTGGGGGCGAGGCGGCCGCCGTCGCGTCCGGCTGCTCGCCGCTCGGCCTGGGGACCGACTTCGGTGGATCCCTGCGGTGGCCCGCGCACTGCACCGGCGTCCTGGCTCTTCGTCCGACCGCCGGTCGGATCGCGGGGACGGGCCAGCTCCCCGCCCCCACCCTCCAGGAGCCCTTCGTTCCGAACGAAGTGACCCTCCAGGGGCGGGCCCAGGTGGTCGGGCCGCTGGCGCGATCCGTGGAGGACCTCGAACTGGCCCTGCGGACCGTCGCGGGACCGGACGGCCTCGACCCCTTCGCCGTTCCCGCCGAACTGCGGCCCTCCACGGGCGCGCTGCCGGCCACGGTGGTGATGTGGGAGGGACCCGCGTGGCCAGCGCCGCGTGATGACGTCATACAGGCGGTCCGGGATGCCGGGTCGGCCCTTGAGCGCCGGGGCGTCGCGCTCGCGGGGGAAGCGCCGGACTTCCTGGAGCGGGCCGGTTCGCTGTACGCGGACATCCGGGAGCTCGACCGGCTCCAGGACGTCCGGCGTCTGGTCCGGGGCCGCGAGGGCGAGGTGGGCGAGGACGTCCGCGCCGCCATCGCCACCGCGGAGGAGGCCGAACGCCGCCAGCCCGCCAGCGATCCGGCCGTCCTGTGGCAGGAGCGTGACCGCCTCCGAGCCGAACTGCTTGCGTGCCTCGAACGATCTCCGATCCTGCTGATGGCCGTGGCCACGGTTCCTGCCTACCCGGTGGACGGTCCGGCACCCAGCGTGGGCGGACGCCAGCAGTCGATGTGGGACGTGCTGGTCCCGTCCCGACTGATCAGCCTTTTCGGCGTCCCGGCAGCCAGCGTTCCGTTCGGAGCTTCGGCCGAGGGCCTGCCGGTCGGTGTGCAGGTGGTGGGTCGGCCGTTCCGGGAGGACCAGGTCCTGGCGGTCGCCCGCGCGTTGATGGAGGAACGAGCGCCCGCACCCTGGATGACGTGGGAGGTGGGTGGATGAAGGTTCAGCGAGTCGAACTGTACGTGTGCCCGATGATGGCTCCGAACGACACGTCGAGGTTGCAGGAGCTGGCCGATTCGGGCCGCGTGACGGCCGAGAACCTGGTGGCCCTGGCGGGGAAGACCGAGGGGACCGGCTTCCACGACGACTGGGGCCGGGTGCTGGCCGACATCGCGCTCCGAGCCTGGACGGCCGAGCTGTTGGGGATCCCGGCCGACGAAGTCGCGGAGCGGGTCACGTTCGTCCTGTCCGGCGGCTGCCCCGGGGTCATCACCCCGCACATCACCGCGGTGACCCGCGAGTGGGTGGAGGTGCCCGAGGCGGGCGGGACGGGCGGCAAGCGCCTGGTGGTCGGCATCGCGGGTTCGGAAGCGATCCTGCCCGAAGAGGTCGGCCGGATGGGCATGATCCGGAAGGTCGCCGAGGCCGCCGGCCGCGCGATGGCCGACGCGGGGATCGCCGATCCGGCGGACGTGCACCTGGCCATGGTGAAGGTCCCCGGCCTGACCACCGCCGGCATCAAGGATGCCGAAGCCCGCGGCCACACCGTGGTCACGCGCGACCTCACCTTCGGCCCGGAGGGCGCCGGCGCGTACGCGAACGATGCCGCCGCGCTCGGTGCGGCAATGGCCCTCGGGGAGGTGCCCGAGGGCCGGCTGTCCGACGAGGCGGTTCGGCGTGACTGGGACCTGTACTCGTCGGTGGCGATGACCTCCTCAGGCGGTGAGAAGCGACACGGAGAGGTGCTGATCTTCGGCAACTCCGCGTCGTCGGACAGCGAGCTTCGCATCGGACACGGAGTGACCAAGGATTTCATCGACGCCGAAGGGGTCCGTGGCGCCTTGCGCTCCGCTGGGTTGGAGTTCGACTGCCTCCCTTCAGAGGATGACCTCTCGCGCCTGGTCCACGTGTTCGCGAAGTCCGTCATCCCGGGCGAGGACGAGGTTCGCGGCCAGCACATCACCCTGCTCGACGACCATGACGGGTATCAGATCGGCAAGGCACTGGGCGGCATGCTCGTGGCCAGCGTGACCGGCCGGACGACGAACTACGTCAGTGGGGGAGAGCGCAACAGCCACCAGGGCCCGCCGGGCGGGAACATCGTGGCGGCCGTGGTTCGAGCCTGACGAGGTTCAACCAGGGGCGGTGCGCAGCAGCTCCAACACGTCCTCCGGCATCATCGGCATGCGGTCGACCGGGACGCCGAGCGCGTCCGAAAGGGCATTGGCGATGGCCGCGCTCACCGGGATCGTGCCCGCCTCTCCGACCCCCTTGATGCCGAGCGGGTTGCTCGGCGAGGGGGTCTCCGTGTGGACGAGTTCGATGCGCGGCATCTCGGCACCGGTGACCATCAGGAAGTCCATGAAGCTCGCGTTCAGGATCTGCCCGTCGGGGCTGTAGGCGATCCGTTCGTACAACGCCCCGCCGATCCCCTGCGCGACACCGCCGTGGATCTGTCCCTCCACGACCATCGGGTTGATGATGCGACCGCAGTCGTGGTGGACGACATAGCGAAGAACCCGGACGAACCCGGTATCGGGGTCGACGTCCACCACCGCCGCATGGAAGCCGAAGCCGAACACCCCTGCGGACGGCGAGTAGTACTCAACGGCGGCCAGGCCTGGTTTCGAGCCCTCGGGGAGGGGCCGGTCGCCGCCGGCGTAGGCGAGCTGCGAAAGGCGGGCTCCCTCCTCCGCATCCACACCGAAGGCGTACCTGGTGGGGTTCGAGGCCATCGCCAGGCGCCCTAGGGGGATCGAACGGTCCGGCGCGCCCGCCACATGGACCGCGCCGTCCTCGAACACCAGATCCTCGGGCGCGACCTCCATGACGCGTGCGGCAACGGCCGCCGCCTGCCGCTTCACCTCCGACGCCGCGCGCAGCACGGCGTTCCCGCCGACCACGGCGGTCCGTGACGCGTAGGTCCCCACGCCGAACCCGAGGCGACGGGTGTCGCCGGTGGTCACCCGGACCCGGTCCATCGGGACACCGAGCTCGTCGGCCACGATCTGCGCGAACACGGTCTCGTGGGCCTGCCCCTGCGTCCCGTGCGCGGTCCCCACCGAGACCAACCCGTCAGGCCCGATCGACACCGAGGCGCCCTCGTACGGCCCGATCCCGGTGCCTTCGACGTACGCGCCGAACCCGAGCCCCAGGAGCCGTCCGTCGGCGCGGCCCCGTTCGATCTCGGCGCGTGTCGCCTCGAGGTCCAGCTGGTCCAGCAGCCTGGCCAGGCCGCGCGGATAGTCGCCGCTGTCGTACACCGTCGGGCCGCCGTCCTGGAACGTCACCCCGACGTGATACGGGAACTCGTCCGGCTGGACGAAGTTGCGCCGCCGCACCTCCAGCGAGTCCAACCCGAGCTCCCCGGCGAGGTGTTCGATGACCCGCTCCATGACGAACGCCGCGTGCGGCCTCCCCGCCCCGCGATACGGCGACGTGGGGACCGTGTTGGTGAAGATCGACCGCATCTCGTAGCGATAGTTCGCGAGCTTGTAGGGCCCGGGGAGCTGGGCGGCCGTGATGATCGGCAGGATCAACCCGTACGAGCAGTACGCGCCGGTATCGTGCTCGAAGCGATCCTCCAGGGCGAGGATCCGGCCGTCGACGCCGGCTGCCACCCGCACGTGGTGGATCTGCCCTCGCTCCTGGTTCGAGCCGATGAAGTGCTCGCGCCGGTCTTCGACCCATTTCACGGGAGTACGCAGGCGCCGGGCCGCCCACGGGACCATGACCTCCTCGGGATAGAACTGGATGACCTTCACGCCGAACCCACCGCCCACGTCGGGGGCGACCACATGGACGCGTTCGATCTCCATGCCGAACAACATGGCCAGACCGAACCGAACCCCGGTCGGGGCCTGGGTGGCGTCGTGGAGGAGGAGACGGTCTTCGAGCTCGTCGTACCGCGCCACGACCGCTCGCCCCTCAAGCGGCATCGACGCGCTCCGCTCCATCCGGAGTTCCCACTCGAAGACGTGAGGCGCCGTGGCGAACACGGCGGCCACGTCGCCGGCCTCTTCGGTGATCGCGCCCGCCACGTTGTCGGCCATGTCGAGATGAGCGAGCGGCTCGCCCTTGGCCGCCCCCGCGAGCGAGACGGCGGCGGTGAGTGGCTCGTACTCGACCCGGATGCGCTCGAGCGCATCCTCCGCGGTGGGGCGGTCGCGGGCGACGACCATGGCGATCACCTCGCCGGCGTAGCAGACCTCGTCCTTCGCCAGCGCGTACTGGGTGTGGGGGGCGATCAGAGCGTCGCTCGGAACCAGCACGGGCAGTCGTTCGGCCAGTTGGCCCTCCAGGTCCTGATAGGTGAACACGCCCAGCACGCCGTCGACGGCCTTGGCGCCCTCGGTGTCGATCGACAGGATCCGCGCGTGCGGAAGGTCCGACCGGGCGAACGCCGCATGTGCCGCCCCGGGTTCGAAGTCCGCCGTGTACCGGCCGCGACCAGTGAGGAACCGGGTGTCCTCGGTCCGCGGAACGGGTTCGCCGAACATCCGCGTGCTCACCGCGCCCCCTCCTCCCGACGCGAGGAAGCCAGCAGGACCGCGTCAACGATGTTCTGGTAGCCCGTGCAGCGACAGAGGTTGCCGGACAGCCAGGCGCGAACCTCGTCCTCGGTGGGGTGTGGCTTGAGATCCAGAAGCTCGGCCGCGGAGAGCAGGAAGCCGGGCGTGCAGAACCCGCATTGGAGGGCGTGCTTCTCGTGGAACGCCTGCTGCAGGGAGCTGAGCTGCCCGTCTTCGGGTGCCAGCCCTTCGACCGTGGTGAGTTCGTGGCCTTCGGCCTGGACGGCGAACAGCAGGCACGCTCGCACGGAGCGGCCGTCCATCAGGACCGTGCACGCCCCGCACACGCCGTGCTCGCATCCGAGGTGCGTCCCGGTCAGGCCCAGCGAGTCCCGCAAGAAGTCGGCCAGTGTGGTGCGGGGTTCGGCGCGAGCCGAGTACCGGCGGCCGTTCACGGTGAGCACCACCTCGCGCGGTTCCCTGCTCACGCCGTCACCCTCGATCGGGCGGTCTCCAACGCGCGTCGAAGCATCACCCCGGCCACATGGCGACGGTAGTCCGAGGACCCGTGCACGTCCGACATCGGTTCGATCTCCGGCCCGATCGAAGCCGCCGCGAGGGCGAGCGTTTCGTCCGTTGCCGCGGCTCCACGAAGGAACGACTCGGCCGTCACGGCCCGGAACGGCCGGTCGGCGACCCCGATCAGCACCACGCGGGCCTCGGCCACGATCTCCCCGTCCAGCTCCAGCACCACGGCCGCCCCGGCCAGGGCGAAGTCGCCGTGCCGCCGGGCCAGCTCGATGAACGCCGATCCTGCGCCGGCTGGCGGTAGGGGGAGGTGAACCTCCGCCAGGATCTCGTCTGCAGCGAGCGTGGTCGTGAAGTACGTGTCGAACAGCTCGCCGGCACCGATCGTCCGGCTTCCGTTCGGCCCCGCCGCGACCACCGAGCCGCCCAGCGCGGTTAGCACCGCCGGCCACTCGGCCGCGGGGTCGGCGTGGGCGATGCTCCCCCCCACGGTCCCGCGGTTGCGGATGGCCGGGTGCCCGATCAGGCCGACCGCATCGGCCACCAGTGCACAGCGGTCTCGCAACCCCCGGAAGTCCTCCGCGTCCCGGTGACGGGCCATCGCGCCGAGCACGAGGGCGCCGTCCTCGAGACGCACGCCCTCCAGCTCGCCGACGCCGTTCAGGTCGATCAGGACGTCGGGGGTCGCCAGGCGGAAGGCCATCATCGGGACGAGGCTCTGGCCTCCGGCGAGGATCTTCGCTTCGTCCGGGCGGGCGGCCAGCAGCTCCACGGCCTCCTGGAGGTTTCGGGGCCGAGCGTAGTCGAACGGCGCGGGCTTCACGGGCCTTCGCTCGGCTTGCCCCGCCCGAAGAAGCGCTCGACGGCCTCGGCCAGGCAGAACGCGACCTGGCTGCGGAAGGATCCGTCCTGGATCAGCGCCTCCTCGCGCGGGTTGGTGATGAAGCAGGGCTCGACGTGCACCGCCGGCATGCGGGTCTCCCGGAGCAACGGCAGCGCCTTCGGGTGGGTCCGGCCGTCCTTCAGGCCCAGACGCGACGTCAGCTCCTCCTGGATGAGCTCTGCCAGTCGCTGGCCGCCCGGCGAGGACCACCCTTCGCGCCCGTAGTAGTACGTCGACGCCCCCTCGGCGGTCGGCTTCGCGTCCGAGTTGAAGTGGATGGCCACGAGAACCTCGGCGCCGAACTCGTTCGCCGCCCGGGCCCGGTCGGACACCGCGGGGTCGTTCTGGGCGGTCCGCAGGATCACGGGGTTCGCCCCGCGCGCGGACAGCTCGGTGCACAGCGCCTGCGCGAAGGGATACGAGGCCGCCCCCTCAGTCGTTCCGGCCGGACCCGCGGCTCCGGGATCGACCGAACCGTGCCCCGCGTCCACCGCCACACGTGCGCCGTCCAGGGTCGCCGACAGGCGGCGAAGCGCTTCGGACTCCCGCACCATCGCGCGGCCCGGCCCCGGCGCGACCGGCCGCAGCCGCTTCAACGCGTCGACGGTGGTCCCACCGAGGATCCCGTCCTCGGGCAGCCCCACGTTCTTCTGGAACTCGCGGAGCGCGCGGTCGGTCCGCTGCCCGAAGATCCCATCCTCACGGCCCGCGTCGAAGCCCAGGAGGTTCAGCATGCGCTGGAGCGTTCGGACATCGTCCCCCCGGTTGGACGGGTAGCGCAGGTACAGCACGCGGTCGCCGAACGCGAAGCCCGCCTCCACCAGCTCCTCCCACGTGTGGCTGCCGATCATGCCGTCCACCAAGAGCTGGCGGTGTTGCTGGAAGGCTCGCACGGCCTGTTCGGTCCCGGGCCCGAACTCGCCGTGCTCTTCGGGGTCGACCCGGTAGCCGAGGGCGGAGAGGCGCGCCTGGATGTCCAGCACGGCCTCGCCTCGGTCGCCTCGGGAAACGGTTCGCACCGACATATTCTGGGCTACAGCCGTCGAAGATGTCCCGACGACGTCGGGCGCGGTGGTGTTGGAGCGGCGAAGGTTCCGACGCTATGCGGCCAGGTGTGCCTGGATCTCGCGGAGGATCGCGTCCTTCCCGCGAGCTCCGATCACCCGGGCCATCTCCCGTCCGTCCCGGAAGACGATCAGGGTCGGGATGCTCATCACCGCGTATTTCCGGGCCGTCTCCGGGTTGTCGTCGACGTTCAGCTTGTACGCCTTCATGGAATCCGCATGGTCTCGGGCGATCTCCTCGACGACCGGGGAGACCATGTGGCAGGGCACGCACCATTCGGCCCAGAAGTCCACCAGCACCGGCTGGGCCGATTGGAGCACCTGCATGTCGAAGTCCTGGTCGCTCACGTGCATGACGTTGTCAGACATGGTCCGTAGGATCTCCTCTCTTCGAGAATCTCGTTCCCGCTTGCCGCTGCTCCTAACCGGAGGTATCTGAACACTATTCCCCTCATCCGGACGCGGGATCCAGGTACACGGTCCCGGCCATCGTGTGCCATCCGGTCGTGTTAACCGCCACGAGCCCCCGATGTGCCAGTCGCTCTGGATGGCGATCAGCGAGAGGTAGTTCGAACGCGCCAGCGGGAATGCCTAGCCCCCGATCACGACCCCGCGGTAGTGGGCGGGGGGCGCCGAACATCGGGCTATGGTGCCGCCGGTGAAGGGTCCAAGGCGCGCACGGAGCCGGGAGGGCCACGACGATCACGAGGAAGAGAGGGCGATCGCCCGGCCGCTTCGGACCCTCATGTCCAGACCGTCAGTGGCCCTCTGCCTCGAGGAAGCGTTCGGCGTCGATGGCCGCCTGGCAGCCCATCCCCGCCGCGGTGATGGCCTGCCGGTAGATATGGTCGACGACGTCGCCGGCCGCAAACACGCCCTGCACGCTGGTCCGGGTCGTTGGCTCCTGCACGACGATGTAGCCGTCGGCCAGCTCGAGTTGCCCCTCGAACAACTGCGTGTTCGGGTTGTGCCCGATGGCCACGAAGATCCCGCCGGCCGCGACCTCGGACATCTCGCCGGTCTTCACGTTCCGGAGGCGCGCGCCGGCCACCTGCACGTCGCCGAGCACCCCGTCGACGACCGAGTCCCACACGAATTCGATCTTGTCGTTGGCGAACGCCCGGTCCTGCATGATCTTCGATGCGCGCAGGTCATCACGTCGGTGGACGACGGTGACCTTGGTGGCGAAGCGCGTCAGGAACAGCGCCTCCTCGACCGCGGAGTCGCCGCCGCCGACGACGAGGACCCCCTGGCCCCGGAAGAAGAAGCCGTCGCACGTGGCGCACGTGGAGACACCGTGACCCAAGAGCCGGCGCTCGGACGGCAGCTCAAGCATCTTCGCCTTCGCGCCGGTCGAGATGATGAGCGAACGAGCCCGCCACTCCTCGTCTCCGGACCAGATGCCGAACGGCCGCGACGAGAGGTCAACGCGGGTCGCTTCCTGATGCAGGAGTTCCGCTTCGAACCGGGCTGCCTGCTTCTCCATCTTCTCCATCAGCTCGGGGCCGAGGACCGCGTCGGGGAAGCCCGGGTAGTTCTCGACCTCGGTGGTGAGCATGAGCTGGCCGCCCGCGTCGATGCCCTTGAGCACCAGGGGCCGCAGGTTCGCCCGGGCCGCGTACAACGCCGCCGTGAGCCCCGACGGTCCCGAGCCCAGGATGACGACGTTTCGCTCTTCCACGGAGTCCATCTTCGCATAGCAACCGGCCCCGGCTCGGGCTTGTTCCGCAGGCTGTGGCGCGGGATCAACCCGCCTGCCGCACCTCGTACAGGAACTGGCAGCCGTCCCGGCTGACCACGAACACCAGCAGGTGTGGGCGGCCGCCGTTCACGGCCGGAAGGAGGAACCCGCCGATAGACGCCGGTGTCCCTTGGTAGCCGGCCTGCTCCAGGTAGACGGTCGTCCCGCCAGCCTCGCCACCCCGCCGGAGGCACGCCAGGGCGCCGATGGCCGCGGAAGAGTTCGAGGCGAAGGTGGCTTCGTCCTCGCCGGCCGATGCTCGAGGCGCCGAGGGGGCCTGGGTTCCGGAGGCGCCCGACGCGAGCGCGAGGCGCTTCTCGGCGCTCAGGCGCTGCGCGAGCGCGCCCACCGAATCCGCGGAGTAGTTCGTGTTCGAGGCGATCATCGCGACCGGGGGGGCGGCCGCGACCGTGGGGGCCGCCGCGGGGCCGCCTTTGGTGGCCGAGGTCGCCGAACCGCCTCCGTGCAACGCCGAGAAGACGAACACCGCCGCCACCGCCAGGACCGCGGCCACGCCCGTTCCCCACAGGAGCTGCGCGACCGACGGCCGTCGCTGACGGGAGGCTCTGTCGAACGAGAAGACGCCCGAGCGAGACGGCGGCTCCTCCGCGCTCTGGACCCCGAGGGCCGCCAGCCCCTCGCGGGCCAGACCGGGAGCTTCGAGCTCGGGCAGGCTCCGCACGGCCGCGAGGGCGGCGCGGGCGAACTCCAGGTCGTCGCGGCATCCGGCGCAGCCGGCGAGGTGGGCCTCTGCGGCCTCCCGATCCTGCTCGGAAGCGGTGCCGTCGGCGTAGGCCGCGAGGAGGGCGCTGGGGTGCGCGTCGTCGTCGGAAGGCATGCGAGAAGTGGGATCGCTCATGGGCTCGGCGGCTTGGACGAGGCGGGCGAGGGGTGGGGTTCCCCGGGGTCAGGCCGAGCCGCGGCGTCCGGCCGGATGCCGAGCGCACGTCCCATCGCCGCCCGCCCTCGATGCAGGCGGGACTTCACCGTGCCGACGGGCACGTCGAGCGCCGCGGCGACGTCCTCGACCGACACGTCCTGGAGGTCGTGCAGGATCAGCGCGGCGCGGAACTCGGGCGGGATGGCCAGCAGGGCGCGCTGGACATCGAGCGACAGCGAGGCCTGGTCGGCGTGATCGGGCGTGGGGGGCGGTTCGGGGAGCTCGTCCTGCCGGGCCGGTGTCCGGCTCTTCTTACGCAACATGTCGTAGCAAGCGTTGACCGTGATCCGGTGCAGCCACGTCGAGAACGCGGAGTCGCCCCGGAACCGGCGGAGGTTCCGGTAGCAGGAAAGGAACGCGTCCTGGGAGGCGTCACGGGCGTCGTCGGTCTTGCCCAGCATGCGGAACGCGAGGTTGTACACGCGCCGTTCGTGCCGCTCCATCAGCGTGACGAACGCGCCGTCGTCCCCACCCTGGAAGCGCTCGACGAGCTCCGCGTCGGATGGGTCGTCGCAGTGCGGTTCCCGGGGGAACGACGGGCTCATCCCGGCGATCCTTCGACCGTCACCTCGCCGACGGCGGCCGCGAACCGTCCGCCGTCCGAGCCGAGCTGCGTGATCCAGATCAGGATGCCGTCGGTCTTGACCCCCGGCGGCTGGACCGTCTTGGTCCCGCCGCCTCCAACCGTGAACGTGGCCGATCCGTCGGACGCCGTGAGCGGGTCACCGGGCTGATCGAACGCCCCCGGTTTCAGTTCGAACGTCCACCCACTGATCGGGCTGGCGATGGCGACCTTGTCGATGGTGACCGTCCTCCCGAACCCGATCCACAGGCCGAGGCCGTCCTTCAGGCCGCCGAACCGGGCGCTGTTGTAATGGTCCGTCGTCCACGCGGTCTCGGGTGTCCCGTCGTGGGCCAGGGCGACCGATTCCGGGTGCTCACTGCCGTCGCCCTGGGGGTCGTAATCCTTCGCTTCAGCGATCGTAAGCGACGCCGTCTCACCGGACGAGCGGCCGCCCGGCTTCCCTTTCAGTCCGAGCGGCCCACCGAACTGCAGCCGGCCCAGGGCGAGCCCGCCCGCGATCACGGCGACTCCCAGGAGCACGACGACCAGCGGGATCAGCATCCAGGAGCGGAACGTCGAGACGGCAGCGCGAGATCGTGTCGTCCTGCCGGGCCCGACTGCGGGGGGGATGCCGGTCGCTGGGGTCGGTGGGCCGAAGGACAGGCAGCGTTGCAGTGCTGCACCCATGGACTCGGCCGAGACGAAGCGGTCGTCCGGCTTTCGAGCCATGGCCTTCAGCACGGTCGATTCCATCGCGCGGGGGATCGAGGGGCGGATCGCCCTGGGCGGGAGCGGGTCAGTGGTGAGTCGCATCATGGCCGTGGCGATGTCGGTCTCTGCCACGAACGGCGGCCGCCCGGTCAGCAGTTCGTACAGGACCACCCCGGTCGAATACAGGTCCGAGCGACGGTCGACCTCCGAGCTCTGCACCTGTTCGGGTGAGACGTACCGGACCGTGCCGAGGACCGCGCCGGAGAGGGTGAGGTCGTGGGTGGCGAAGGCCGCCTTGGCGATCCCGAAGTCGGCCACCTTCACCCTCCCGTCGGCGGACACGAGGATGTTCGCCGGCTTCACGTCCCGGTGGACGAAGCCGTTCTGGTGGGCGAACCCGAGGGCCGAAAGCACCGGCAAGATCAATCGGATGGCGTCGTCGGGCTCGAGCGGGCCCCGGGCATCGAGCACGTCGCGGAGCGTCCGGCCTTCGAAGTACTCCATCACGATGTAGCGGACCCCGTCGTCCTGGCCCGCGTCGAAGGTGGAGATGATGTTCTGGTGCGTGAGGCGGGCTGCGGCGACCGCTTCGGCCTGGAACCGCTCGGCGAACACGGGGTCCTGTGCCAGGTCGTGGCGGAGGATCTTCAACGCAACGGTGCGCGCCAGGACCTCGTCGACCGCCCGCCAGACGGACGCCATCCCTCCCGATGCGATCGACTCCTGGAGGACGTACCGGCCGGCAAGGCGCTGCTCGGGCGCCACCGCTTCCATCTGGGTCAGTGTACCCGCGGCCTTCCTGGCGGCAGGGGAGCGCCCCGGCGAGCTGTGGCTCAGGCGGAGTGCTTCTCGGACTGCTTCGCCTGCTGGACCGTGAACTTCTTGAGGAAGGGGATGTGCTGCATGAACAGGGTGCGCGCCTCGTCCGACGCCGTCAGCACCGCGGTCCCGTCCGGTAGGACTTCGAACTTGGAGACCGCGGCTGTCGGGTCGGCGGTCCTGGTCCCGGAGAGGGCCGCCGCCTCGGCGAGCGGAAGGTTCTTCACCCCGGCCCACGAGTCGGCGCCCGCTTGCGCGCCCGCGGCGGCAGCGTTCTCCACGCGGACCTTGGTGATCACCATCTGCCCGATCTCATTGGCCACCAGGCCCAGCAGGACGAACACCAGCAGGATGCGCAGGAGCGACGAGGCGATCTCTCCTCGTTCGCCCCGCAGGGTGGGCTTCGACCGGCGTGCGCTCATCTGCTCCTCACTCTCACGCTCACGAACTGCCGGATCATCTGGAGCTCGGGCATCCGGAAGGCGATCGCGGCCGCGACGAACGTGAGCATCCCGCCGGCGGTGGATCCGACCACCTGGATGAGCTGGCGGTCCAGCGAACCCGTCCCCAGCGTGGCCGCCACCCAGTGCGACAGGCCGAAGGAGACGGCCCCCGCGGCCAGCCCCCCCACGAGGATCTTCGCCAAGGCGGGCACCAGCATCCGGCCGCCAAGGCTGCCGAGCCTGCGGCGAAGGATGATCGCCGACGTGATCGCGGCGAACGTGTAGGCGGTGGCGTGTCCCAGGGCGAGTCCCTCCACCTTGAGGAATCGGACGAAGATGAGGTCGGCTACAGTGTTGATTCCAACCGCGAACAGATTTACGAGGGCGGGCGTCCGGGTGTCCTGCATCGCGTAGAAGGCCCGCAGCTCCAGCTGGAACACGCAGAAGCTGAACAACCCGATCGAGAAGTACTGCAGGACTGCTGCCAGCAGGTCCGTGCTCTTCGCGTGCATCACCCCGTGCTGGAGCAGAACGTGGACGATCGGGACGGCCAGCGCGATGTAGCCGAGGGCCGCCGGAATCACGATGAACGCCGTCCCCCGGATCCCCTGCGCGATCTGCGACCGGAACCGGACCACGTCGCCTTCGGCCCATCTGGACGAAAGGGACGGCAGGAGGGCCGTCATGATCGACACGGCGAAGATCGCGTAAGGCAGCTGGAAGAAGATGAACGCCGACTGATACGCGGTGTACCCGCCTTCGACCTTCCCGGCCAGGACGATCACCACCAGCAGGCCGGCCTGGTTGATCGCTGCGTACGCGAACGCCCACCCGGAGAGCCGCCCGATCTTTCGGAACCCCGGGTCCCGGAAGTCCAGCGTCCACCGCCACCGGAAGCCGAGCTTGCGCAGCGAGGGCCAGAGCGCCGCGGTCATCCCCACGACCCCCAACGTCGTGCCGGTGGCCAGGATGTACTTCTGGGTGGTGGTGACGAGGATCGTGCCGTGCCGGGCACCCGGGACGAGGGCGAATGCGAAGAACGTCGCCGTGGCGATGAGGTTGTTGACGATCGGGGCGAACATCGGCGCGGCGAACCTTCGGTGCGCGTTCAACAGACCGGTGGCCACCCCGGCCCCCAGGCCGTAGAAGACGATCTGCGGCATGAACCACCGCAGGAAGAAGGAGGCCAGGGCGCGTTCGGCCTCCCGCTGCCCGGCCGGCACGCCCAGCGTGTAGAGATGGGTGATCAGCCTCGAACCGATCACCGTCAGGATCGTGATGGCGGACAGGAGGATGAAGGCGAAGGTCAGCACCGACCGCGCGGTGTGCCACGCGTCCTCGCGGCTGTGACGTTCCAGGCGCTCCACGAACACCGGGATGAACACCGATGAGAGGATCCCGCCGAGCGCCAGGTCGTAGACCATGTTCGGCGTCGTGTTCGCAACGTTGAACGCGTCGGCCAGCCGGCTCTCCGCCACGCCCAACGCGTAGGCCATGGCGAACAGCCGCAGGAAGCCGGTGAGCCGGGACAGGCCCGTCCCGACCGACATGACGGCCGAATGCCGGACGAAATCCTGCCGGGTCTCGGTGAAGGTCTCGGTGGTCTCGCCGGGATCGCCGGGGACGGGTGCGGGAACCGGGAGACTTGCGGTGGGAGCCGGATCCTCGGGCCGTTCCGGCCCGCTCATGGCTTGCGGTGCGGGACGAGCTTCCGCGCCCACCAGGCCAGGAGGAACACGGCCGCTCCGATGGTGAAGAACAAGGCGACGCGATTGTATGCGGTGGACCGGACGACCAATTGCGCCTGCCCGATCGTTTCCGGGGGGATGGTGGTCCCGAGCGTCTGGAGCCGGATGGTGACCGGGATCCGGCCCGTCGTGGCTGCATGCACCCGAAAGGTGATGGTCTGGGCCTTCGACGTGAGCACCACCGCCCGGCTGCCGCCCTCGAACGTCAGCCGGAGGTCCGAAACAGGATGGATCAGCAGGTGGAGCCGGTATCCGGAGGCGTTGACGATCGTGAGCGGGATGAGCCCCTGTCGCGATGTCAGTGTGATGACGCTCACGGCCAGGTGGACGGCGCCGTACGTCCGCTTGATCCGCCGGTCCACCGCGTCCAGGAACGGCTCCCCGAACCGAGGGTCAGACAGGAACGTCGAGGACTGACTGATCTGGACGTTCTGCCCGAGTTCGTCGATGAGCCGATCGGCGCCGGTCGCCGTGTTCCGGAACTGCGTGAGGTCGTTCCGGGCCTCCTGGATCGATGCGACGTAGTCCTCCGGGAAGGTCGGATAGGTCCGCCGGCCGATGCCGAACCGAGGCAGATCGCCGACGGCCGCGACCAGCCCGGTCGCGGACACCGTATGCAGCCACGGCGACTTCGCCACCAGCGGGGCGAACGCGGCCAGGGTGGCGGCCGACACGGTGGGCGTCTCGGGGAAGAGAACGGCCGCGCCCCGCCCGACGGTCCCGGGGGCCTCCAGCCAGATAGAGGCCAGCTCCCCGAGGGCGGCGTGCGCGGCGAGCACCGGATCGGTCTGCGCCGCGGTGAGCTGGTCGTTCACGCCCGGGTCGGGTAGCACCGCGTCGACGGTCGCCCGGCGGCCGACCACCCGCGCGACCGGGGGAGCGGAGAGCCGCAGCTCTGGGGTCATGGGGAAGAACCCGGTGTCGATCAATGCGATCCGAGTCCCCAGCCGCACGTACCGCTCCACCCCCGGAGCGTCCATGCGCGAGAAGACCGGCCTGACAACCGATGTCGACGGTGCGGCGCCGAGTGCGCCACCCACCAACTCCCGCCCCTGGGTCAGCAGGGAATCGGCCGAAGCGGTCAACCCAGCCTTGATCAGGGCGGATTCGTCGGCATCGCCGAGCGGGAGCGAAACCAGCTCGGTCCCCGGTCTGGCCGCCAGCGACGCGAGCGACTGAAGGAGGGCCGACGCTTCGGCCGCACCGCCCTGGCCGGCCAGGACCGTACGGAGCCGGCCGAAGGGGCCGCGGATCCGGTATCCGCCGGCCATCCGCTGGAGTTGGTCGACGAGCGCGGACGACACGACGAGGTCCACCGGGTCGTTCGCCGACTGCAGGGCTTGGACCGCGTCGGCCAGTCGCCCGCCCGAGGCGATGTCGGTTTCTATGGAGCCCGGGAGGAAGACCCCTGCCGGGTCGTACTGGATGGTTTCGGCCAGCACCCAGGTCCAGGCGAAGTTGAGAGGGACCTTCGGGGATTCGATCAGGAACAGCATCGGGGTTCGAAACGTGGCCGCGACCACCTCGGAGGACAGCAGCTGGATCCGCAACGGATACAGCCCGTTGTCGCCTCGCCCGGCAAGCTGGTCGACCTTCTGCACCAGCGAGAAGGTCCGGCTCTCGCCGGGTTCCAGCGTTCCCTCCTGCGGGAACTGCGATTGCGCGAGCAGCAGGGTCGCGTCGGCGCGAAGGGAGAGCTCGTACACCGAACGCGACAGGGCGGGCGCTTCGATCGAGAGCTCCAGCGAAAGGGACGACAGGGGCACTGACGACGTGTTCGTCGCCGCGACCGTGACCCGCAGCGGATGCTTCACGTCGTTCCACGCCGATTGCGAGACGAGCGTGAGTGTGGCGGAGGGCAGCGGCGCGGCCGGCTGGGCGAAGGCACCCAGCAGGCCAGCCGGACAGAGGGACCAGCCAGCGCACAGCAGAAGGGCCAGCCCGATGGGGGCCGTGATCAGGCGTCGCATGGAGGCGGCCACATTGTAGCCACGCCGCCGGTGCTCACCGGCACGGCGGAGCCGGGTCACGGTTCGGCCTTCAGCGCGGAGACCGCCCGGCACAGGATGTCGCGCTCGCTCCGGTAGCTGGCTGTCCGGTCCGATCCCTTCAGAGGGAACCACCGGACCTCCTCCATCTCGAAGTCGTGGTCGGCGATGTCGCCGCCCACCGCCTCCATCAGGAAGAACGTCACCTTCTTCTTCACGCGTTCCCCGCCCCACACGAACCAGTACGAGACGTCCCCCAGCGGCTTGAGGATCTCCGCCACCAGGCCGGTTTCCTCCCGGACCTCCCGCACCGCGGTGTCCGCCGGATCCTCGCCCGGTTCGACCAGCCCCTTCGGGAGCCCCCATGCGAGGTCGCCCGACTGTGTGCGGCGGGCGGCCAGGGCCACCTGCGTTCCGTCGGGGTCCTCGGCGCCGTCGTGCCCGTCCCGGGCGAACCGAACGACCACCCCGCCGGCGGAGTGCTCGAACCGGGTGTTCACCGAGCCGGCTGCGGGGGGGCGGGGACGGCTATGGAAGCCACCACGGCGTCGGTGGCCCGAACCAGGTCCGTGCCCCGGATCTTCAGGACGGAGCGGGCCTCGCCGCCCGAGAAGTAGAGCACGGCGTCCCGCGCGAGCGAACGGTCGACCACGGTGGCGAACCCCTGGGGGAGACCCGCGGGCGGGATCGCATCGGTCAGGTACTCGGTCAGCTCCGACGCTCGGTCGTCACTGGCCAGCGCGATGTCCCGTCGCCTGACAGCCCTGGCGAGACGCCGGAGGTGGGCGTCGAATCCCGAAGGCACGACGGCGGCCACCGGTCCCTTCCGGCTCTCGAAGATGAGGACCTTGCCGACCTCCTGGGGGGGCAGGTCCAAGACCGCGGCGAGCTGTTCGGCCGACCGCAGTCTCCCCGCCGCGGCGAACACTTCGTGGGGAACGTCCCGTTCGAGCAGATGGTTGTGGACGTCGACGCTGGTCCGCACCGCTGCAGTATCCCAAACGCGCCGTCGGCGGCCGGGGCGCGACGATCGGACGGTTCCGGGCAGCCCTTCGAGCCGCACGGTTCCGGGCGGTTACTTCGAGCCGCCCTTGCGCCCGATCCGCTGGTAGAACTCGACCCCGTGGCGCTGCTTGGTCGTCTCGCCGCCCTTCTTTCCACCGATGCGGCCGATCTGTCCGAAGAACTCGTTCCCGTGGCGCTGCTTGGTGGTGAGACCGCCCTTGCGGCCCGCTTCGGCGCGCGACATCTTCGTCGTCTCGGCCATGGGATCGTCCTCCTTCACCTCGGGGCTTCCCTTGGTGTCTACCCATCGACCTGCGGGGCAAACGACGGCGGTATGGGCCTCTGCGGTACGGGGACATCCAAGTCGACGGGTATGCTCGGCCCCATGGGCACGGTCGTCGACATCGATCCCCTGGCCACTGAGCTGGGCGAACGCTTCCGGGCCGCCGGTTTCCAGCTGTATCTCGTGGGGGGCGCGGTCCGGGACGTGCTGCTCCAACGGGTGGTCGGCGACAACCTTGACTTCGCCACGGACGCCGAACCGGAACAGACCCTGATGGTCCTGCGTGGATGGGGCGACCGCCGGTACCTCCAGGGGATCAGATGGGGCACCGTGGGCGCGCGGGCCGGCGACCACCTCATCGAGATCACCACGTTCCGCAAGGAGCTCTATAGGGAGGACGACCGCCACCCCACCGTGACGTTCTCGGACCGGCTCGAGGTCGACCTCTCCCGGCGCGACTTCACCGTGAACGCGATGGCGGTGCGCGTGCCCGAGGGGGAGTTCATCGACCCGTTCGGCGGCGTGCGCGACCTCGCTGCGAAGGTCCTCGACACCCCGCTCGAACCGGACGTGTCGTTCAGCGACGACCCACTACGGATGCTGCGGGCGGCTCGGTTCGTCGCCTCGCTCGGTCTGCGGCCCGCGCCGCGAGTGGTCGAAGCGATGGAGCGGATGGCCGACCGACTGCTGATCGTCTCTCCTGAGCGGGTTCGGGACGAGCTGTCCCGCCTGCTGCTCGCCCCCGACCCAACGGCCGGGCTCGCGCTCATCGTGGACACCGGGCTCGCCCAGCGATTCCTCCCGGAGCTCCCCGCGCTGCAGCTCGAACAGGACCCGGTCCAGCGGCACAAGGACGTGCTCCGGCACACGTTCGCCGTCGTCGCCCGCTGCGAGCCGCGCCCGGTACTGCGGCTGGGCGCGCTGCTGCACGATATCGGCAAGCCGGCCACGCGGGCGTTCACCGAGGACGGCGTGCAGTTCCATCACCATGAAGTGGTCGGCGCGCGGATGGCCGAAGCTCGCCTGAAGGCGCTCCGGTACCCGAACGAGGTGGTGGCGGACGTGGTCAAGCTCGTGGAGATGCACCTCCGGTTCCATACGTATCGGATGGGCTGGAACGACGCCGCCCTTCGGCGCTACGTCCGCGACGCCGGCGACCTGCTCGACCCGCTGAACCAGTTGGTTCGGGCCGACTGCACCACGCGCAATCCGGCGAAGGCGAAGTCGCTGGCGGACCTCCAGGACGACTTCGAGATGCGCATCGCGCGGCTAGCGGTCGAGGAGAACCTCCAGCAGATCAAACCGCCGCTCGACGGCAACGAGATCATGGAGCGCCTCGGGCTGCCTCCCGGCCGTCTGGTCGGGGAGGCTCGGGAGTTCCTGCTGAACGAGCGGATCGAACGCGGCCCGATCGAGAAGGACGATGCCTACGCGCTGCTCGACGCGTGGGCGAAGGAGAAGGGCCCGGGATAGACGAAGGGCCGGCGGCCACTGCCGTCCCGCCGGCCCGACGCGGACTCGACGGGCAGTCCTACTTCTTCGTCTCCCAGAAGACCCCGTCGATCTCCTTGATGAGGTCGAGCAAGCCTTGGCCCTGCGCCGGGTCCTGCGACTTCTTCGCGTCGCCGGCGGCCTTGGTGGCCCGCCAGAAGAGGTCGTGGAGCTGCGGGTGCGCCTCGAGGTGCTCGGGCTTGAAGTAGTCGGTCCACAGCACCCACAGGTGGTGCTTCACGAGGTCGGCGCGATCCTCCTTGATCAGCAGGCAGCGGGCGCGGAAGTCGTCTGCCGACTCCGATGGCTTCTTCTGGTTCTCGGCGTCCTGGTACTTCGTCTGGATCTTCTGCACGGACTCGGCTTCGATCCGGGCCTGGGCCGGGTCGTACACGCCGCACGGAAGGTCGCAGTGCGCGTGGGCGAGGCGACTCGGCTCCAGAAGTGCGGCGAGCTTCGCCAGCATCGTGCCTCCTTTCGAACTGCCGAACGGGCGCTTGACGGTCAGGCAGCAACGCTATCACGCTCTCCGAATCGTGCATTCCGAGACGAACCGACACCGTCGATCCCGGCGCCTCTTCCGGTTGCTGGCGGCCGCCGCGGTGCTGGCGTGGTGGGTGCCGCGGCGCCCGTTCCGCGTCGCGGTGGACGGCGAGAGCATGCGACCCACGCTCGAACCGGGCGACTTCGTCATCGCCACACGACCACGACGGGTGGTTCGTGGTTCGCTCGTCCTGGTCGAACACCCTCGCCGGCCCGGGTACGAGATGGTCAAGCGGGTCGCCGCGCTCCCCGGTGAGGAGGCCGGCCCCTTCTTGCTCGGCCCGGCCGAGTTCTGGCTGCTCGGCGACAACGGGGACCGAAGCACCGACAGTCGGCAGTTCGGGCCGGTCGACCGGTCGGCCGTGCGAGGCATCATCGCCTGGCGCTACTGGCCGCTCAGCCGGGCCGGCCGGGTGGGCTGAAAAGAGGCTTCACGCCCGGCTCGCCGCCGGTGGGTAGCGAACCACGGCCATGGTGAGATCCGAACCGTGCACCTGGCGCGCCATGCCGAGCGCCTCCTCGACGGTCGCGGCCGGTTCGAACCCGGCATGGCGAACCAGGTGCGGCTGTTCGGCGCCGGCCACGATCACTCGCCCGGCGTGGCGAAGGCGCTTCAGTGGATACAGGGCCATGACGGCGTGCGTCGGATGGAACCCGAATCCGGTCCGGTACTTGTCCACGTAGTCCCCGCGCGCGGCGAGCTCCGGTTCGAATAACTCCCGCGCCTCGTTGGGATCGCGGGTGACCGGCAGGACCCGCTCCCACACCTCGCGGTAGGAGGGGTGATGGACGTCGTCCCACCGGTCCCGACACGGCGTGGCCAGCACCACCGTGCAACCGGGCACGCCCAGGGCCTCGACCATCCCACCCAGGTAGCCGAGGCCGGTGGAGATCAGCTCGAGGATGGGATTGAGGTGGCTGAACGCCGCGTACGGGCTCCAGTCCGGTACGCCGTAGAGCACCACGTCCACACGCTCGTCCAGGAGCTCCCGGCGCGGCGGCTGGTGCTCGCGGGTCAGGCGGAGGATCTCTGCCCTGGTCGCACCCACGCTCCCGCCCAGGACGGTGTGGACCTGCATCGGGTTGGAAAGGATCGTCTCCAGCTTGAAGAAGCGCTTCGGGCCGAGCTCGCGTTCGACCACCACGCCCATCCGGTCGAGCATGTCGTGCATCCGGTTCTTCTCGGTGGACATGCTCATCGTGTCGGGCGAATGGTGCGCGTGGATCGAGGCGTAGCTCGAAAGCCCCACGCAGATCGACTTCCATCCGCCGCTGAAGCCGCGGGTGGTCGAAGCGTTCAGATAGACGGTCAGGTCCGCGTCGACGGCGAGGCGGTTGAGTTCGACCGGCGCGCCTTCCTCGGTCTCTCCGAGGCGCACCAGTCCTTCCGGGTCCTCGGCGTCGTGGCAGAGCAGGCGGCCGGCAGCGGCGAACCGGCCCCACGACGTCCTGGCCCAGGATGCGGGCCAGCTCGTCGTGCGTGAACTTGCGGTGCAACGCGTTCGCGCACAGCAGGGTGATGCTTCCCTCTTCGACTCCGGCGCGGGAGAGCGCGTCCAGGACCAGCGGCATGGCCGTGGCCCACAGCGGCGCGTAGCACGGGACGGTCGGGTCGTCGAAGGCCACGACGACCCTTCGGGCGCCTCGCGACATCTCCTCCAGCGGCGGCGTGTCGACCGGGTGCTCCAGCGCGTCGCGCGCCGTTCCGGCGAGGTCCTCGGTCGGAGGGAGCGGCAGGGTGATCCCGGGCCCGACCACACGCGCGTCGTTCGGCAGCTCGGCGTCGATCCAGCCATCCCCGAACACCAGGCGATCGTGCATGACCGCCGAAGCCTAGCGAGGGTGGGTCAGCCCCGCTCGGCCGGGCCTGCTCCCCGTTCGATGCGCCACGGCCCGCCCGTCTCGGGGGCGGAGAGCTGGATCACCCCGTCGGCCTCGGTCCGGAGCCGGAACCGGCGGAGGCGTTCGCCATCCCGCTCCTCGATCCAGGACGCGAGGACCTCGACGGGCGCTTCCTCGCCGCCGAACACCACCGTTCGCGGCACCTCGTCGGCGCGTCCGCCCGCGTAGAACCGTAGCTCAGCCCACTGCGGCCGGCGGACCCACACCGGGAGTGCCGGCGTCAGGAGCGCATACACCACCCCTACCAGGAACAGCAGCCATCCCGCCGTGACGCGGGGGATCAGCAGGACGGCCAGGCCGGCCGCGGCGACCCGAGACATGGAGTACGTGATGTCGTACACAGCGAACACGCGCCCCCGGAAGCGGTCGGGCACCGCCTCCTGGACCATGGTGTCGACAGGGATCTTCCGCCACGCGAACGTGAGCCCCAGGACGAACGACGTCAGCAGGATCGTTACCCCGCCGATGTCCGGCGCGACCGCCAGGCAGACCACCGCGGCCAGGGCGAACGCCACCGCCACGATGCGGGGCTTCTCCATGCGCTCCTCGAACAGCCCCACCGTCAGCGTCCCGGCCAGCACCCCGGCGCCGCCGGCCGCGATGATGTTCCCGTAGGACCCCACCCCTTGGTGGAAGCGCTGCTTGAACACCACCAGGGACAGCACGGTGACGAAGCCCACCAGGAACTGGTCGGCAGAGATGCAGGTGATCGAACCCGCCGCCACCGGCGTCGCCGCCAGGCGCTTCGCCCCGGACCATAGGTCGGCGAATACCCGGCTCAGCTCGGCACGCACGGACGCGTCGGGGCGCACGGCGCGAAGCGGCTGGTGGATGCGGGTGGCCAGGAACCCCGCCAAGAGGTACAGCGCCGCCCCCGCCCACAGCACGCTTGTCGCCCCGAGAGGCTTCACCAGCTTCGTTCCAACGACGATCCCGACGAACGTCACCACCGTCCCACCAACGGTCGACATCGAGTTCGCCATGAGCAGGTCCTGGTCGGCCACCAGCGAGGGGATCGACGAGGTGGCGGTCGTCAGGAAGAACCGGTTCAGCGAAACGACCAGGAGCGCCGGCACGTAGAGCCAGATCGAGGTGCCTCCCAGTGGGATCAGGACCACGACGGCAGCCGCCTTCAGCACCGGCGTCGCGAGCAGGATGCGTCTGCGGCTCCACCGGTCGATCAGCACGCCCGAGAGAGGCCCGAGGACCGAGAAGGGGATCACCAGCAGCGCGTACGCCTTCGCCACGCCGGCCGCGGTCGAGTGTCCCTCGGGGTTCAGGAAGACGATCTCGGCGACCAGGTACGCCTGGAAGAACCCGTCGGCGAGCTGGCTGGCCAGCCGACAGGCGAGCAGGAGGGAGAAGTCGGGGGACCGAAGCGCCGAACGGGCGCGGGCGAACGTCCCCGGGGCACGCGCCTGCGATCCGGCGCTCACGCCCGTGATGCTCTAGCTCAGGCGGTGTGTGCGTCGAAGAACGCGGACCAGTCGGCCTTCTTCGACGCACCGTTCCCCTGGATGAACTCCTCGACCATCTCCCGGGCGGCTTCGTCGCTGAACTGCACCGGCGGCGACTTCATGAAGTACGCGCTGGGCCCGATCAGCGGGCCGGCCACGCCGCGGTCGAGGGCCAGCCGGCAGCACCGGATGGCGTCGATCACGATCCCAGCCGAATTCGGCGAGTCCCACACTTCGAGCTTCATCTCGACGGTGAGCGGGACATCGCCGAAGGCCGTCCCTTCCAGCCGGATCTGCGCCCACTTCCGGTCCTGCAACCACGGCACGTAGTCCGACGGCCCGATGTGGATGTTCTCCTTGTCGAGGTTCTCGCGCAGCTGGCTCTGCACCGACTGCGTCTTGGAGATCTTCTTCGACGTCAGGCGCTCCCGCTCGAGCATGTTCATGAAGTCCATGTTGCCGCCGAAGTTCAGCTGGTAGGTCCG
>DHWS01000105.1:11772-28225 GCA_002413305.1 Actinobacteria bacterium UBA5176 | reverse complement strand
CTTGATGTCGTCGCCCACGATCGGCAGGCCGGCGTCGGCGAACCGGCGGGCCCATTCGCGGTCGGAGGAGATGAACACCGGCATGCAGTTTACGAACCCGCACCCCGCCTCGAGCGCGGCCTGCGCGTAGTGCCGCGCGGCCACTTCGGAGCCGACGGGGAGGTAACTGACCAAGACGTCGACCCCGCGGTCGCGAAGGACGGCGGCCACGTCGACCGGGTCCTCGGAGGACTCGACGATCTCCTGCCGGTAGTACTGCCCCAGGCCGTCCAGGGTCGGTCCCCGCTGGACCTCCACGCCCATTGGCGGGACGTCGGCGAACCGGATCGTGTTGTTCGGCTGGGTGAAGACGGCCTCGGAGATGTCCTTGCCGACCTTCTTCGCGTCGACATCGAACGCGGCGACGGACTCGATGTCGCGCACGTGATAGGAGCCGAGCAGGACGTGCATCAGGCCGGGGACCTTCTCGGTGGCCGGGGCGTCCCGGTAGAACTCCACGCCCTGGACGAGGGCCGCCGCGCAGTTCCCCACGCCCACGATCCCGACGCGGATCTTCTCGCTCCTCATGTCACGCACGCTCCTTCTGGGGTAGGCGGGCGGTGGTGTGGCTCGGCCGAGCCGCCCGAGTCCTGCTCGGACGCGGCGCGGGCACCTGCCGCTGTTCCGCCGCGATCAGGTCGTCCAGCCACCGGATGTCGCTCTCGGTGGTGGAAAGCTGGTGGTTCATCAGGGACAGCGTGTAGCCATCGATTCGCTCTTTGGCGCTGGCGAGCGAGTCCCGAAGGTTCGCCCACCGCCCCTCCAGGAAGGCGCGCCGGCGCTCGAGCAGGCGGATCCTCGTCTCGGGCTTCAGGTACTGGAAGAAGGCGAACCGCACGGAGAAGCCGTTGTCCTCGGTGGCATCCTGCCCGACCCGTTCGAGGAGCTCGGCGAACATCTCCTCGCCCTTGACGGTGATGCGGTAGACGTTGCGGCGCCTCGCCACCTGTTCCCTGGGGAAGATCATCTCGACCGCCTCTTCGCGCTGGAGGCGCTTCAGGGCGGGGTAGAGGGAGCCGTACGACACCTGCCAGAAGCTTCCCAACGCCTCCGCGAGGCGCTTCCTGAGCTGGTAGCCGTGCATGGAGGACTCCTTCAGGAGCCCCAGGATGGCCAGTTCCAGCATGCGCTCTCGTTCCCTTCGTGTCCCTATCGTATCGACGCGATATATCAGACGAATATATCGACACGATATATCGCGTGAGCATACGCGTCAACCATCGCACGGCTCAGGACGACACCGCGGGATGTGGTGGTCTGGATGTCAGGGGAGGGGGACGACCGTTTCGGACGGGCCCTGTTCGAGCACGGCGTCGAGGTCGCGCTGGGTCGATGGTCCCGCCTCGGCCGGTCGCGCGGGTGGGGTACGTCCCGCCAGGACCAGCAACGCGCTGGTCATGCCGAACGCCGCGCACAGCCCCCACAGGGCGTCGGGGCTCCGCCCGAACAGGAACGTCCCCAGCACGGGCCCGGTCACCGACCCGGTGGCCCAGGCCAGCCCGTAGACGCCCTGGTAGCGGCCCCGCAGGTGCTCGGGCGCGATGTCGGCAACGTAGGCATAGCCGACCGGCGCGCCGATCATCTCCCCGAGCGACCAGATGGCCACGGTCCCGAGCAGGGCCGGGAGCGAATGGGCGAACGCCGTCAGTCCGAACCCCACCCCGAAAGCACGAACCCGAGCGCGATCATCGCCTTGGCCGGGCGGTGCATCGTCCACGCAGAGATCGGCAGCTCGAAGCACGCCACCAGGACGCTGTTCATGGAGAGCATCAGGCCGTAGTCGGAGATCGGCAGGTGGGCGATGCGGGTCACGTGGAGCGGGAGGGTCGCGTTCGTCTGCAGGAAGATGAACCCGATCATCGCCGAGCCCAGCAGGAACAGCAGGAACGCCCGGTCGGCGAGCATCGAACGGTATCCGCCGCCGAGCTTCCCCTCCTGCTCCCGGGTGACCTTCGTCGTCTCGGGTAGCAGCGAGAGCGCGATCACCCCGAACGCGACGGACGTCGCGGCATCGGAGATGAAGACCCACAGGAACGAGTGGTTCGCCAGGAACCCGGCCAGAGCGCTGCCGGAGGCCAGGCCGATGCTGCCCGCGAATCGGGACGCCGCGTACGCCGTCACCCGCGCCCCCTCGGGCACCAGGTCGGCGATCAGCGCGCGACCCGCCGGGCGGAACGTCTCTCCGGTGATCCCGGCGCCGAAGGCGAGCGCCACGATGGCCGGATACGCGTGCACCGCGTACAGGGCGAGGACGGAACCGGCGCTGCCGAACATCGAGATGGCGATGGTCGTCCGGCGTCCGAGCCGGTCGGCCAGGTGGCCGCCGATCGCACCGGCGCACAGCTCCCGCGCCGTAGGCGGCCAGTGCCGTGCCCGCCGACACCACGCCGAGCCCGCGCCGGGTCAGGTACAGGACCAGGAAGACGATGGCGAAGGACGCGAACCAGTTGACGAAGGTCCCGGCGATGAGGAACCAGGCCGCCGGGGGAAGCTCCCGGAGGTTCTGGCGCATGCTTCGACGCTCGTGGTCGTTCTGCCCGCTCATGTCGGTCCTCGCCCAGCCCTGCGCGCGCAGGTTTGCCTCCCCGGAGGCTACAACCCGGGGAGGGGGACGCGAAAGGGTGGAAGACCGAACCTCGTGTGGCCTCCCCGGCCGTTCGAACTGGGCAACGTAGACTAGCCCGAGCCGTCAGACCGAACGGTTGCCGACCGTCTGCGAGCGGGAACGAAGAACGCGATGCCACGAGTGCTCCTCATCGGATGGGACGGTGCCGACTGGCGCATCCTCGACCCCATGCTCGAGGCCGGCGTCCTGCCGAACCTCGAAGCCCTGATCGCCCGAGGCGGCCGCGCGGTCCTCAAGTCGACGCTTCCAACGCATTCGTGGTCGGCGTGGCCTTCGTTCCTGACCGGCGTGGACCCGGCCGACCATGGCGTGTACGACATCCTCGAGGCGCGCGGAGGGTCGAGGCGCCAGTACCCGGTGTCGTTCCGCTCGATCAAGGAGCGGACGTTCCTGGCTGACCTCGCGTCGGCCGGGGTGGAGACGATCATGACGAACGTCCCGCTGACCTTCCCGGCCCCGCGGATCACGGGGAAGCTCATCGCCGGTGGAGTCCTGCCGAAGGGTCGCTCGTTCACCCATCCCGAAGGGCTGGCCGACGAGCTGAAGGCTGCAGGCGCGCCGTGGCCGATCAATGGCATCTCGTGGGTCACCTTTCGGAACCGCCCGGACGCACTGTTGGAGGAGGCCGCGCGATTCGTTCGCGCCCGCCGGCGGTCGATGGAGCATCTCCTCGACACCACCGACTGGCGTGTGGCCTGCCTGGCCTTCATGGCCACCGACCGGATCCAGCACTGCCTTTCGAAGTACATCTCTCCCGACCACCCGGAATACGGCATACTGTCGAAGACCGCCCTCGGCAGGAAAGTACGGGAGCTTTACCATCTGCTGGACGACGCGCTCGGGGCGCTGGTCTCGCGCGCGTCGGCCGATGACCTGGTCCTGTTCATGAGCGACCACGGCATGCAGTCGTGCACCGGCGCGGTGAACATGGACCGGTTGCTGGAGAAGCTCGGCTACCTGGAGTTCTCGGCCTCGAACGCGGTGTTCGGCCCGATGCAGTGGGGGCCGGTTCGAACCCTCGCCCGGAAGGCGTACGACGTGCTCGGCCTCCACGGCAAGGTGGCACTCCCGCAGGCCGTGAACTGGTCGAAGACCCGGGCCTACACCAGCGTGCGTTCGACGGGGGAGGGTATCTCGGTGAACCTCGCCGGGCGTGAGCTCGACGGGATCGTGCCGCCCCAGGAGTTCGAGCGTCTCCGCGATGAGCTCGCCGGCAGGGTCGGCGCGTTCGCCGACCCGCGGACCGGTCGCCGGCCGGTCGGGCGGGTGTGGCGACGCGAGGAGGTGTTCAAGGGGAGGTTCGCCGAGGAGGCTCCCGACCTGCTGCTCGAACCCGCCCCGCTGTACAGCCTCACCCACTCCCGGTCCGCGGTGGAGGCAGCCGACTGGCTGTCGGGTGACCACCGGATCGACGGGGTGCTGGCCGCGGCCGGCCCGGCGGTTCGAGGCGAGGCGTTCCCCGAGGTCGCCCGGTTGATCGACCTTGCGCCGACCGTCCTGGCCGCAGCGGGGGCGTCGGCCTCGGTCCGGCATGGCGGCTCGGTGCTGCAGCCGCTGGTCGGCGAGCGGGCCGCGGCTTCGGCGGCGGACCTGGCCCCGGACGAGATAGCTGCCGGCGTCGACCTCGGGCTGAACGAATCGGAGGCCGAGGAGGTCGAGGAACACCTCCGGGGGCTCGGGTACCTCGAGTGAGCCGAGATCCGGCGGGCCAGGGACACCGATCGAACCGCATCCGTGCCGCCATCGCCTCGGCCCTGCCGAGCGAGCGGTTCGGCGACCAGCTGGCCATCCTGTCGGGAACAGGACAGAACGTCCTCGGGCTGGCGGTGTTCGTCCTGGCCACGCTGGGGACGAACATCCTGATCTCTCGGGCGTTCGGGAAGGCGCATGGCGCGGAGGCGCTCGGGCTCATCACGCTGGCCACGCAACTGGCGTTCATCGGCGGCGCCGCCACACGGTTCGGGATGGACATGGCGGCGGTCCGGCGGGTGGCGGTCGACGTCGGGAAGGGCGAACCGGGCCGGGCGCGTGCGGTGATGAACCGCGCGGCGGCGATCGCTGCGGTGGCCAGCGCGGTCCTTGCCCTGGTCGTCCTGTTCGCCGCCGGCCCACTGTCGCACGCGTTCGGTGAGAGCGGCTCGAAGACCGCGCTGGAGTTCGCCGCCCTCGCCCTGCCGTTCGTGGCGTTGTCGCAGGTGTACCTGGGCGGAACCCGCGGGCTGAAGATCATGCGCCACACCCTTCTCATCTACTGGGCCGGGCAGCCGCTGGCGTGGATCCTCTTGATGGCGGTGGGTTGGGTCGCGTCGAAAACGGTCGGAATGAGCGTGCTCGCCTACGCCGTTTCGTGGATCCTGGCCACGCTCGCAGCGTTCGTACTGTGGCGGAAGGAGACAGCGAAGTTCTCCCCGGCGCTTCCGGCGGAGCCCGGCGAGGTTCGGGAACTGATCCGGTACGGAGCCCCACGGGCACCCGCCTCGCTGCTGGCACAGCTGCTGTTCTGGACGGACTACTTCGTCCTGGCGCGGTACGTGCCGTCGGGCGAGCTCGGCGTGTATGCAGCGGCGATCCGGCTGGGGCAGGCGCTGGTGCTCTTCCTGGTGGCCGTCAACTACATGTTCAGCCCGTTCGTGGCGGACCTCCACGCGCGGGGTGAGCGCGACAAGCTGAACGGCTTGTACCAAGCGCTGACGCGGTGGATGGTGGCGGGGACGATCCCGTTGGTCCTGCTGCTGGCAGTGGCGCCGGGTCCGGCCCTCCAGTTGTTCGGGGCGCACTTTGAAACCGGCAGCACTCCCCTGCGTATCCTCCTGATCGGCCAGCTGGTGAACGTGGCGACCGGCAGCGTCGGGTTCATCCTGGTGATGGTCGGTCGGACGGTGTGGGATCTGGCCGTGTACTCGGTCTCGTTCGCGCTGGACCTGGGGGCGGCCTTCCTGCTGGCGCCGCACCTGGGGGCCCGCGGGGCGGCGGTCGCGCAGATGATCGCGCTGGTGGTGTCGAACGGGCTCGGGTTGTACCTGGTGTGGCGGTTCGTCCGGATCCAGCCGTTCAACCGGCACTACGCGCGGCTCGCCGTACCGGCGGCAGGGTCCGCCCTGGTGATGATCCTGGTGCATCTGGGGCTCCGGCATGGCGGATGGGCGCCGGACCTGGTGGCGACCGGGGTGGGCGGGGGTCTGGCCTACACCGCGCTGCTGCTCTCGATCGGGTTGGCTCCCGCCGAACGCCGGGCGTTGGCCCGGATCACCGGGAGAACGCCGGCGGCCTGACCGTGCGGCTCAGAATCCGCTGGTCGCCACGAACGAATACGTGGCCCGGGTGCTGACACAGCCGAAGGACGCCGGGCTGGTAGCTGCGAACGTCCCGACCAGCTTCGTCGCGGTCCACACCCCGCCCACCGCACTCGCCTTCGTCACCTTGAACGTGATGGCCAGCGTCGTGTTGCTGACGTGGACGTGGCCGCAGACGCCGTTGAAGTCCCCCGTGTCACCGCCCGCATAGGTCCCGTTCTTCTCCTTCAGGGTCCCTTTCAGGGTCTTCGAGAAGAGGTCGGTCCACGCCACGTCGCACGCGCCCGTGGCGCACTTCGGTACGAAGTGCCACCCGAGCGTGAAGGTCTTCGGCAGCGAACCGATGAACCCGCTCTGGGTGAGCGTCTTCGCGTTCACGTTGTAATCGCCGTCCACGCGGCTTTCGGCCACCCGGATGCTCGGCACGGCAACCGTGACGGGCACCTGGGTCGAGAACGTACCGGCTTGCCCGGCGACCAGGTCGTAGGTGTACATCTTGCCGGGCGACACAGTGACGTCGGTATAGGTGGTCGTCGGGACGAAGACCGTGGTGACCAGCGAGCCGTTCCGGAAGATGTTGTACACGTCGATCTTGGGATCGGCAGGGGCCGTCCAGGAGAGCGTGACGGACACGCCCTTCGCCGTCGCGGTGAGGTCACCGGGCGGTGGGACTGTCGGCGATACGGCCGGGCTCGGCGACGCGTTCGGCGTGTTGACCGCGTTCTTCGAGCTCGCACCCGACAGGGCGATGCCGGTCACAACGCCCCCGGCCAGGAGCACGGCGCCGATCAGGGCGATGACCAGCGTGCGGCGGTTGCCCCTGGGCGGGGTGGGTGGTGGCGCGGGGAAGGAGGGATCGGTGGCGAAGGTGGGCGCGGTGATCAGGACCGCCTGGGCCGCGGGCTCGGTGGGTGCTGTGGGCGGCGGGGGCTCACCGTCCGCCGGCGGCTCGCCGGGTGGCGCCGGGATGGGGGGTCCAGCCCGTGAGCGGATCCGGATCCCGCTGCACCGGTTCGTCCGGCGGCTGCTGTCCTTCCCTCTCCACCTTCGCCCCCTTCGTCCTGCCGGTCTTGTAGCACAGCAGGCCTGTTCGGACCAGGGAAAAGCGGAAGATCGACTCACAGGCCGTTCGCGGAGAAGTGCTGGTAATCCTTGAGCGAGCCCCAGGCACCGCCCCATCCCCAGCCGACCGCCGCGAACGCGCTGGTCGCCGCGTCGCCCCGGTGGATCAGCCCGGGGATGTGGAGGCTCCGGTCCGTGTATCGCGTGGCGGTGACCGGGAGGACCGTGTCGCCGCGCACGTAGGGGTTCTCCAGCGGGTCGAGGTCCAATGCCCGTCCGAGGGCGTGCTGCGACCACGAGCCCGGGTTTCCTTCGACCGGCCGGCAGTTGAACGCGGACGTGTTGTCCGCCTCCATGGAACGTTCGTCATCCCCGCCGAACGACTCGACCGTCTGCATGCGCCGGATGGGGAACCGCGCGTCGAACAGGCGATGGAAGGCCGAAACGACCGGCTGGGCCACGTCCCGGTTGACGATCAGGCGGCCCGTGTGTGGTTCCCCGTCGAAGCCCCAGAAGGAGAGCGTGACCAGGCGAAGATCATCGATGGGGACTGGGCAGCCGGGGCGCCATGTGGATGGCACCATGCGGGCCCGAGTGGGCGGATCGATGATCTCGACGGTTGCGTGGAAGACGGAGGCAGGGCTCGGTGACGGGCCCGTCTGGGTAGGGCTCGAGGCGGCGATGGGGCTCGGGCTGAGGCTTGAGCTCGAACGGCCGGGGGCCGGCTGGGTGCGCGCGGCGGGCGAGGTGCACGCGGTGAAGGCGAGGCCCACAGCCAGAGCAGCGATGGCGACCCGCTTCACAGTCGGCTCCTTCCGGTGGAGAGGTGTCGCGCCGTACCGTATGGCGCCAACGGTGACGGGGCCATGCTCGGACCGACGCGTCACTTCCCCCGCCCACCACGGTAACGACTCGGTCACTCCTGCGAAGGGGCCGGTGTGCCCGGTTCGAAGCGGACGATCAGCGCTGGCCCACGCCGGCCGTCAAACGGTTCGCGAGGCCGCCAGTCGGAGCGCCTCGGCGACGGCGTCCTCGGGGGTGGTCGCACGGACGAACGCGTCCACGGGGTGGCCCCCGGCCTTCGACAGCTCCCACGTGCCCAGGCCGACGACGGGGACCCCGGTCTTGAGGGCGAACGCGATCTCGGAGAGGGTGCCGAACTCCCCGGCGATGGCGATCAGGGCATCTGCGGCCCGGACGATAAGGGTGTTTCGCATCTCGCCCATCCCGGTGGGGATCGAATAGGTGAGGTACGGATTGGCCCGCCGCCGGTTGAGGTCCGGGAGGATGCCGACCGTCATCCCGCCCTCCGCCGCGGCGCCGCGGCACGCCGCCTCCATCACGCCTTCGAGCCCGCCGCACACCAGGACCGCTCCGGCTCGTGCGATCAGCCGGCCGACCGCTTCGGCTTGGGCTTCGACCTGTTTGCCCGGAGCGGGGTCGGGTCCGCAGACCGCGATCGAGGGTGGCGTCATGACGGTTCGAACTATCGCACCTCGTGGCGAGAGGAGAGGTCTCTCGCTCCCGATGGGTGCGAGGGTCAGCCCCAGGCGAGGCCGAGCATCGCCGAGAGCAGCGCGATCGCACCCGGTTTGTCGAGCGGCTCGTTGCCGTTCCCGCACTTGGGCGACTGGATACAGGACGGGCAGCCATGGGCACAGCGGCAGCCGCGGACGGTCTCCAGGGTTGCTTCGAGCAGGCGGCGTTCAGAGTGGAATCCCTTCTCGGTGATCCCCGCGCCGCCCGGGTACCCGTCGTAGATGAAGATCGTTGCCGAAGCCGTGTCGGGATGGATCGGCGTCGACAGCCCTCCGATGTCCCACCGGTCGCACGTCGCCACCAGCGGGAGCAGCCCGATCGCGGCGTGCTCTGCAGCGTGGATCGAACCGGGCACGGTCGAGTCGGTCAGCCCGGCGCGGTCGAGCACCTGTGGGGGGAGGATCCACCACAGCGCCTTCGTGGTGAGCGTCTGCGCCGGGAGGTTCAGGTCGACGACGTCCAGCACCTCCTGCGTCAGGGTGGACTTGCGCTGGAACCCCGTGACCTGGTTGGTCACCCGGACCTCGCCGAAGACCGCCGGCACGTCGCCCACCCGGGCGTGTTCGACCGCGCGGATCACGTCGAGCTCGGTCGCGGTCCGCGGCTGCGTGTAGTAGTCGGCGTCGCTCTTGGCGACGAGGGCGATCTTGCGTTCGAGGTCGAGTTCCGTGATCTCGAACTGCTCGCCCTGGTGGAGGTAGACGGCGCCCGGGTGGACGTGCACGAACGCCCGCCCCTCGTCGACCGTGCCGAGCAGGGCGCCGGTCTCCTCGTCGACGATCGCGTACAGCGCGCCGGAGGCCGAACGGATGTCCACCAGGGCGTGCGGCGACTCCCGCCCGCGGTGATAGAGGAGGCCCCGCCGCCAGAACAGCTCGCCGGTGGAGACCAGTGAGGCGATCGAACCCTGCGCCTCTTCGCCGAAGATGGCCAACTCGTCCTCGGACAGGGGTTGTTCGCGTGCCGCGCATGCTACGTGGGGCCCGACCACGTAGGGGTTGGACGGGTCGATGACCGCCGCCTCGGGTGGTTTCTCGAACAGGTCCCTTGGGTGGTTCACCAGGTACTGGTCCAGCGGGTCGTCTTGGGCGACCAGTATGGCCAGCGCGGGCCCCGATCGACGGCCCGCCCGCCCGGCCTGTTGCCACATCGACGCCCGCGTCCCCGGGTAGCCGGCCAGCAGCGCCGCGTCCAGAGACCCGACGTCGATCCCCAGCTCCAGCGCGTTCGTCGCAGCAACGCCCAGCAGCTCCCCGGACGCGAGCTGGCGTTCGAGCTCCCGCCGCTCCTCGGCCAGGAAGCCGGCCCGGTAGGCCTTCACCCGCCGCTTCAGCGCCCCCGGCAACTCCCGGCGGGCGAATTCGGCCACCAGTTCGGCCGACCGCCGCGTCCGGCAGAACGCGATGGTCCGCGTCTCCTGTTCGACCAGCTGCCGGAGCAGCCACGAGGTCTCGCTCACGGCAGACCTGCGGAGCCCCAGCTCCTCGTCGACGAACGGCGGGTTCCACAGGGCGAACAGCTTCTCGCCGCGCGGTGAGCGGTCGTCGCTCACCTCCGAGAAGGGTTGCCCCACAAGCCGTTCCGCCAGCTCAACCGGGTTCCCGATAGTGGCCGACGCCAGGACGAACTGCGGCTGTCCCCCGTAGTGGGCGATCAGGCGCCGGAGCCTCCGGAGCACCATCGCTACGTGCGACCCGAACACTCCTCGCGCGATGTGCGCTTCGTCCACCACGACCAGCGAGAGGCGAAGGAAGAAGTCCGCCCACCGCTGGTGCCCGCGGAGGACCGAACGATGCAACATGTCGGGGTTGGTCATCACCAGGTTCGCGTTCCGCCGGATCAGCGCACGCTCCTCCTGTGGGGTGTCGCCGTCGTAAACGGCTCCGCGAACCTGCGGCAGCTTCAGCTCCCTGACCTGGCGGAGCTGGTCGCGGGCAAGCGCCTTGGTCGGGAACACGTAGAGGGCGGTGCGCTTCTCGTCGGCGATGGCGGCCCGCGCGAAGGCCAGGTTGTACACGAGGGTCTTCCCGGACGCGGTGCCGGTGGCGATGATCACGTTCTTCCCCGCGTCAAGCACATCGAGGGCGGCGCGCTGGTGCGGGTAGAGCCCATCGATCCCCACGAGCCGGAGCCGCTGGACGAGCACCTCGGGCAGGTCGGGGAGCGGGACCAGGATGGGCTCGACGGCTTCGATCACCTCGATGTGCGCCAGGGAGCCCTCCGTGCCCTCCAGAGCGGTGAGGCCGTCCAGGAATCCGCGCGCGTCCATCCGGAGCCGATGCTAGCCGTCGCCACCACCGGTGGGGATGGGAGAATCCCCGCCCAATGGACATCGTCCTCTTAGTTGTCGCCCTGCTGGTCATCGTGGCCGGCTCGGCGGTATTCACGAACGGGATCGAATGGATCGGCGAGGACCTCGGGCTCTCCGAGGGCGCCGTAGGCAGCGTCCTGGCCGCGATCGGCACGGCGCTGCCCGAGACGGCGCTTCCGTTCGTTGCCATCCTGACCGGCCGCGCGACGGGCAACGAGGTCGGGGTGGGGGCGATTCTGGGCGGTCCCTTCATGCTCGGCACCCTGGGGATGTGCCTGCTCGGGGCGTCCGTCCTGCGGTTCGCGAGATCCCGTCGCCGACCCCCGGTCCTGCAGGCCGAACCCAGCGTGATCGGGCAGGACCTCGGGTACTTCTCGGTCGCGTTCGCCCTGGGCATCCTGGCTGGGGTGTGGCACGTCAAGGCGTTCCGGTGGGTGCTGGCGGTGGCGCTGCTCGCCGGCTACGGGTTCTATGTCTACCGGCACTTCCACCAGCCGGGCGAGGCGGAGATCGAGAAGGAGGCCTCGGGCGCCATCCAGCCGCTGTACTTCCGGCGATGGTTGGCCCGGGTGAGCGACCGAGCGGGGGCGTGGGCGCCGAAGCCGCCGCTGTGGGCCACGATCGTGCAGACGCTTGCCGGCCTGGCGATGATCGTGGGCGGGGCGCGGCTGTTCGTCACCTCCATCGACACGATCACGGCCAGCTTCCATATCCCCAGCCTGCCGTTCGCGCTGCTGGTCGCACCGGTTGCCACCGAGCTCCCCGAGCTCATGAACAGCGTGCTGTGGATCCGGCGGAGGAAGGACACGCTGGCGGCGGGCAACGTGACCGGGGCGATGGTCTTCCAGGCGACCTTCCCGATGATCATCGGGCTGCTCGGGACGTCGTGGCGGCTGAGCGGGGTGGCTCTGGCCGCGGCGCTCATCACACTGGGAGCGTCGACCATGGTGTGGCTGGTGGCGAAGGTCCGCCGGACGCTGACGCCGCTCTTCCTGGTGCCGTTCGGAGCGGTGTTCGTCGTCTACGCGGTGGTGGTGATCTCGACCTTCTGACGCTCGGTTCGCTCGCTAGGACCCGACGATCCCGTTCGCCCGGATATCCGCGTACACGGCGGACGCGGACGACAGGATGAACACCACACTGACGGCGCCCACGTTCCCCACGGTGGCAGGCACGATCAGGTTGTTGACGTTCGACACCGGAACCTGGGTGGCGGTGAGGGCAAGGTCGAGGATCGTGCTGAGGTCGAGGTCGGTGTGGACCTCCTTCCACAGCACGGCCACCCAGTCGAAGAGCGCCGCCGGGTCCTTCGCGAACCTTGCATGCAGGCTGCTCAGCGCGGCCACCAGCAGCCGGCCCTGGTTCAGCGAACGGGTGAGGTCGCCGTTCAGGAAGCTGTGGCGGTCGCGGGCGAACGAGAGGGCCTGGCGCCCGGTCAGGTGACGGATGCCCTTGGCGAAGTTCGAACCCGAGTAGTGGTCGTGCATGGCCTGGGGCACGTTCACCGTCAGGCCGCCGATCTGGCTGACCATGGTGATCAGCCCGTTGAACGAGGTCAGGAGCCAGAAGTCGATCGTCACGCCGGTGAGGTTCTCGACGGTCCGGACCAGCAGGGGAGGCCCGCCGTCGGCCATCGCGGTGTTGATCTTGTTCGTCCCGAAGCCCGGGATCGGGACCCACGAGTCCCGCGGGAACCCGAGTGCCGTCGCCCGATGCCGGGCCAGGTTGATGCCGATCAGGTGGATCGAATCGGCCCGCTCGTGCAGGATGTCCTGCCCTGGCCGGGCGTCGCTCCCCAGCGCCAGGATGAACAGCGGCCGCCTGCCTTCGAGCGCCGGGACGAAGGACGCACCGTGGACCGCGTGGATCTCCACGAACGCGGAAGCCGCGGCCGATGAGAGGGCCGTCTCCGTGCCGCCGGCGCGGTCGGTCACGACCAGGGCGGTTGCCGCGAGGAGGGTCACGACCAGGCCGGCGCCCAAGAGGTGCCGGCCACGAAAGCCACGCGCGGTGGTCGAGGCGGCACTCACGACGTGGGACTCGCCGATGGCGTCGTGCTCGCCGAGCCCGGGCTTGGCGAGCCGCTCGTGGGCGACGGTCCCAGCGTGGGCGTGGGAGCCGTGACCGAGGTGTTCGCGGCGGGATATCCGGTGATCACCCAGGCCTGGTCCAGCCGGCGGAACAGGAGCGATGCCGAGTTCGTCACGCTCACGATCTCTCCGTCTTTCAGCGAACCGGTCGCCTGCACCGTGACGTCGGCCAGGGCGGACACGGGATGGCCGGAGGCGTCGACCAGCACGTGCACGGTGAGTGTCGAATCGGTCACGTGCATTCGCAGCAGGTCCGGGGCCTGCGCGCCCAGGGCAAGGGATGTGGAGTCACGTTCGGCCTGAGCCCGGATCGCGGGCGAGAAGACGCTCCAGGCCGACGCCGGCACGCCTCTCGTCCAGGTGGAGGGTGTGGCGAACGCCTGCTGGTAGAACGAGACCAGCGAGGCCTGGATCGTGGTGGCCAGCTGGACCGCGGACGCCTTGCCGGCCGCCGACACCCCGATCACGTCGGTCTTCGTCGAGGTGAACGTGAACGGTTCCGCCGGCGGGACCGGGCTCCTGGGGGAGGGGCTGCCGTGCGCGATGGTGCTCGGACCGGCGTGGTGGCGGGTCAGGGCGAACCCCAGAGCCCCGCCAGCCAGAGCAAGCACCGCCACCCCGACGAGCACCCGGACGCGGGCGCGGCGGCGCCCCGCATGGCGTACGGTTCGGCCGGCCTCGGCGTGCCCTTCGGGCTGTCCGGAGAGGGTGACCCCGTCCGGATCGCCGGCCGGCCGGTCGGCGGGTGGTGCGGAGCGCATCGGCGCGCGAGGTTAACGGGCTCTCCCCCTTTTCGCAACGACCGAGACCGAAGTGACCAGTCGGGCCTGGTCCCGCGGGCCTCCGGGGATATCCCTTTCGGCCCGCGAACAGCCGTGATCCAGCCCGGTGCTAGACTCCGGACCCGTGGATCTGGACCTGCAGACCAGCCGGCAGGGCGAGGCCGGCGTCCTCTCCCTGCGAGGCGAGATCGACGTCTACACGGCGCCACTCCTTCGACAGGCCCTGCTCGACCTGATCGGACAGGGGGCTCGCGATGTCGTGGTCGACATGGGCGAGGTGGACTTCCTCGACTCCACCGGCCTCGGCGTGCTGGTCGAAGGATTGAAGCGCGTCAAGACCCGGGGCGGCGAGTTCTCCATCGTGGCGACCCAGGACAAGATCCTGAAGATCTTCGACATCACGGGCCTGAACAAGGCGTTCCTCCTCCGCGGATCGGTGGAGGACGCGCTCGGCTCGTCGGCTCCCTCCTCCGCTCCCACCGCTGAGTCATGACGGAGGGCGGGGCGGTCCGAGCTCGGGAGGCCGAGCTCGAGGTCGAATTCCCTCCGAAGCCAGAATTCGTCCGCATGGTTCGCCAGGCCGTCTCCGCCCTGGCCCGCCTGCACGGCGCGGACGAGGACGTGGTGGAGAACGTGAAACTGGCGGTCTCGGAGGCATGCAACACCGCGATCGCCCAGAACGCCTTGGGCCATGAGCCGCTGGTCATCCAGGCCCAGGGCGGCGCGAACGGCCTGATCGTGGACGTGATGGAAACCGGTCCCCTCCGGGACCACGAGGTGTCGGGGCCGCCGGGCGAGATCGATACGGACGAACTGCCGTTCGACCACGCGCTCGCCGTCCCGATCATCCGCGGCTTGGTCGATGAGCTGACGATCACGCCTCGCGAGGGCGGCGGTTCGGTGCTCCGGATGCGCCTCTCACTGGGGGGCGAGGTTTCGCCCTCCTGATCCGCCCGAGGTGAAGAGGGTCGGTCGTGATCGCTGACTCCCTCGTGCTGGTCGCCAGCCTCGCCGTCCTCATGTCGTCCGGCGATCAGTTCGTCGTCGGCGTTGCCCGTCTGGCCAGCGTGATGCGGGTCCGGCCTTCCGTGGTCGGCGCGGTGGTCGGCGGTCTGGGGGCGAGCCTGCCCGAGCTGTTCGTGTCGGGGGTGGCGTCCCTGCGCGGAGACCCGCAGCTGGCGGTGGGGAACCTGGTCGGGTCGAACGTCGCGAACATCTGTCTCGCCCTGGCCCTGGCGGCGTTGGTTGCCCCGATCCGCGTGGACTCCCGCACCGTGCGCCGCGAGGCGCCGATCAGCGTCGCGGCCGTCGTGCTCTTCGCCGTCCTGCTGCGTGGCGGGCTGTCCCGGCTCGACGGCGCCCTCCTGCTGGTCGCTCTGGCGCTGGTCGTGCCCGGCCTGGTCGCCAACGCCGGCCTCGAGCCGCCCGGCGACGAGCTGGAGATCGAAGTGGACCGGTTCTTCGGCGGCCGGAAGCGGGCGCGGCTCCGAAGGGAGGTCGTTCGGGCGGGTCTCGGCCTGGCCGGGATGATCCTGGGGAGCGAGCTCCTGGTCCGGTCGGCGAGCGACCTTGCCGCCAGGCTCGGGATCGGGCAGGGCTTCGTCGGCTTGACGATCGTGGCGGTGGGAACGTCGGCCCCGCTGGTGGCCATCAGCGTCCAGGCCGCCCGGCGCGGGCACGAGGACCTGGTGGTGGGCAACGTGTTGGGCTGCAACCTGTTCATCGCCCTGGCCGGCGGGGCCCTGGTGGCCTTCGTCCACGGCGGCCCGGCCGCGGCGGTGGGAGGAGTGGCCGTCGGGCTGATGGCGGGCACGTCGGTGGCGGCGTGGGCGTTGATGGCGCGTGGAAGCCGGCTGACCCGCTGGGAGGCTGGGGCCCTCGTCCTGGCCTACGCGGTCTCGTTGCCGTTCCTCTCCCGGTGACGTCGCCCGCCCGTGGGGACGGGTTCGTCCCGGACGAGGCCCAACCTCCCGTCGGCTATAATCTGCCGCCGACCTGGGGATTCGACCCCGCTGTCGCAACCCGCCACGACCAACCAGGAGGATGAGGATGCTGTTTCTCGCCCAGGAGGCCGGTTCGTTCCAAGCGGTCTTCCGTACGTTCGAAGACAACGCTCTCTGGGTGATCCTCGTCGTCGCCTTCGTTGCGCTGGGGTTCGCGGGCTACCTGCGCCGGGAGGTCCTGGCCGCCCCGGAGGGCACCGAGAAGATGAAGACCATCGCGAAGGCGATCCAGAAGGGCGCCGCCGCGTACCTCAACCGGCAGTTCCGGACGCTCGGGGTCTTCATCGGCATCCTGTTCGTGGCGCTGTTCTTCGTCCTGCCGGTGGCGCACGAATGCACCACCCAGATCGTGACGAAGTGCGCCCATCACGCGCCCCTGTTCATCCGGGTCGGCCGGTCGGTGGCCTTCCTGATGGGTGCGGTCTTCTCGGCGACCACCGGGTTCGCCGGCATGTGGCTGGCGGTTCGAGCCAACGTCCGAACGGCGAACGCGGCCCGGGAAAGCGGTCTGCGCAAGGCGCTGCGGATCGCGTTCCGGGCCGGCGGGGTCGCGGGCATGTTCACGGCCGGCCTCGGCCTCCTGGGCGCCACGCTCATCCTGATCATCTACAAGACCGACTCGACGAGCGTGCTGGTCGGGTTCGGGTTCGGTGGCTCGTTGCTGGCGATGTTCATGCGGGTCGGGGGCGGCATCTTCACCAAGGCGGC